>NZ_JBFUBE010000023.1:0-45850 GCF_056405915.1 Flavobacterium sp. P1_E4
TGGCTAGGATCTGATATATAGATTAAGTTTTTCTTGATTTTATAAACAACTACAAAATGTTGGTTGTTCCAATGAATAATACATGGAAGAGGAGATTCATTTTGTAATGTCTCGAAGTTTATTTTTATACCAAGAGTTCGGAATCCTAACGCTTCTGCTGCATCACTTAACCCCAGTAAACTACTCCCTTCACGAGTAGTTTCTGAAAGATTTCTAATGTGTTGTAATTCTATTGTTTTTTTGTAATATTTTGCTACAATGCGCAAACATGTTGGCCCACAATCTTTGGAATCTGGTTGTTTGTAGAAAGGGAAGTTTTTTATTCTCAAAGTACTAGTTTTTTTTCTTCAATTAATTCATCGATGAAATAATTGAGTTCATTAATTTGGTATTCTTTTGGTATGATATGTCCATTAAGAATAATGGCAGGAGTAAAATGAATGGCATTTTCTAAACACCAATTGTATTGGTTTGGGATCATTTTAGTAGAGTATTCAACATGATTATTTTCCCATTTGTATTTCCACTTTTCTAAATCTAGTTTTTCAATATGCCAATCATTTAATGAGGATATAGCTTTATGAACCTCTCCACTCCAATAATAACTGGTGGCTTGTTTGTAAATTAAATTATTTGGATTTTCAGTATTCTCAATATTTATATTAAAAAGTAATTTGATTTTTATTTCATTTGGATTTTTTTTTACCAATTTAACTGCATTTTCATAAGCAGTATGACAATGCCCACAAGAAGCACTTATAATCAAAAATAGAGTTATTGGTGACTCTATTTTGCCTATTATAACGGTTTTCAAATCATTTAACTGGTCTTCGTCTATTTTTTGATTATTTTTTAATAATGCATTGAAAACAAGATAATTTCGTTTTAATTTTTGATATTGTAATTCGGTAATCTCGTACTTATTTATTTTTTGAATTCTATTTTTAAACTCATAACCCCAAAAATAAAATAAGGCAATTATCAATATTCCAGAAAAAAAAGAAATAATTGCTATCGAATTCAATTCTAGGGAGAAATTAAGCGAAATCACTATTATTTGTAATAAAAGCACTACATCTATGCCTAAGCAGAGAAGACACCATTTTTTTACAATAAAGCCTTGATAATAGATTGAGTATAGAATAATTGGAACACTAAAAATTCCAATAATTGAATAAATAAAACTATTTGAATTAAAAGGAGTAAGAACAAAAAACAATGTCAGTGAACTAAAATAAAGTATAGAAATGTCACTTAGACTTGTGTTTTTAAAAACTTTGGCACCATTGGACGACATGACATCTTTACAACTAGTTTTTTCTGTTGCATTGCATATTTTTGAGATGGAATCATTATATAAACCCATTTCTTCTCGCACCAAAAAAAAACTAATAATCAAACCAGTTAGTAAGAGTAAATAATAAGATATTCCTGTAATCAAGTCCTGATTGTTTATTAAAAACAATAGAATTGTTGAGAGTACAAAAACACCACCAATTATTACATTATACTTTTTGTTTGAAGATAATAATTGACTTTCGTTAATTGGATTAGCTTCAATAGCAACAATTATTCCGGTCCAAATTTTTAAATATTCTTCTTTGGAAATTTTTTTTTTGAAACCGTTTGAAAACTCTATAGTTATATTTTTTTTATTTTTTTCTGTAAATACAATCTCCTTTCCTGTGTCCGAATCTACTACCGAAAGAAAAGAATGGGGAATGTTTTCCAGTTCTTCTTTTTCAATTTTTGCAGCAAGATTCTCAATTTCAAAAAAATTAAACGTATCTATTATCGCATACAGACTCGGGAAATTAGGATGAGATTCTAATTGCTTATGGAACCCATCTTCTAGATTGTAATATTGATTTTCTCTTAAATATTTTTTGAGATATGTGAAATTATTCATTTTTTAATTGAAATTTGTAGGTAATAAAATTTGATGGTAGATGCATCTATCCATTACAAAAGAGAATATTTTTTCTTTTAATTCTTCGGTAGTAATATTTTTCATAAAACCTTCGTCTTTAATTATTTCCAAAACGATCATGTTAATACTCATTGGATTTTCAAAATAGTATAGAAGGAAATCCCAATCTTCCATTTTTAATTTATCTTCCATCTTCTTTTGAGGAGAATAATAATATATTTCTATTTCTTCTTCAGTAATTTCATTGAATCGTGTGCTTTCGGATAATTTAAATTCGGTATCCAAAATAATTTCCCAAGAAGTATTCTCCAACCAAGCATACATTTTAGTTAGGAATTCAAAACGAATTTCATCATCTACAATGTCATTCTCAGAACATAGATTGTATTTTATTAAATTCTTATTTAGTTTGTCATATTCTTCCGGGAATTCATACCGCAATCGGTATTTTAGTTGTTCACACATTTCTAGAGACTTTTTGGCATACCCAACAGTATGAATATAAGTCTCTTTTACAGGAACCATATGAAATTTCATAACATTAGTGAATGCTTCATTCATTTCAGATTTTAAAAACTTTATATCTAGATTCTTTTGATTTGCTAACTCAAACCCCAACATTTGTTCATACACCATATTAAAAACTCCAATATCAATCAAATGCAGTTTATCTAAATTAGCATCTATAATTTTAAAAACTTTGTTTTTAAATTCTTTAAAAAAGCCTAAATCATTACCGCCAATTATGCCTGCGTTATATGCATAAACATTTTTTGTTTTTAAGTAAATGGGAAATAAATCCTCTGTAAGATCTTTAAATTTACTAAGTGCTGTTTCCAACACTTCTTTATATTTTGGAAAATTGTATTCTAAGTTTTGAGCAAATAAATCTGCTTTTAATAAATCATCGGAAAGTTTATTCCATATAAAAACATCGGTATCAGCATGAATAAAAGGTTTTTCTTGAAGAGAATAGGTTAGTACTTTTCCAAGTGCCCATAACTCGGCAGGATAATCCTGTAATTCGTTAAGTTCTAAATAAACCTTAGAATATGGGATTTCTAACTTATCAATTAGCAATTCTTTTCCTAGATCGTCAGTGTAGAGTGTAACTTCTCCATAATGCTGTTTGAATTTTAAACAACTGAATAAACAAGAGTAAAAAAAGAGGTTGGTGTTGAGCCAACCTCCATTAAATCGTGCATTCAAATTGTCATTTTCTTTTAAAAAAGGTTTGGACCAAAAGCTTTGAATAATCATTTTTATATTTTTAATCTAGTTTTATTGAAGACTCTTCTTAACTGATTCTCATTATAGTTTAATAATGTTTCAATATTTTCAAAATTCAATAATTTCAGTTCATTCCATACCCCATCATTATCTTGTAAGGGATGGAAATTGCGGATGTATCTATAATTGTTTATATCAAGTGATTTCCATAAATTAAAATAACTGTTAGAGTCAAAATCATTTTTATGTCCCCAATTTGTTATTTTTTGATATACTTCATCTTGACTTCTAGCCCAAGATTGATGGATAAGAATAGCTCCAGATTCGATGGTTTTGTTATATTCGTTTACTCTTCCATAATAGCAAATGGGATTCGTAGTAGCAACCCAACAGTTTTCTACTATAGGTGATATAACCAAAAATCCTTTCTCTAGCTTTTTAAATAAATTTGCAAATTTGACGCATATAGAAAGAGTGTTATGATACTTACTTTTGTCTAAATATATTTCCTCTAATTCATTCATAAATGTGTCAAAATCAAGAAAATATTCATCGCAATCTAATTGAATATACCAATCACATTTTCCCATTTTTTTATATAGAAAATTGCGTTCTTCATTTTCATTTATCATTGGGGGATACAATTCATTATAAAAGGAATCTTCTTCAATTTTTATTTTAAATTCTATGTCAATTGATTTAATCCATTCAAAAAAAGAAAATGGAATTTCAAATTTATTTCCAGACCATGTTAATCGATCCTTATCTATGACTAAAATTATTTCTTGTACTTTTTTATTTTTGTAAACTAATGGTAATGAATATTTCAAGTATTCATAATCGTAAGAAACCAAATAGCCAACTTTTACAACCATCTTTTTTTTAAATTATTTGTTTAGAAAATCAGGTAATAGAATTTCATGTAAAAGGCATTTGTCAAAAACAAACGACAATAATTTTTCCGTTAATTCTTTTTTGGTGTGCTTTGCCGCAATGTCATTATCCAGCATTAATTCTAAACATAGTTCATTGATGGAAATGGATTCTTGGAAATAGAATAAAATGGCGTCCCATTCCTCAAGATTTACTTGTTCTCTTTGTAATGTTTGTGGTGAAATATAATCTATTTTACTAGAATCATTGTCTTCTAAAATTTTAACTGAGGGGTTTAATCTAAATTTCGTTTCGCAAACTACATCCATACAGTTTTCTCTTACATATTTGAAAATAGAAAATAAATATTTTTTTCTTATTTCTGAAATTTCATAATAATCTTTCCATAGTAAATTTTTAGTCCCATTGAATTTTATCTTTTCATATTCTTCAGGGAACTCATACATTAATAGTGCTTCAATCTGTTCGCAAGCATAAATTGATTTTTTTGCAAATCCTATTGCATGAATATACTTGGTGTGAAATGCTGCTAAAGGAAAATTTACTAATGGTGTAAAATTGGAATCAATATTGTTTAAAAATGATTTGGGACTGATTTCTTTTTTATCAGCAATTGCATATCCAAGTTGTTGTTCATAGATCATATTAAAAATACCTACGTCAATTTTATCAAAAAAATGCTCATTTTTATTAATGAATTTTTTAGATCGAGAATATAGTTTTTTAAAAAAAGCCAAGTCAGTACCTCCAATAATCCCAGCGTTAAAAGCTAATATTTTTTTATGTTTGTACAAAGAATTAATTAGTTCTGCAGGTATCCAGTCAAATAAAGTCAAAATTTCTTCTAGTGCTTCTGAATAAATTGGAAAATTTTCTTCTATATTTTGGCAAAATAAGGGTGTATTGATTAATTCTTCTGGGAACTTTTCCCAAATAAAAACATCTGTATCTGCATGAATAAATGGATTGTTTTGAAGATTATAGGCATAAAGTTTAGGAAAGGCCCATAGCTTTTCATTTGTATTATCTAAGTTGTCAAAACAATTTATAAAATTTGAATAAGGGATGCCTAATGTTTTATTTACAATAAATTCTCCTTTAGTATCAGTATAGAGATTTACTTCGCCATATAATTCTTTAAACTTTAAGCAACTTAATGTCATACTGTAGTAAAAATACTTCTCATTTAGCCATCCTCCTTTAAACCGACTGTTCGGATCTTTAGAATTACTTAAAAAAGGTTTTGACCAAAAACTTTGTATTATCATAATTATTTTTTTTAAATTAAAAGAAAAGAGGTTTTTTCAAACCTCTTAAATCTTCTTTCAAATAAGACTAAACTCCAACACAATATAATGAAGGATTTGGTTTATAATAATATAGATTTCTTGGTGTGCAACCAGCAGGAGTTGCTACTTTCGCGCCTTGATTGCTGTAGCTACCGCAAACAATGAACGAGCATGGACTGCCATCAATAAATGACCCATTATATCCACCAGAAATTGTTTTTGCCTCTTCTTTAGATAGTATAGCTCCTTTTACTTTACTTAAAAAATCTTTTTTCATTTTAATAAATTTAAAATTTTTGTCTGCCTACTCATTAGCTTTTCGGCTTCCGCTTTTTAATTTTTTGAGATCATATTTTATAGACATTAATCTCGGGTTTGGTCTCAGGTTGTGCACCCCTATTTAAAATTCTGTTTACTTGCATTTGCAACTGCAAATAATTCAAAATATTAACTTTTTTTATTTATTATGAATGAATCGGTAATCAAAAATATATTATATATCTTATTATTTAACATAAGTAAATTATTAATAAATACTACAACGATGTAGTGTTGATAAAAAAAGGACTACAAATAGTATTTGAGTTTTGTTTTGTCTAATCTTTAAATAAATTGATGTGTAATTTGCTAATTATAAGAGATAAAGGGGCGAAAAAAAGGACGTTATAATTTCCAGTGATGAAAATAACGAAATGGATTAAAAGCAAGATAGGAACCGAACAGAGTAGTTAAGCCTAGTTGTAAAGATAATACTGAAGTATCAAGAGAAAGTTTATTCCTTACAAAAACATATGTATCCGCAAGGATAAAAGTCTTTTTCTAAGGAGAATAAGTAATTACTTTACCCAGTGCCCATAATTTTAATGAATAATCATGTAATTCGTTAAGTTCTAAATGGACCTTAGAATATTGGTTTTCTATTTTATCAATAAGTAATTCTTTGCCAAGACTATCTTTGTAGAGCGCAACTTCTCCATAGTTCTGTTCGAATTTTAAAATAACTGCATAAACAAGGGTAAAAAAAGAAGTTGGCATTTAGCCAACCTCCCTTAAATCTTGTATTCAAATCGTCATTTTCTTTTAAAAAAAAGTATCGACCAAAAACTTTGAATGACTTTCATCTATTTATGATATGGTTTTATTTTGTTACGCAAAGTCTAGAAGAAACTGTATCGTTCTGAACTTGTCCATAAGCTACTTTCCATCCATTAAGAGCAACAGTCGAAGAACAATTGTTAGTCGTATATGAAAAAACTTTGTAGCAAATAGCATAACCACATCCTGATCCGTTTATACCATCTACGGAATAATTATAGCCTCCTGAAATTGTTTTTGCTTCTTCTTTAGAAAGGATTGCTCCTTTTAATCTGTTTAAAAAATCTTTTTTCATTTTAATAAATTTAAAAATTTTACTTTGCCTACTCATTAGCTTTTCGACTTCCGCTTTTTTTAATTTTTAAATCATATTTTATAGACATTAATCTCGGGTTCGGTCTCAGGTTGCGCTACCCTATTTAAAACTCTGTTTACTCATATTTGCAACTACAAATAATTCAGAATTTTAATATTTTATTTTGATCTTTTAAGTAGGTATTAGTTTATTTCACACAGATTGTGTTCTATAATTAAATTTTCTGGAATTAATATTTCTAACATTAGTGCTTTTTCCAAAGTAAAACTTATTAATTTCATTTTAAAATCATTGGGGCTTTCAAATTTTTCTATAAATGAACGGTCAATTACCAATTCGTTGTATAATTCCTTGATTGAAACTGTCTCTTGAAAATATAGAAGGATAGAACTCCACCCGAGCAATTCCTTTCTGTCAATTTCATTAAGTTGTGGGATTAAAAATTCAATAGTTGCATTGTCATTTTCATCAATTTCAATTTTACATTTATTACTGATTTTAAATTTTAGATTAAACAAAGTGTCTAAATCATAATTATCCATAAGCTTATAGTAATTAAACAAAAACTCCAGTCTTTTTGGAGAAATAGAACTCGAACTATATATATTAGTGCCAAAATGATTGTCCAATCTTAGGTTTAGATCTTTATAGAATTGCGGAAAATGATATGCAAGCCTCGCTTCAATTTGTTCTGTTGCAAAAATGGACTTTTTTGCAGAACCGATGCAATGAATGTATTTTGAATAAGTTGGGACTGCGCCAAAATTAATTACTTGTTCAAAATTTGCGTCAACTTTATCAAATAGAAACTGAATTTTTAATTTATTTTTCTCAACTAATGCATAACCTAATTGCTGTTCGAAAATCGTATTAAATATTCCTATATCCATTTTTTCTAAATAAGCGATATTCTCATCAATAAATTGAAATGCCTTTTGTTTCAATTCTTTAAAGAATTCAAAATTTTTGCCTCCAATAACACCAGCATTGTAGGCCAAAATGTTATTGTTTTTTTTATAAGTTTCTTTTATCTCATTTGGAATCCAATTGAAATTTTTCAAAATAAAATTGAAAGTATTAATATAGTTTGGATAATCTATTTCAAAATTTTGAGCGATAATATCAAAATTACTTTCATTATAGTTTAATTTATCCCATAGATAAATATCGTTGTCTAGATGTAGAAATGGTTCTTCTTGCATAGAACAAGAAACCAGTTTTCCAATTGCCCATAACTTTGGATTATAATTATCTAGCGAATTTAGATTTACATGTATCTTATCATAAGGAAGTTGTAATACATCTCTAAACAGCTCTAATCCATAGTTATCTGTATAAAGTTCAATACAATCATAATGCTTTTTTATAGTCAATGCACTTAATGCAAAGCTATAAAAAGCATATTTTTGATGTGACCAACCTCCATTAAATCTTGCATTTTGGTCTTCTGAATAGCATAAAGAGGGTTTAGTCCAAAAACTTTGTATTATTTTCATTTTTTTTTTTCAAAAAGGGAGAGTACTTTAAATATTCTCCCTTTGTTTTTTATATATTATGTTTTTGATTATTTCCTGCAATATTGAAAGTTATTCCAGTACAATGACAAATAGCTGCTACCACACCAAACAGTTGTAGCTTGCTGTAAATAACCTTGAGGGCATTGTGGGGCATTACACGCTTCAATATTATATCCTCCTTGAATTATTTTAGCATCTTTAACACTTAAAATC
Organism: Flavobacterium sp. P1_E4; assembly: GCF_056405915.1. NCBI lineage: Bacteria > Pseudomonadati > Bacteroidota > Flavobacteriia > Flavobacteriales > Flavobacteriaceae > Flavobacterium > Flavobacterium sp. P1_E4. The sequence goes on from NZ_JBFUBE010000023.1 coordinate 8,485, forward strand.
TCTCCTTTAATTTTACTCAAAAAATCTTTTTTCATTTTAATAAATTTAAAATTCTTCTCTACCTACTCATTAGCTTTTCGGCTTCCGCTTTTTTAATTTTTAAAATCATATTTTATAGACATTAATCTCAGACTCGGTCTTAGGTTGCGCAACCTATCTAAAATTCTGATTATTCGTATTTGCAACTACAAACTATTCGGAATTTTAAAGCGTTTGATTTTTTTTAATTACTGCTATTTATTTCTAAAATCTGGTATTAAAATCTCTTGTAAAGGGCTTAGCCAAAAACTTTGATTTTTTTTTATACTTGTAATTTACTTTTATTGAAGACTCTTCTTAATTGATTCTCATTATAGTTTAATAATGTTTCAATATTTTCAAAATTTAATAACTTTAGTTCATTCCATACTCCATAATTATTTTGTAATGGATGAAAATTGCGGATATATCTGTAATTGTTTTTATCAAGTGATTTCCATAAATTAAAATAACTGTTAGAGTCAAAATCATTTTTATGCCCCCAATTTGTTATTTTTTGAAGTATTTCATTTTGATCTCTAGCCCAAGATTGATGGATAAGAATAGCATCTGATTCAATTGTTTTGTTATATTCGTTAACTCTTCCATAATAGCAAATGGGATTTGTAGTAGCGACCCAACAGTTTTCTATTATAGGAGAAATAACTAAAAATCCTTTATCTAACTTTTTAAATAAATTTGCAAATTTGACACATACAGAAAGAGCGTTGTTATATTTATTTTTGTCTAAATATATTTTCTCTAATTCATTCATAAATTTGTCAAAATCAAGAAAATATTCGTCGCAATCTAATTGAATATACCAATCGCATTTTCCCATTTTTTTATAAAGAAAATTACGTTCTTCATTTTCATTTATCATTGGTGGATTCAATTCATTATAAAAGGAATCTTCTTCAATTTTTATTTTAAATTCTATGTCAATTGATTTAATCCATTCAAAAAAAGATAATGGAATTTCAAATTTGTTTCCAGACCATGTTAATCTATCCTTATCTATGACTAAAATTATTTCTTGTACTTTTTCATTTTGATAAACTAATGGTAATGAATATTTCAAATATTCATAATCGTAAGAAACCAAATAGCCAACTTTTACAACCATTTTTTTTCGAATTATTTGTTTACAAAATCGGGCAATAGAATTTCATGTAATAGGCATTTGTCAAAGACAAAAGACAATAATTTCTCAGTTAATGTTTTTTTGGTGTGTTTTGCAGCAATATCATTATCTAATAGTAATTCAAAACTTAACTCATTGATAGAAATGGGTTCTTGAAAATACAATAAAATAGCATCCCATTCTTCAAGATCTAGTTGTTCTCTTTGTAATGTTTGTGGAGATGCATAATCTATTTTACTAGAATCATTGTCTTCTAAAATTTTTGCTGTGCGATTAATATGAAATTTGACATTGTAAATAACAGAAATGTCATTTTCTCTAACAAAATTAAAAATTGAAAATAAAAACCTTTTTCTTAATTCTGATATTTCGTAGTAATCTTTCCACAATGAATTTTTAATTCCATTGACTTTTATCTTTTCATATTCCTCTGGAAATTCATACATTAATAGTGCTTCTATTTGCTCACATGCATATAAAGATTTTTTTGCAAAACCAATTGCATGAATATACTTGCTATGAAATGCTGCTAAAGGAAAGTTTACTAAAGTTGTAAAATTAGAATCAATATTGTCGAATAATGATTTAGGATGGATTCCTTGTTTATCCGCAATTGCATATCCGAGTTGCTGTTCATAAATCATATTGAAAATACCTACGTCAATTTTTTCAAAATAATGCTCATTTTTATTTATAAATTTTTTAGATCGCGAATATAGTTTCTTAAAAAAAGCCATATCAGTACCTCCAATAATCCCGGCATTAAAAGCCATTATTTTTTTGTGTTTGTATAAAGAATTAATTAGCTCAGTTGGTATCCTGTCAAACAATTTTAGAATTTCTTCTAATGCTTCTGAGTAGATTGGAAAATTTTCTTCTATATTTTGCAAAATAAGGGTGCATTGATTAATTCTTCTGGAAACTTTTCCCAAATAAAAACATCAGTATCTGCATGAATAAATGGATTGTTTTGAAGATTATAGGCATAAAGTTTAGGAATGGCCCATAGCTTTTCATTTGTATTATCTAAGTTGTCAAAACAATTTATAAAATTTGAATAAGGGATGCCTAATGTTTTATTTACAATAAATTCTCCTTTAGTATCAGTATAGAGATTTACTTCGCTATAAAATTCTTTAAATATTAAACAGCTTAATGCCCATACTAAAATAAAAATATTTTTCATTAAGCCATCCGCTTTTAAATCGACTATTGGGGTCTGTTGAATTACTTAAAAATGGTTTCGACCAAAAACTTTGTATTATCATAATTTTATTTTGAAATTAAAAGAAAAGAGGTTTTTTCAAACCTCTAAACCTGTAATAAATACTAAGCTTGACAATATAATGACGGATTTGGCCTATATATATATAATCTTGCAGCTACACAACCTTTTGGGGTCGCTACCGGAGCACCAACATTTGCAAATCCTCCGCAATAAATAAAAGAACATGGTCCAGAGGGATTAAATGAACCATTAACATAACCACCCGAGATCGTCATTGCTTCATCTTTAGATAGAATAGCTCCTTTTACTTTTTTTAAAAAATCTTTTTTCATTTTGATAAATTTGAAATTTTCTTTGCCTACTCATTAGCTTTTCGGCATCCGCTTTTTTAATCTTTTGAATCATATTTTAAAGACATTAATACTGGTTCGGTCTTTGGTCGCGCAACCTTATTTAAAATTCAGGTTATTCGCATTTGCAACTACAAACATTTCGAATATTATATTTTATTTAAATCTAATAGTTATAAAATTATAAAATATATCTTATAATTTAACATAGGTTAAATATTAATAAATACTATAACGATGTAGTGTTGATAAAAAAATTACTACAAAAAATTAATATGGAATTATGCTAAAATCATTGGTTATCTTGTTAGTTTTCAATGTAAAAGAGCAACAATGTGATTGCCGTTTAGGTAATCACATTGTTGCTCTCTAATAATGCTATGAATGTTTTTTTTTAATCTATCACTATTGTTTGCTGTTTTGTGTTGTAATAATTTTAATAGATAGAATCATCACATTGAAATGTTCAGAATTTGATAAAGAGATATAATCATTGCTAGAAAGGAAATACTTCAATACAATTTTATAGCTAGCTAGTTATTTGGGTTGAATTCTTGGGTTTGTTTTAAAAGATAGTTTTTAATATCCTAATAATTCACTAAATAATGAGTTTTTTATAATAAAATAAGGAGCTGTTTTACAACAGCCCCTTATTTTATTAAGTCTTTTATGCAAGTTTGTATTATTTATTCTAGTGTGATTGTTTTGGCAGTATAATCAATAGTCAAAACTCTTTCAGTAGTAGGGCCTGTATATCTAAAGTTACTATCACCATCTCCGGCATTTTCCAATTCTGAATCAATTGTAAAACCATTATCTGAGAAATATGTGTAATTATGTGAGGTACCCCAGTTACCACCACTCGTGAAATCATTTTTTAAAAACTCTCTGAAAGCTTCTCCACTTTTTAATACAATTGCTACTTGATAAGCGTCTGTTCTTCCAATAATTAATGGAAATTCTGTTTCAGCATCACCATCCCACGTCCAACCACCTGGAGTAGCAGCACCAACTAACCAATGAGAAGAAGCTAATGGTACATGGTATGGGGTAGCTTTGATAGTATACGAGTTTGAAATTTGAGGTGTTGAACCAACACCTCCTAAAGTTGATTTCACACGAATATCAATTTCAGATTCTACCTTAGCTGGGAAACCTGCATTAATTAATGCGGAATTAAGTTCTGCAACTGTAAAGTTTTTGAAAGTAGATGTTGAAGTTGCTGCAATAAAAGGAGTTGCAAAATCTGTACCTTTTTTTGCAATTTCTATAGTGTAATTTATTACCGTTGCATCTCCCTCGTAAGTTGCTGGTTCCCAAACTACTGTAGTAGCCAAGTCAGTTTCGTTTTCTTGTGATAATACAATATTAAAATCTGATTTAGGAGAAAGAAGAACAGGTGCTGTTCCTTCTACGATTACGGGTCTGTTTTCAACATCATCCCCAGAGCAAGATATAGCAAGTACGCTTACAAAAGCGATTAAAATTTTATTTAGATTTTTCATTTTTTATAATATTTAATAAGGTTAGTATCCAGGATTTTGTTTTAAAGTTGGGTTTGCTTGAATAGCGGTTGATGGAATTGGCATTAGGTTTCTGTATGATTCTGTTGAAGTGCCGTTTTTTACGCCACCTTTCCATTGCCATATTTTAGATGAACCTGTAAATTTGTCAAAACGAATTAAATCTGTTCTTCTGTGGCATTCCCAAAATAATTCTCGTCCTCTTTCGTCAAGAATAAAATTAAGCGTCAAATCTGTAGATGTAATGGATGATGCACCTGCTCTTGTTCTTAATTTATTGACATACCCTACAGCTGTAGTAATATCTCCGCCAGTTCCTCCTCTTAGAGTTGCTTCTGCATACATTAAGTATGCGTCCGACATTCTAAACATTGGGAAGTCTATATCCGGAATATCATTTCTTTGGGCTGCACTACCATCTGCTTTCTTATTGATGTATTTTGTAATACCATATCCATCAGTAGGGGTTCCTACATTGTTTACTTCAAGAGATTGCCCACTTGTGTAAAAGCTTCCCCTTACATCACCTACTCCATTTTCATCTGGGAATAATTGAACAAATTCTTTTCTTGTTCTTATCCCATTCCATCCACCATCCATTCCTCTGTCACTTGGATTCATAGATCCAACTATAGAAGCGTGCATAATAAAACTCATTCCACCTCCTGTAGCTCTAGTGTAGTTACCGTCGCTTACGATTGGAAAGATAACTTCATCTTGTGCTCCATTGGTATTGTTATCTGCAGAGAATAAATATGCGTACGGGACATCTGCAAAAGAATAACCTGAGGCAATTACATCATTACAAGCAGAAATACATTCTGTGTTTTTGGCTGTACCAATGTAAACTTTGGCATTAAGATAAATTTGAGCTAATAAAAATTTAGCTGCGGTTTTATCTATTCTACCATATTCATTCCCTCTTGAAGCTTTTAAACTAGAATCTAAGTCTTTTAATTCACTTTCCACAAAAGCAAATACTTCGGCTCTTGATTTTTGAACTGGATTGTAAATACCTACTGGATCCGCCTCTGTAGTAATAGGAACATTTCCAAATAAATCCATCAATTGTACGTAATCAAATGCTCTTAAGAAGCGTGCTTCTGCTCTAAATGTTGCTATTTCAGCTTTTAAAGCAGCATCTACTCCTCTTTCAGTTAATTTTTCATCTGTCGTTTGTCTTAAAAACTCATTAGCAATACTAATTTGATAGAATGAGCGAGAATAAGTTCCGTATAAAAACTCATTGACTGGTACCCACGTTTGGGTATTCAAAGTTGGTAAAGTACCGTCTGCCCAAGCGATTATTGCTTCGTCTGTAGTCAATTCTTGAGTCACAAAAAGTAATCTTAAGTAACTGCTAAAATCTCCTCCAATTCCAGAAATATCAGCTTGACCATCTCCATCATTACCTCCAACATACATGCCAGCGTATAATTTTGCTAAAACTTTTTTGTAGGAATCTGGATTTTTATAAAAGTCTTCTGCAAGAAATTCATCATCGTCTTTTGGTGTTACATTCAAGTCATCTGTACAAGAAGTAAGAACCATATTCATTCCTAAAATTACTAGAAATAAATAAGCTATTTTTTTAAATGATATTTTCATTTTATTGTGTTTAAAAATTAGGGTTAGAAATTAGCATTTACACCAAACATAAATGTTCTAGCTCTTGGGTAAACAGATCCATCAACACCAGAAAAGCTTTCAGGATCTATTCCGTTGTATTTACTAAAAACAAGTGCGTTTTGAACTCCTAAAGAGAAACGTAAAGTTGCCAATTTAAGAACTGATTTGTCCATAGTGTATCCTACTGAGATATTATCCAATTTTATAAAAGAAGCATCTTTTATAAAATAATCTGAAGCGTAACGTGATGTCCCATTATCTTCATAAGTGAATCCAGTTTCATAAAAATCAGGGGTAATATTTGCTAAATCAGTATCTCTCCTTAATGCCGCTTGTAAGTACCCTTTGTCAGAACTGATATTGTCAAACACATAATTTCCCAAGCTAGCTCTCCAACTCATAGCAAAATCAAATTTTTTGTAATTGAAAGTACTAAATAATCCAAAAGTATAATCAGCATTTGGTTTGTGAAATCTGTATCTGTCGTTTTGAGTAATTTTTCCATCTCCATCTCTATCTACATAAGCTCCTTGTATTGGTCTTTTGTTGATGTCATATAGTTGTTCGTAGACATAAAATGAGCTAGGATTGAAACCAACTGTATTAATTTTGATTTTATTATTACTCCCTCCAGCAATATTATCACCTGTCATATATCCTTGAAAACCAGGAACTGTTTCGCCTAAACTAGTGATTTCTTGATTAAGGTAAGCCACATTAAAGCCTAAATTCCAGTTTAAGTTGTCTTTTTTAATGATATCGGCATTGATATTAAATTCAATACCATCAGTTCTAACATCACCAATGTTTGCAAAACCTGAGTTTCTTAAATTGGCACCATCAGGATAGGCAATGTCAGCTAAAAGATCTGAAGCTATTTTGTTGAAATAGTTAATACTACCGTTAATTCTATTCTCTAAGAACCCAAAATCTACTCCAACGTTAAACTCTGTTGCAGTTTCCCATTTAATAGTTTCATTAAATCCTTCAGTTCTTGCAACTTGGTAAGCTGTACTGCCAAAAACATAATTAGAATTTACAGTTCCTAATGTTACTCTTCTTAAATAGTCATAAGAAGCAGAAATGTCTTGTTGTCCTGTAGTACCATATCCAATTCTTAATTTTAAAGCAGAAATGGTTTTGTTGTCTTTTAAGAAAGCTTCTTCTCCTATATTCCAAGCAAAGGCAGCTCCTCCAAAATCACCCCAACGGTTTGCTTCAGAAAAACGTGAAGTACCATCTCTTCTGTAATTTATAGTAAGTAAATACCTGCTGTCATATCCAATATTAGCACGTCCAAAGTAAGATTGCAGATTAATATCAGGGTCTGTAGTTACATCTTCCGCAGGATTAGGCTGTCTAGTTTCTCCAGTAGTATATGCTTCCCTTTGAAATAATTGATAGTTGTAACCTCCTGTTAAATCAACTTTAAATTTGCCAAATTCTTTAACATAATTTAAATAAGCATTTAGATTTTTGTTCTGACGTGAGTCTGTATAATCTCTTCGATTACCTAAATTAACCCATTGACCTGAAGAAAAAGTTTTAGGTTGGTAACCGCTAATGCTATTTACACTTGTCTCTTCAAATCCTTGACTGTCAAATCTGTCTATTCCTACTTCTGCAACTGCTCTCAGTTCTTCTAAGAAATGCATTTTATAATCTACTCTAGCATTACCCCATTTTCTTGTAGAAGTAGATCTTCTATTGTTTTGATTTATGCGGGCTACTGGATTTTTTGCAGGTAGAAGAAGTACATCGCCATTTGCGGCTAACCATTCGAAATATCCATCATAACGAGAATCTGCTTGATAAACTGGTTGTGTTGGGTCAAAAGAGATAGCGCTACCAATTACATTACTTTCATCTTGAAATTGATTTTTACCAAATGATAAATTACCGTTAATGTCGATTTTCAAGTGATTATCTAAAAGTACAGGATTTAAAGATAATGAAGTAGTTGTTCTTTCAAAACTTGTGTTTTTTAAAATACCAGGTGTGTTGGTGTTACCAACAGAAAGTCTTGTAGGTAATTTGTCGAATAAAGAACCGCTTACAGATATGTTATTGTCAGTAGTTATTACATCATGAAAGATTTCATCTTGCCAATCAGTATTTGCAGTACCAAGTTTCGCTTTTTGGTTAGCTGTACCATATGTATTTACTAACTCACGAAATTGATCAGCACTTAATACGTCAATCTTTTTGGCAACAGTACTTACTCCAGACTGTGTGTTAAAAGCAACTTTCACACCTCCTTTGGTCCCTTTTTTAGTGGTAATAACAATAACTCCGTTTGCTGCTCTAGATCCATAAATTGCTGATGCTGAAGCGTCTTTTAGTATTGTAAAAGACTCAATATCATTTGGGTCAATAGTAGATAAAATACTTGTTGAGCCATCAGGGACTGCATTGCTTAGGGGTAAGCCGTCAACTACAATTAAAGGTTCGTTCGAAGCATTCAGTGATGATCCTCCTCTAATTCGGATGTTTGCTTTTGCTCCAGGAGCACCTCCTCCAGTAACACTTACGCCAGCTACTCGACCTGTAATTAAGTTTTCTGAAGTAACATTTAATCCTTTATTGAAATCTTTTGTTGATAATACGGTCACCGCACCAGTAGCATCTTTTTTCTTAACAGAACCGTATCCTACTTGTACTACGACTTCTTTTAATTGATTAGAATCTTCTTGAAGTTTAATAGTTAATGAACTTTGAGATCCAACAGTAACTGTCCTAGTTGTATATCCCATATAAGATATGTTTAACACATCTGTAGGTTTTACATTAGACAATTGAAATTTACCGTCAAAACCCGTTGAAGCACCTGAAGCGCTTCCTTCTATTTTTACATTTACTCCTGGAATAGGCTGACCTGATACATTATCAAGTACTATTCCTTCAACTTTGTTTTGGGCTATTGCACAAAACGGAAGTAGGAGTAATAAAAATAACAACTTTCTATAAATTGTTTTCATACTTTTTGTTTAAATTAATTGTTTTTTTTGGTTAAGTTTTGTTTAAGTTTTTTTACTTCGAATTTCAAAATTAAGAATTAATTAACACGCCCGACATGACCGAAATTATACGGTGTTACGAAAACGTGATAGTGTTGAAAACTTTGCTTTTTATATTTATTTTTATGCGAATATTTACAATAAATAAAAAATTATGTTACCTTTATTAAGAAATGATTAGTACAATATAGTAATGCCACATTTTATGAAGAAAAAAATAACTCTAAAGCAAATTGCTAAAGAATTGGATGTTTCAATTTCCACTGTTTCAAAATCTCTTAGAAATAGTCCGGAAATAGGTGAAGAAACAAGATTAAAAGTTCAAGCATTTGCCAAATTTTATCATTACAAACCCAATAATATTGCCCTTAGTCTTAAAAACCGAAAAACCAAAACGATCGGTATTATTATCCCAGAAATTGTACACCATTTTTTTTCCACCGTTATCAATGGTATCGAGCAAATAGCCAATGAAAATGGATACAGTGTAGTTATCTGTTTGTCCGATGATTCTTTTGATAAAGAAGTATTAAACATGGAACTTTTGGCCAATGGAAGTATAGATGGTTTCATTATGTCATTGTCTAAAGAGACTCAATTCAAAGGAGATTTTCATCATATTACAGAAGTAATAAATCAAGGGATGCCTGTTGTAATGTTTGATAGAGTTACTAATGAAGTATTGTGTGATAAAGTAATTATTGATGACAAACAAGCCGCATATGAAGCTGTGCAAAGCTTGATCGATAAAGGACGAAAAAAAATTGCTTTGGTCACTACAGTTGATTATGTAAGTGTTGGTAAATTGAGAACCGATGGGTATGTCAAAGCGTTGCTTGATAATAATTTACCTTTTGATGAGAGCTTAATTATTAAAATTGAAGATATTGATACTTGTGAAATTATTATAGGTAAATTACTGGAAGACGAGGCTATTGATGCAGTTTTTGCAGTAAATGAAATTTTTGCCGTAACCTGTATCAAAACGGCTAATAAAATTGGATTGAATGTGCCGAAAGACCTTGCTGTAATCGCTTTTACTGATGGTATGATTTCTAAATATTCAACTCCAACTATTACTACAGTGAGTCAAAGTGGTGTAAAAATGGGAAATCGTGCAGCCAAAATTATTATTGATCGATTAGAGTCTGAAGATGAATCTGAAGATGAAAATTACATAACTGAGGTGATTGAAACCTATTTGGTAGAAAGAGAGTCTACAAATTAAATTTTTAGAAAATCGAAAGCATTGTTTTTAATTACTTAATTTAATCACGATGTAATTAATTACTTTTGGAATCGAATACTAAAATATAAATCGAATGGATTAAACTCTGTTCGATTTTTTTGTTTTGTCAATTCTAAAATAATTTGCAAAAAAAATACGTACTTTATTAATTACTACAACCTTGTAGTTGGAAAAAATGATTATTTTCAGGTTTTATTGAATATAAACAAAAAAGATTTTTATATATTTACTCCCCGTTTATAGCTTTTCTTTTACTTCGAAAAATAAGATGAGTTTTTTTATAACGAAAATTTAATTGTATTTTATTTATTCCAATGCAATTAAATTTTAAAAAAAGAATTCATAAATAGTATAATGATTTAATGAATTTTTACAAGTGTATAGTTAATGAATTTTAAGAAAGTTTATCTATAATGATGGATAAACCGATTTAGCTATTCCATATTATTATCAAAGTATTTTTTATAAAAACAATTAAATTCAGGAACGATTATTTTTAGTCATTTTTGAAATTAATAAATCTTAATTATTTTAAATGAATAATGGAAAGATTTGTTTCGATATGAAAATTATTTGATTGTAATAATTTGAACCAAACTTCATTTTGTATTGTTTGTAATTTTCATTATCAATTTTAGTTGATATAATCAAAAAACTATAGGGCAAACAGTGTGTTTGTCTGATAAATATGTAAATTTTTTAATAATGGAAAAACCGAAATTAAGTTTTTGGCAAATATGGAATTTAAGTTTTGGATTCTTAGGGGTTCAAATAGGCTATTCTTTGCAAAATGGAAATACAAGTAGAATATTAGAAGCCTTAGGGGCTGATGTTCATAGTATAGGTTATTTTTGGTTGGCAGCGCCTTTGGCAGGTTTGATTGTCCAGCCTATTATTGGTCTTTCGAGTGATAAAACGTGGACCAAATTAGGACGACGTATTCCGTTTATATTTTTTGGAGCGATTGTTTCTGCAATGGCAATGTTCTTTATGCCAAATGCAGAGTATTTTACATATCTGTTGCCTCCGTTGGTTTTTGGAGCTGTAATGTTGTTGTTGATGGATACGTCATTTAATGTTACGATGCAGCCATTTAGAGCTCTTGTGGGTGATATGGTAAATGATGAACAGCGTAATCTTGGGTATTCACTTCAAAGTGCTTTAATCAATTTTGGAGCTGTTTTTGGATCATTATTGCCTTGGATTTTAGTTAAAATTGGAATGTCTAATGTGCCTGCTGCTGGTGAAAAAGTAGCAGAATCAGTAATCTGGTCTTTTTATATTGGAGGAACAATATTATTGGGAACCGTGCTTTGGACTGTTTTAAGAACCAAAGAATATGCTCCAAAGGAACACGCTGAGTACAATAAAATTGATCTAAATGCTCCTGAAAAAATGGAAAAAACAAGCATTTTTACATTGATTGGAGATGCTCCAAAAATCTTTTGGCAGTTGGGAGTTGTTCAGTTTTTCTCCTGGTTTGCCTTGTTCTTAATGTGGGTTTACACTACAAGAGCAATTGCTAATCAAGTTTGGGGGCATGGAGTTGCTCTAGATGCAAAATCAATTGGTTTTAACGAAGCTGGAGATTGGACGGGAGTAATGTTTGCATTCTATAGTGGAGTAGCAGCTTTGTTCTCTTTGCTTATTCCTTCGATTGCTAAATCAATTGGAAGAAAAAAGACATACAGTTTTTCACTTGTATTGGGTGGATTAGGATTGATTTCTATGTTTTTAGTTGAGGACAAAAATATGTTATTACTTTCTATCTCAGGGGTAGGATTGGCTTGGGCCGCAATTTTGGCGATGCCTTATGCAATGTTATCTGGTTCATTGCCAGCAGATAAAATGGGAGTTTATATGGGACTTTTTAATGCAACAATAACAATTCCTCAAATTGCAGCAGGTGTATTAGGTAGTACTTTGATAGCACTTTTTGGAGGTAATCCAATGGCGATTATTGTAATTGCTGGAGTTTCCATGTTAATTGCAGGTTCAGCTGTATTTTTTGTTAAAGAAAAAGTACAACTATAAAATAAATAATAAGCAGAATTATAATGAAAAAGAGAAAAGGATTTATTTTTGATTTAGATGGTGTAATTGTGGACACTGCCAAATATCATTTTTTAGCGTGGAAAAAAATTGCCAATGAATTAGGAATTGACTTCACATTAGAACATAATGAATTATTAAAAGGTGTGAGCCGAGTTCGCTCCTTGGATATAATTTTAGAATTAGGAAAAGTTGAGGCATCACAAGAAGATAAAGACAAATGGTTAATTCAAAAGAATGAAGACTATCTGTCCTATTTAGTTGATATGGATGAAAGTGAGATTTTGCCAGGGGTAATGCCTGTTTTGCAATTTTTAAAAGAAAATAATCAGCCTATTGCATTGGGTTCAGCTAGTAAGAATGCTAGACCTATTCTTGAAAAAACGGGAACTCTTGCTTTTTTTGACGCCATCGTTGACGGAAATGATGTTGTGAATGCAAAGCCAGATCCAGAAGTTTTTCTTCATGCTGCGCGCTTGTTGAACATAACCAATGAAGATTCAATAGTTTTTGAAGATTCGGTAGCTGGTGTGCAAGCTGCAAATGTTGCCAAAATGATGAGCATTGGTATTGGTGAAGAAGAAACACTGAATGAAGCTCAGTACATTTTTAAAGACTTTACAAAGATTGATTCCACTTTCTTGGAATCTTTAATAAACAAATAACCAACCAAAAATAAGGTTAAAGAGGAATGAAGCAATGAGGTGTTTTATTCTCAAGCTTCAAACCTTATCCTTAAATTAAAACAGAAAATGAATCAAGATTATATAAAACCAGATAACTGGTCTATCATTGAAGAAGGATTTGATAGAGAGAGTGTAAAATCATCTGAAAGTCTCTTTAGTATTGGAAACGGTGCAATGGGACAAAGAGCAAACTTTGAAGAAAATTATTCAGGAGAAACTTTTCAAGGAAGTTATATTGCGGGAATTTATTATCCAGACAAAACTAAAGTGGGTTGGTGGAAAAATGGATACCCTAAATATTTCGCTAAAGTTTTGAATGCTCCAAACTGGATTGGAATTAATATTGAAATCAATGGTGAGGATTTTGATTTGAATACGTGTACTGAAGTTAAAAACTTTCGTCGTGAATTGAATATGAAAGAAGGTTGGTACCATCGTTCTTTTCAGGCTACGTTGAAAAACGGAACTGAAGTAGCGGTTGATATTCGTCGTTTCCTTTCATTGGATTTAGACGAAGTTGGAGTGATCAACTATGAAATCACGCCTTTGAATAAAGATGCAAAAATTATTTACAAACCATATATTGACGCTGGTGTAACCAATGAAGACGCTAACTGGGAAGAAAAATTCTGGGAACCATTAGACGTTAAAAAATCAGGGAATGAAGCTTTTGTTACAGCTCAAACTTTTAAAACGCATTTTAAAGTAACAACCTTCATGCAAAACACCATTTGGGCAAGAGGGGAAAAACAAAATATGTCTCCAACTTCTGTAGATACAATAGCGGATAAAATTTTATTTTACTATGATGTTATTGTTGCAAAAGGAGAAAAATCAGCAATCCAAAAAATTGGAGGGTATACTGTTTCATTAAATCATACCGATACAATTTCGGCAGCTGAAAATGTTATTCAAGCTGCTTTAGCAAAAGGATACGATCAATTATTACAAGATCAAATTGATGCTTGGGCTAAAATTTGGGAAATGTCAGACATCACTATTGAAGGAGATGTAAAAGCACAACAAGGAATTCGTTTTAATATTTTCCAATTGAATCAAACCTACTTAGGAAAAGATTCTCGTTTGAATATTGGACCAAAAGGATTCACTGGAGAAAAATACGGTGGATCAACTTATTGGGATACTGAGGCGTATTGTATTCCATTTTATATGGCGACAAAAGACCAACAAGTTGCGCGTAATTTATTGACATATCGTTACAATCAATTGGACAAAGCTATTGAAAATGCCGAAGTAAATTTGGGTTTCAAAAATGGAGCAGCTTTGTATCCTATGGTTACTATGAATGGTGAAGAATGTCATAACGAATGGGAAATCACCCACGAAGAAATCCATAGAAATGGTGCCATAGCTTTTGCTATTTATAATTACCACCGTTTTACTGGCGATTACTCTTATATTCCAGAAAAAGGATTGGAAGTTTTAATTGGTATTGCCCGTTTTTGGCACCAAAGAGCTTCATTCTCTAAAAACAAAAATCAATATATGATTTTAGGAGTAACTGGGCCAAACGAATACGAAAACAACATCAACAATAATTTCTATACCAATTATATTGCTAAATGGTGTATTGATTATGCTTATGAGCAAATTCAAAAAGTTTCATTGGAATATCCTTCAGACCATAAACGTATTATGGAAAAAGTAAAACTTTCTGAAACTGAATTGCAAGAATGGAATAAAGTAGCAGGTAATATGTATTTCCCAAGATCAGAAGAAATGGGGATTTACTTGCAACAAGATGGTTTCTTGGACAAAGATTTAGTTAGAGTAAAAGATTTAGACCGTTCACAAAGACCAATCAACCAAAAATGGTCTTGGGATCGTGTTTTACGTTCGCCTTATATCAAACAAGCCGATGTATTGCAGTGTTTTTACTTCTTTGAAGATCATTTTGCTAAAGATGAATTGGAACGTAATTTTGATTTCTACGAATCATTTACGGTACATGAAAGTTCACTTTCTCCTTGTGTACACTCAATTCAAGCTGCTTTGTTAGACAAAATGGATATGGCGTATGCCTTTTATTTAAGAACTTCTCGTTTGGATCTTGACGATTATAACAAAGAGGTTGAAGAAGGTTGTCACATTACATCTATGGCTGGAACTTGGATGAGTATCGTTGAAGGATTTGGTGGAATGAGAGTAAAAAATGATGCACTTCATTTCTCTCCAAAAATTCCAAAAGAATGGGGAGGCTATTCTTTTAAAATTAATTTCAGAAACCAAATTTTGAAAATTGCGGTAGATCATAAGGAAACCAAATTATCCCTTGAAGGAAACAAAGAGTTAACTGTTTATGTAAACGGCACAGCAGTTTTGGTTCAGCCAAAAATCTAAAAATAAATCAATAACAAACCCTTTCCAAGTTTTACTTCGAAAGGGTTTTAATTATAGACATATCACTAACTTTTAGCTATAAATCGGAATTCGATTAATTTTTAGGAGCGGTAATATCAGGTATTTTTGGTTATATGATTCCTGCTCTCCGCTGCAATCTCTCTCGTAGAAAAACGAGAGAGGATTTTCACTGCGATCAGGGCTAAAAGGAGATATAGTGATTTTTGGCTATTATTTAAAAATACAATTGAACATAGGTTATTAGTGAGCTGTTGGTTGCTAATAATAATTCTAATAAAATCAATTTTCACATTTATGAAGAAAATAATCATTCTATTATTTTTTATCTCAACATCAATTTTCGCACAAATTGACAGAGTTGAGCCTCCTTTTTGGTATGCAGGAATGTACAATCCGGAATTGCAGATTATGTTTTACGGCAAAAATATTGCAGAAAATGAAGTGACGGTATCCAATAATATTGTCATTAAAGATGTCAAAAAGACCGAAAACCCAAATTATCTATTTGTTACAATTGATACTAAAAATGTGACAGCGCAAGATTTTATTTTTTCATTTTCCAAAAATAAAAAAGTAGCTCTTACCAAAAAATACAGTTTAAAACAAAGAAGAGAAAATTCTGCCTCAAGAAAAAGTTACGATGCATCCGATTTGATTTATCTAGTGATGTCCGACCGTTTTGCTAATGGAAATCCTAAAAATGACAGCGACAAATCAGTTACTGAAAAAGGAGACAGATCACTTCCTGGCGGGAGACACGGTGGAGATATCGCTGGTATGATCCAACATTTGGATTATATAAAAGAATTGGGAGCTACAGCACTTTGGCCAACACCACTTTGTGAAGATAATGACAAAGCCTATTCATATCATACCTACGGACAATCGGATGTTTATAAAATTGACCCTCGTTTTGGAACAAATGAAGAATATGTAAAACTTTCGACCGAATTGCACAAACGTGACATGAAACTAATTATGGATTACGTGACTAACCATTGGGGTGCCGAACATTGGATGATGAAGGATTTGCCTTCTCAAGAATGGTTTCATCAATTTCCGAATTTCACACAAACCAATTACAGAATGACCACTCAGTTTGACACAAATGCATCCCAAATTGATGCAAAAACGTGTATGGACGGTTGGTTTGTAAAATCAATGCCTGATTTGAATCAGTCCAATCCGTTGGTGAATACTTATTTAAAACAAAACGCCATTTGGTGGATTGAATACGCAGATTTAGATGGTTTTCGTGTAGATACTTATTCTTATTGCGATAAAAAAGGAATCGCTGAATGGACAAAAGCAATAACCGATGAATATCCAAATTTTAATATCGTTGGGGAAGTTTGGATGCATGATCAGGCGCAAATGGCATATTGGCAAAAAGACAGTAAAATTGCGGCTATACAAAACTATAATTCGTATTTGCCGTCCGTTATGGATTTTACATTTACTGAAACTCTAGCCAAAGTATTTAATGAAGATAACGGTAAGTGGAATGAAGGAATGGTAAATGTTTACGAGAATTTCACCAATGACTTTTTATATCCAAATATCAATAGTATTATGACTTTTGTTGAAAATCATGATACGAATCGTTTCAATGAAATTTACCAAAAAGATCTATCAAAATATAAAATGGCGATGACTTTGTTGGCAACAGTTCGCGGAATTCCACAGATTTATTATGGCTCTGAGATTGGAATGGCAGGAAGTAAAGACAAAGATGGTGATGCTGCAATTAGACAGGATTTTCCTGGAGGATGGGCTGGAGACAGTAATAATGCTTTCGCAAAAGCAGGTAGAACTACTGAACAACAACAATTTTTTGACTTTTCAGCTCAATTGTTCAATTGGAGAAAATCGAATGATGCCGTGCATTTTGGAAAAATGAAGCATTATATTCCAGAAAATAATGTGTATGTATATTTCAGATATACCGATTCAAAATCGGTTATGGTAGTCATCAATAACAATAAAGAATCTAAAAATTTTTCAACCGGTCGTTTTCAAGAAAGTATTACCAATTATAAAACTGGGAATGACGTGCTTTCCGGAAAGGCTATTGATTTGAAAAATGATATTTCCATCGAAGGAAAATCGGTTCTGCTTTTGGAATTGAAGTAAAATTTAAAATAAATTAACCATTAAGAGATTAAGGTTCATTTAGAAAAGCTTTGCCATTCATTTTTAATCAAATTACAGACAAAGCTTAATAACCTTAATATCTTAATGGTTTAAAAAAATAAAATAGCTATGAAAAAAATAGTTCTATTTCTTTTAATTTCAAGTTTTTCTTTTGCGCAAAACGCAAACAGGAAATTTGAAAGTTATAAATTGGTCAAAAATACTTTGGAGATTAAAACATCTGATGGACAGTATTTTATTAAACCCTATTCAGATAAAATAATTGAAACTACTTTTTTGCCTTCTGGTGAAAATTTGAATTCCAATTCACATGCAGTTGTTTTAACTCCTGAGAAAACAGTTTTTAAATTAAAGCAAACACAAAACGAGTTAGTGTATTCTTCTAATGGAATTAATGTTTCTGTTCAAAAAAAGCCATTTCAGATCAGCTATTTGTACAAAAATAAGCCATTGATTTCTGAGAAAAACGGATATGTAAAGAGAGAGAATTCCAGCAAAGAACAACCTAAAGAAACTTTAGAGTTTAATTTGGATGGAACTGAAGCGCTTTACGGTGCAGGGGCTCGGGCATTAGGCATGAACCGTCGCGGGAATCGTTTGGAATTGTATAACCAAGCAGATTATGGATATGGAACGCATTCGAAAAAGATGAATTTCTCAATTCCGCTGGTAATGTCATCCAAAATTTATGCAGTTCATTTTGATAACGGTGCCATTGGTTGGTTGGATTTGGACAGTAAAAAAGATAACACATTAGTTTATGAAACCATCTCGGGCAGAAAAACCTATCAGGTAATTGCCGGTGATACTTGGACTGATTTGACTTCGAATTACACAGCATTGACTGGAAGACAACCTCTTGTTCCTCGCTGGGCTTTGGGTAATTTTTCAAGTCGATTTGGATATCATTCCCAAGAAGAAGTAGCCAAAACTATCGACAAATATTTGAAAGACGAAATCCCTGTAGATGCAATAATTCTTGATTTGTATTGGTTTGGTAAAACAGTTCAAGGAACAATGGGCAACTTGGATTGGGACAAAGATAATTTCTCCGATCCAAAGAAAATGATAACTGATTTGAACAGCAAAGGAGTTAAAACAGTTTTGATTACGGAGCCTTTTATTCTAACCACTTCAAGCAAATGGCAAGAAGCAGTTGATAAAAAAGTATTGGCCACAGACAATGCTGGAAATCCATTTAAATATGATTTTTATTTTGGAAATACAGGACTTGTAGATGTTTTTAAACCCGAGGGAAGAACTTGGTTTTGGAACATTTACAAAGATTTAATCAACCAAGGAGTTGGTGGTTGGTGGGGAGATTTGGGAGAACCCGAAGTATTCCCATCAGCAGCATTTACGGCACAAGGAAAAGCTGATGAAGTGCATAATATTTATGGACACTCTTGGGCAAAAATGATTCACGAAGGTTATAAAAATGACTTTCCAAATGTGCGTCCTTTTATTCTAATGCGCGCCGGATATTCGGGGTCGCAAAGTTACGGTATGATTCCATGGTCTGGTGATGTGAGCCGTTCTTGGGAAGGCTTACAATCGCAACCCGAAATTGCATTGCAAATGGGAATGCAGGGAATGGGCTATATGCACTCGGATTTAGGAGGATTTGCAGGAGATTATTTTGATAATGAATTGTACATTCGTTGGTTGCAGTATGGTGTTTTTCAGCCTGTTTATCGCCCACATGCACAGGAAGACGTGCCTTCAGAACCAGTGAATAAAGACATTGTGACTAAGGCAAAAGCCAAAAAACAAATAGAACTACGCTACCAAATGTTACCGTATAATTACACATTGGCTTTTGAAAATAATAACACAGGATTGCCATTGATGCGTCCCTTGTTTTTTGAAGAACCTACAAACGAAAAGTTACTGAATTCTTGTGATTCCTATTTGTGGGGGAATGATTTTTTAGTGACTCCAATTACCAAAGCAGGAGTTACGAACACGACTGTCTATTTCCCGAAAAGTAACAATTGGTATGATTTTTATACCGATGTGAAACATGAGGCAGGAGCTACGGAGAGTATAGCGGTTTCGGCAGAAAATATCCCGGTTTTTGTTCGTGGAGGTGCTTTTATTCCCATGATTAAAACAATTCAAAACACAACAAAATATTCGTTAGCTAATTTTGATTTGCATTTTTATTTTGATGAAAAAGTAACTTCAAGTACTGGAAAATTATACAATGATGATGGAGTAACACCTAATGATTTCGAAAAAGGGGCTTACGAAATATTGAATTTTTCAAGTAATGTTACCCCTAAAGAAATTACGCTAAAAATGAATACTACTGTTGGGAAATCGTTTGCCAGCGCAGATAAAAACATTGCTTTATTGGTTCACAATATCAGTGTAAGACCGACTAAAATTAACATTAATGGTGCAAATGTTGATTTTAAAATTAATGACAATACGCTTGAGATTCCTGTAGTATTGAAAAAAGGATTAGATAACGAAATTAAAATTCAATTATGATAAATAGAAAAGTAATAGTATTGCTGTTTGTTTTATTGGCAACAACCTTTGTTTCTGCACAAGCAAAAAAGGATTCGAAAATGAAAACAGAAAAAACACCCTTTGTTTGGGAAGGCGCCAATCTGTATTTTTTGCTGACAGACCGTTTTAATAATGCAGATAAATCTAATGACATAAATTTTGGCAGAACCAAAACTCCCGGAAAACTTCGTGGTTTTGAAGGTGGTGATCTCAAAGGAATTATTCAAAAAATAGACGAAGGTTATTTTACAAAACTAGGAATCAATGTGATTTGGTTTACTCCTGTTGTTGAGCAAATTCACGATGGAGTAGATGAAGGAACGGGCTTGAGCTATGGATTTCATGGTTATTGGGCAAGAGACTGGACGGCATTGGACCCGAACTTTGGAACCAAAAAAGATTTAGTCGAATTGGTTAAAAAAGCGCATGCCAAAGGAATTCGTATTATGCTTGATGGTGTAATCAACCATACGGGACCAGTTACCGACGTAGATACGGTTTGGCCGGAAGGCTGGGTTCGCACAGGACCTAAATGTCAATACAATAATTTTGAGAATACAACTGCATGTA
This sequence comes from Flavobacterium sp. P1_E4, assembly GCF_056405915.1. Lineage (NCBI taxonomy): Bacteria > Pseudomonadati > Bacteroidota > Flavobacteriia > Flavobacteriales > Flavobacteriaceae > Flavobacterium > Flavobacterium sp. P1_E4. The sequence goes on from NZ_JBFUBE010000023.1 coordinate 29,004, forward strand.
CATTAGTTGCCAATTTACCTGATGTAAAAACGGAAAGTAAAGAAGAAGTGGCATTACCTCCTTTTTTGGTCGAAAAATGGAAAGCCGAAGGAAGATATGATAAAGAAGTGGCTTCATTGGATGCTTTTTTTAAAAGAACAGGCTATCCAAGAACTCCAAGATATTATATCATAAAATGGTTGACAGATTATATTACCGAGTTTGGAATCGATGGATACAGAGCCGATACCGTTAAACATACAGACGAAAGTGTTTGGGCCGATTTCAAAACGCAATGTGATTATTCATTTGCCAATTGGAAAAAAAACAATCCAACCAAAGTTTTGGATAACAATACTTTTTATACAATTGCAGAAGTTTATAATTACAATATCAGTAACGGAAAGTTATTCGATTTTGGCGATAAAAAAGTGAATTATTACGAGAATGGTTTTACAGCGATGATTAATTTTGAATTCAAAAGTGATGCTCAAAAAGACTATGTTAGCTTATTTTCAAAGTATTCTGTTTTGCTGAACGGTCAATTGAAAGGGAACAGTGTTTTGAATTATTTGTCTTCTCATGATGACGGTGGTCCATTTGATGCCAAGCGTACCAAAAGTATCGAAAGCGGAACAAAACTGTTATTGACTCCTGGTATTTCACAAGTATATTACGGTGATGAATCGGCTCGTTCCCTTGTTGTAGAAGGAACTCAAGGCGATGCAACATTGCGTTCAATGATGAATTGGAATGCTGTAAATACAAATGTCGAAACTCAAAAAGTACTGTTACATTGGCAAAAACTAGGTCAGTTCAGAAGAAACCATCCATCGGTTGGAGCTGGTGTGAATGCCGAAATTTCGACTAAACCGTATGTGTGTTCCAGAACTTTCATCAAAGGAAAATATTCAGATACAGTCGTAATCGGATTGGATTTGGTTACAGGTAAAAAAGAAATCCCTGTAGATTCTGCCTTCAAGGAAGGAACCAAAGTTAGGGATGCTTATTCCGGTAAAATGGCAAGTGTTTTGAATGGAAAAGTTACTGTTGACAGTGAGTTTGATATCGTTCTGTTGGAATTAAAGAAATAAATTTTAGAGCAGAATGATTTTGCTTTTTTGTAAACATAGATCTCGCTTTTCGTTACAATCTCTCTCGCAGAAAAAACGAGAGAGGATTTTCACTTCAAACGAAGTTCACTGAACTCCTATAAAAATAAAAGTATAGTGAAGTAATCGGGGCTAAAGGGAAAGATTTTGCTTTTTTGTAATGATTTTAAAAAGAAAAAAAACAATTATCGAACACAACACAAGATTTTTTAATTGCCTCCAGCTTTAGCTGGAGGTTTTTTATATTTGTATAACTATGGACAAAATTCTTAAAATAGGACATCGCGGTGCCAAAGGATATGAGCCTGAAAACACCTTGGTTTCGTTTGAAAAAGCAATAGAAATGGGAGCAGACGGAATCGAATTGGATGTACATCTTAGCTTAGACGGTCATTTGATCGTAATCCACGACGAAACTATAGATAGAACTACGAACGGAAAGGGAGTTGTGAATCAATTGGCATTGCAGGAGCTAAAGTCCTTTAAAATCAATGAGAAACATGCGATTCCAACATTGGAAGAGGTTTTGGATTTGGTAAATCAAAGGTGTTTTGTAAATATTGAATTGAAAGACCAAGGTACTGCCGAGAAAGTGGTTCAATTAATAGAACATTATATTTCAGAAAAAAATTGGAATCACACTCATTTTCTTGTATCCAGTTTTGACTGGAATGCACTTCAGCAAGTTCGTTTTTTAAACGAAAATATCCGAATTGGAGTCTTAACAGAAACCGATTTGGATCTAGCCATTTTTTTCGCCCAATTCATGAAGGCAGAAGCTTTACATCCCGATTTTCAATTATTGACGAATGAATATACCGCTAAAATCCAGGAGAAAGGGATTCAGGTTTTTCCTTGGACAGTAAATGAAATTGAGGCTATCGAAAGAATGAAATCATTCAAAGTGGATGGTATAATCACAGATTTTCTGGATTTGCTTTAAAGAAGTTAGAACACTTATTCTTTAAAAAACGAATGCTTACATTTGCATTCTAAATTATTTGTTGTTTTGCCTTTAAACGAATGCAACAAATGATAAACTCATTCCAATCTATTTCTTTGCAAAACCATGAATCAAAATTTTGACATACTCGTTGTTGGCGGTGGAGCTGCCGGTTTTTTTACGGCCATCAATATCGTAGAAAAAAATCCAAAAACTAAAGTAGCCATTCTCGAAAGAGGAGCCGAAGTGTTAGGAAAAGTCCGTGTTTCTGGAGGAGGGCGTTGTAATGTGACCCATGCCTGTTTTGAGCCTAATGAATTGGTGAAATTTTACCCACGTGGCGAAAAAGAATTACGTGGTCCTTTTCATCAATTTTGTTCGGGTGATACGATAGAATGGTTTGAAAAGCATGGAGTGGAGTTGAAAATTGAAGAGGATGGGAGAATGTTTCCAGTTTCGAATTCTTCACAAACTATTATTGATTGTTTTGTGAAAGCAACTCAAAAGCTCGGGATTTCGGTACTAACAGGTCAAAGTGTTCAGTCCATTTTCAAAAAAGACAATTTTTGGAAAGTAGAAACGCAACATGAAAATTTTATCGCCGAGAAATTGGTTCTTGCGACAGGAAGCAATCCCAAAATTTGGGAGATGCTTCAACAACAAGGTCATGCAATTGTGAGTCCAGTTCCATCTTTATTTACTTTCAATATAAAAGATCACCGAATCAAAGAATTGCCTGGCGTAGCGGCTCAAGTTACCGTAAAGGTAAAAGATACCAAATTGGTTTCTACCGGCCCTTTGTTAATCACACATTGGGGAATGAGTGGACCTGCAATCTTGAAATTATCAGCTTGGGGTGCGCGGATATTATTCGATAAAAATTATCAGTTTACCATTAACGTGAATTGGCTAAACGATGTTGATGCCGAAGATGCTGAGAAAATTTTAAAAACACTAAAACAAGAACATGCGAAAAAAGCGGTTTCCAAAAAATCACCGTTCGACTTTCCGAATCGTCTTTGGGAAAGTTTAGTTTTAGCATCAAATATTGAAGTCGAAACCAAATGGGCCGATTTGTCCAAAATACAATTGCAAAACTTAGTAAATCAATTGAGAAACAGTACTTTTCAAGTTAATGGGAAAAGCACTTTTAAGGAAGAGTTTGTAACTGCAGGCGGAATCGATTTAAAAGAAATCAACTTCAAAACTATGGAGAGTAAGCTAAATGAAAATCTTTATTTCGCAGGTGAAATCGTGAATATCGATGCTATTACAGGTGGATTTAATTTTCAAAATGCCTGGACTAGCGGCTTTATTGTAGCGAATGCTATATAGGCAAAGAATTAATTAACAAAAATTTACATCACCTATAAGTTTTTCTTTGGGAGTATTAGAATATATTTACTTTCAAAAAATTCTTACTTATGAAAGTAAAGTTACTTTTAATATTGTCCTTATTTGCATATCAATTTAGTTTTTCACAAACCGAAAAATTTCTTAAAGGAATAGTTTCTTCAGAGAATTTCTTATTGCAGAACGTGGATGTCATCAATAAAACTTCTCAAAAAAGCACCAAAACGAACGATAAAGGGGAATTTTTAATTACTGTTGAAGCTAATGATAGTCTGCTTTTTTATGCTAAAAATTATTATTTAAAAAGGCTGAAAGTAACTAAAGAAGAGATTGGACAGAACAATTTGCAAGTTGTAATGATAAAAAGACCCGAAGAGTTAGACGAGGTTGTAGTTGAAAAAACACATAGCATAAAACTTAGTCATGACAAAAAATACGAGCAAAGTAAACGAGATGGTTATGCTACAGAAAAATTTGACAATAGAGAAGGATTTCAAGCTATGAGACAAGGTACGTTTGTTAATGGGTTAAATTTTGTTACAATTGGCAAAAAGCTTTTAGATTTATTCAGAAAAGAAAAAGAGCCAGAAAAAGATGTTCTGTCGGAAATTGAATTTGCTACATTGGCAAAAAATACCTGCGATCAAAAATTCTTTACGGAAAATTTAAAATTAAAACCAGATCAAATTGATCTTTTTCTACAGTTTTGTGATGCAGATCCTAAATCGAAGAAACTAATTGAACATCATAATATACTCAGTATGATGGATTTTTTATCAGCTAAAAATATTGAATTTCAAAAGTTGAAAAACTGACCAGTCCCCATTATTTATTCAACCACCAAATACTTCCGTTCAAAACTGCCGCAAAACCAATCCAAAGCAAATAAGGGATAAATAAATAACCCGAAATCTTGTTGATTTTGGCAAATTGAAGATAGGTTTCATAAACCATCAGCCATAAGATAATTATTTCCAAACCGGCTAACATTGGATTTTTTAGACCAAAAAACAAATAAGACCACAAAGCATTTAATGCCAATTGGATTGCGAAAAATTGCAATGCTTTTTTAACGGTTTCTTTTTCAAAATCAATTCTGTTCCAAACTAGTCCCGCTGCGATTCCCATCATAATATAAAGCATGCTCCAAACTGGGGCAAAAACCCAATTGGGTGGATTGAAGCTCGGCTTTATTAATGTTGGATACCAGGTTGTTACAGATGAACGGGTGACTATTCCAGAAAAATAACCCACAACTAGGCAAGTAACAACAATAGATAATATTCGGGTAATCTTATTCATTCCTTTTGTTTTAGAGGAGCCAAAATTACTTAAAACTTTCGAAGGATTATCAAATAAAGGAATAAACGATTTCAGCAAAAAAAGTATCTTTGCCGAAAATTACTATTTATGTTTGAAACTGACGATTTTATCCCATCAAAATATAACCATTCAATAGACCAGGGAACTTTTTCTTGGAGTGCACCAAGTAACATTGCTTTGGTGAAATATTGGGGAAAAAAAGACAAGCAGATTCCAGCTAATCCATCCGTTAGTTTTACGTTGAATAATTGTAAAACGATCACTACTTTGGCTTTCGCTAAAAAACAAAATGACGGCAATTTTTCTTTTGATTTATTATTTGAAGGAAAACCCAAAGAAGACTTCAAACCAAAAATTCAAAAATTCTTTGAACGTGTAGAAATATACTTGCCGTTTCTAAAAGAGTATCATTTTACGATTGACACCGAAAATACTTTTCCCCATAGTTCCGGAATTGCTTCATCGGCATCTGGAATGGCAGCTTTGGCAATGAATTTCATGAGTTTGGAAAAAGCATTAAATCCAGCTATGACAGAAGATTATTTCTATAGTAAGGCTTCTTTTTTGGCGCGATTAGGTTCTGGAAGTGCTTGTAGAAGTGTAAAAGGACAAGTAGTAGTTTGGGGAAATCAAGCGAACATAAAAGGGAGCACGGATTTGTTTGGTGTTGAATATCCGTATAAAATCCACCCTGTTTTTAAAAATTTACAAGACACAATTTTATTGGTTGATAAAGGAGAGAAGCAAGTATCGAGCACTGTAGGTCATGATTTGATGCATGACCACCCATTTGCCGAAAGGCGATTTGCTCAAGCACATGAAAGTTTAGATAAACTGATTCCTGTTTTTGAAAATGGAAATTTTGAAGAATTTATCAGAATTGTTGAAAGCGAGGCTTTGACTTTGCATGCTATGATGATGACATCTTTGCCATATTTCATTTTGATGAAACCAAATACTTTGCAGATTATTAATGCAATTTGGAAGTTTAGAAATGAAACTAAAATCCCGGTTTGTTTTACCTTGGATGCTGGTGCCAATGTGCATGTGTTGTATCCAAATGATGTCAAAGAAAAAGTGTTGCAATTTATTAAATCAGAATTAGTTGGGTATTGCCAAAATGGTCAGTACCTTTGCGACGAAATTGGAAATGGTGCTTTATTAAGTTAATGCTTTTTTTTTTTGTATCTTTAGTTCTTAATTGATTATAATTATGGACTTGAATGCGGAAAAATTAAAATTAATCAAGAAGATAATAAAGACAAAGGATGTTAATCTTCTAAAGAAAATTAGAGCCGTTTTTGAAGACAAAGAAAAAGAGGTTTGGGAGGAATTAACGCCTGAACAGCAGGAAGAAATAAACATCGGGATACAAAATGAAAATCGTGGAGATGTAGTCGATTTTTAAAATAAACAATATAATTGCCAACCCCAAATTGATAATTTAAAAAATACACATGAAAGGACCTTTATTTTACTCAAAAATATTACTCTTTGGAGAATACGGAATTATTCGCGACTCCAAAGGATTGTCAATTCCTTATAATTTTTACAATGGAGCTTTGAAGAAAGATGCTAATCCTTCAGACGAAGCAATACGATCAAATGGTCATTTGAAACGATTTGTAACTTATTTGGAAGAATTACAAAAGGAGCAACCCGATTTGGTGACCTTTGATTTAGAGACTTTAAATAATGATGTTCAAACAGGAATGTATTTTGATTCCAGTATTCCACAAGGATATGGAGTAGGTAGTAGTGGCGCTTTGGTAGCTGCTATTTATGATAAATATGCACAACATAAAATTACAGTTTTAGAGAATTTGACACGTGAAAAATTATTGACTCTTAAAACTATTTTTTCTCAAATGGAAAGCTTTTTCCACGGAAAAAGTTCAGGACTTGATCCATTGAACAGTTATTTGAGTATTCCAATTTTAATAAATTCAAAAGATAATATTGAAGCGACTGGAATTCCGACCCAAAGTTTTGACGGTAAAGGAGCTGTGTTTTTACTAGATTCTGGAATAGTGGGTGAAACAGCCCCAATGGTTAATATTTTTATGGAAAACCTAAAAGACAAAGGCTTCCGTACGATGTTGAAAAACCAATTTGTAAAATATACCGATGCTTGTGTAGAGAATTTTTTGGGTGGAGATATGAAGTCATTATTTGAAAATACCAAAAAATTATCAAAAGTTGTTCTGAATAATTTCAAACCGATGATTCCAGAACAGTTTCATAGTATCTGGCAAAAAGGAATAGATTCAAATGATTATTATCTGAAACTCTGTGGTTCAGGCGGTGGTGGTTATATCTTAGGATTTACGCAAGATTTAGAAAGAGCAAAAGAGTCTTTGAAAGATTTTAAATTGGAAGTTGTTTATCAATTTTAATTTTTTATTTGAAACCGCCATTAAGAAATTTTCTTCATATAAAAAGAAAAAGCGGTTCCTGACATCCAAATTTTAAATGCTTTTTCGGAAGAAAACGAATCAATTTAATAAACGCTACTTATAAACTCTAAACAAACTCCATGTTAAGCAGGCAGCATAAACTATTTGTATTAAAGATTGTGAGTTTGTTCTCTGTAGTTAGAGGTTATAACATTCCTGTTATAGCTTTGGCCCAATATTTATCTGCTATTTTTATATTAGCTCCCGAGAAAAGAGCTTTGTCAATATTGTTGGACTTTCAGCTCTTTATAATTGTATTGGCGTCTAGTTTGACAATTGCTTCTGGTTATATTATCAATAGTTTTTACGACAGTAAGAAGGATTTAATCAACAAACCGAATAAATCTCAACTGGATCGTTTGGTGAGCCAAAAAACCAAACTTCAAGTCTATTTTAGCCTTAATTTTTTCGTGGCTTTAATAGCTTTTTTTGTTTCATTTAGAGCTGTTTTGTTTTTTTCGACTTATATCTTCTTGATTTGGTTTTATTCCCATAAAATTAAAAAGTATCCTTTAATAGGGAATTTGATGGCTGCTTTATTAGCGGTTTTACCTTTTTTTGGAATTCTATTATATTATTATTTAAAAATGCCATTGTATGAAATTGAAAGTAATAGTGGCAAACTTGCTGTTATATTTTCGCATGGAGCCTTTTTATTTCTATTAATTCTGATTCGGGAAATGATTAAGGATTTAGAAAATTTAAAAGGCGATTTGGCTAATGATTATAAAACGATTCCTATTATTTATGGGGAAAAAGTGTCCAAAAAAATAATCACAGGATTGGCGCTATTGACCATTATACCTGTTTATTTTTTAATCAATGTGTATGACGTTGGTTATATGGATATTTACTTTTATTTCGGGTTTATAATTATGATTTTTTTCTTGGTGTATTTGTGGAAATGGGAAACCAAAGAACAATATGTTTTACTTCACAATGTTTTGAAATTTCTAATTGTAGCGGGTGTATTTTGTATAGTTTTGATTAATCCTAGCGTTTTGTGGAACGGGAAAAAAATATTGATGACTATTTAATGTTACTCTGTTTAGGGTAATGTTTTTAATAAATCTTTAGAATGACAACATTCATTTAATTAAGTAGTTAGCTTTTTCTAATTACCAAAAATCGTTTCCCAATGATATAAATAGTATCTTTGCAGCAAATTATAGAATATTATGAACAATAAGGAAGGCAATAATAAAAGAAGTGGTGCTAGACCAACAAGCTCTAGACCAAGTTCCAATAAGCCAAAACCTGCGATGCAAAAAAGGGCACAAGGGCCAAAAAAAGTTAAAACAATTGTAAAAGTTGCCGATACTACTGATAAAGTAGAGAAAAAACCTAATCAAGCGCCTAAAAGACCTAAAGTAAAAGATGAAATTCGTTTGAATAAATACATCTCAAACTCAGGGACTTGTTCTAGACGTGATGCTGATATTTACATTCAATCAGGAAATGTAAAAGTAAACGGTATTCCCGTTACCGAAATGGGTTATATGGTAAAACCAGGAGATGTAGTTAATTTTGATGGTGTAGTTTTAACTCCAGAGAAAAAAGTGTACATCTTATTGAATAAGCCTAAAAATTTCACCACTGCACTTGACGAAGGCCAAGAATATCGTAATGTGTTGGAATTGGTGAAAGGTTCTACCAATGCTAAAATTGGTGCAATAGGTAGAATGGATAAAAATACGACTGGACTTTTGTTGTTTACCAATGATACCGATATGATTCGTAAATTTACTTTGCCGAATCAAAAATCATCCAAAATCTATCAAGTTTCTTTAGATAAAAATTTAAAATTTGAAGATTTAGAGAAAATAAATAAAGGACTTGTTCTTGATGGTCACCGTGTTTATGTTGAAGATGTAAGTTATATTGAAGGTGAAGCCAAAAGTGAAATAGGACTTCAATTAAGATCTGCAAACGTAAAAGTAGTACGTTCTATTTTTGAACATTTCAGTTATGACGTACTTAGAATTGACCGCGTAGCTTTTGCTGGTTTGACCAAGAAAAATTTACCAAGAGGAAATTGGAGATTACTAACAGAACAAGAAATTATTAATTTGAAGAACGTATAATTTTTTAGAAAATAACTTCGCAATCCCTTTCATATCAAAATGTAAAGGGATTTTTTAATTTAAAACAAACAAAATGACAGCAGAAAAATTGCAATCCATTGCTTTTAAATGGTTCGAAGCATTTAACAATCATAACTTGGAACAATTATTATCCCTTTATGATGATGAAGCGGAGCATTTTAGTCCGAAATTAAAAATTCGTAAACCTGAAACGCAAGGGTTGGTAACTGGAAAAGATGCTTTAAGAACTTGGTGGCAAGATGCTTTTGATCGTTTGCCAAGTCTACACTATAAAGTAACTTCTCTAACGGCGAATGCAGACCGTGTTTTTATGGAATACATACGCACTGTTGAGGGTGAAGAAGATATGCTAGTAGCTGAAGTTCTTGTGGTAAAAGAAAATAAAATTGTTGCTTCAAGAGTTTATCATGGATAGTAATTGAAGATGTTTTCACTATTTAAAAGAATCCCATTTCGCTAAAAAAGTGAAATGGGATTTTTTTTGGAAAGCTTTGAAAGTAAAAGAAAAGTTTTGAAGTTATGGCCTAATTATGGAATTACGAAAACGTTAAACCTATGAAAAACAACCAAATTAGTTTCTTAAAAACTAGTTCTTTAATAAATATAATTACTTTTAAAATTCATTAATAATTAGTTAATTATTAAAAAATCTAAGTTTAAAAGATAAATTATAAAAAAATGAAATTAAAAATTGCACTACTGCTAATCTTCAGTTTTCTGGCTTATGGGGTTAGAAGTCAAAACACCAATCCTGAGTTAGATAAGAAAGTAGCAGAATTGCTTTCTAAAATGACTACCGAAGAAAAAATTGGGCAAATGACACAAATTACTGTTACTTCTTTGGAAGCAAAAGGGAAACCAGGAGAATTTGATATGGCAAAATTAAATGAAGCTATTCAAAAATATCATGTTGGTTCTATTTTAAATGTGCCAAATCCAGGAGCACCTACTATTAAAAAATGGAATGAAGTAATTACGGCAATTAGCAATGAAGCCAATAAATCAAGATTAAAAGTACCTGTATTGTATGGAATAGATGCTATTCACGGGTCGAGTTATACTGCTGGTGCTACATTGTTTCCACAACAAATAGGAATGGCAGCGACATTCAATACTGATATTGTAAAAAAGGGAGCCGAAATATCGGCCTATGAAACTAGAGCTTCTTCTATTCCCTGGGTTTTCTCACCAGATTTGGATTTGCCCAGAAATCCAGCTTGGTCAAGAATGTGGGAGTCTTTTGGAGAAGATGTGTATTTATCAAGTCGCATGGGCGAAGCGATGGTAAAAGGTTTTGAAGGGAATGATGTAGGTTCAAAATATAATGTGGCTTCCTGTATGAAACATTATATAGGATATGGAAGCACGACAACTGGAAAAGACAGAACTCCAAGTATTATACCAGAGCGAGTTTTGAGACAATTTGATCTGACCATTTACCAAGCAGCTATTAAAGCGGGTGCCAAAAGTGTAATGGTGAGTTCGGGTGAAATTAATGGGACTCCTGTTCATGCCAGCAAATACTTAATTACTGATGTCTTGAAAAAAGAATTAGGTTTTCAAGGGGTTGTAGTGTCAGATTGGAAAGATATTATTTATCTATACACCAGACATAAAGTAGCCGAAAATAATAGAGATGCAGTGAAATTATCTGTAATGGCTGGAATTGACATGAGTATGGTTCCTGAAGATTATACTTTTTATGTTGATTTGTTGGATTTAGTGAACAAAGGAGAAGTTCCAATGTCAAGAATTGATGACGCGGTAACCAGAATTTTGAAAATGAAATTTGAATTGAATTTGTTTCAAACGACTGTTGCAAACTTGAAAGATTATCCAAAGTTTGGATCTCAAGAATTTGTTGAAGCTGCATACAATGCTGCAGCTGAGTCAATCACTTTGTTAAAAAATAACAATGCTATATTGCCTTTAAATAAAAACGAAAAAGTATTGCTAACAGGTCCTACGGCTAATAGTATGAAGAATTTGAATGGAGGTTGGTCATATAATTGGCAAGGAGAAAATTCAGATACTTATGCAGCAGATAAAATGACTATTCTGGAAGCTTTGCAAAATAAAATAGGCAAAGAAAATGTGTTATATACTCCAGGAGCAGATTTAGCAAACTTCGATGATGCAGAAATTGCAAAAGCAGTTGAAATGGCCAAAGGCATGTCTAAAATTATTCTATGTCTCGGTGAGAAAAATTACACTGAAACGCCTGGAGATATTAGTAATTTATACATTACCACTTCGCAATCTAAACTGGCTCTAGCTTTATCTAAATTGAACATACCAATTGTTTTGGTTTTGAATGAAGGAAGGCCAAGATTGATAAGTGATTTTGAAGGTAACATGGGTGCTGTAGTACAGTGCTATTTGCCAGGAAATGAAGGTGCTAGAGCAATGGTAGATATATTGTATGGAGATGTGAATCCTAGCGGAAGATTGCCGTATAATTATCCTAGATACCCTAATTCATTAGAAAAGTACAATCGCAAATACACAGAAAGTTTAGGGGATGATGAGCAAAATAATGACGCCAAATATGAAAAAAGTTATTCACCTCAATTTGAATTTGGTACAGGTTTATCGTATACAACTTTCGAATATTCAAATCTTAAAATTGATAAAACAGAAATAAGTAATTCAGATGATTTAAAAGTTACTGTTGATGTGAAAAACACAGGAAAAGTAAGTGGAAAAGTATCTGTTTTACTCTATCTTTCGGATAAAGTGGCAAGTATAACTCCAGAAGTTAAAGCATTGAAGCGATTTGAAAAAATTAATCTTGCCTCAGGCGAAAGCAAAACAGTAAGTTTTATTTTGAATCAAGAAGACCTCCAATTTGTAAACAATGATTTGAAATGGATTTCCGAAAAAGGAACTTTTAAAATTCAAATAGAAGGACTTACACAAGAGTTTATATTAAAATAGGTTTAATTAGTTAGGAGAAAAATGGTAACAGTCTTAGGATTGTTGCCATTTTTTATTTAAAAAAAACTTATGAACTTGTCTGCTTAGAATTTGAAAATTTTATTTAAAAAATGAGGTTTTGTATTGGTTTTTATAGATGTATGTGAATCGGTATGTGCATCTTGATATTCAAAATTTGAATATCCTAGAAGTACCCTAATACCTTCTGGAACATTGTTTAGTATTACTTTTTTTTGTGAATTTAAATCGTTTTGGATAATTGCCGTTTTTTGTCTTTCATTTACGAAATGAGATAATATCAGCATGACTGCAAAATTTAGAATAGCCCCCGCTGTTTCGCTTTTAATGCCTACTTCATTTGATATCATTTCGGATATACGTCCTTTTTTTGTGGAGAAAATCAAATTTAAGGGAGTGTAGCCTTCTTGTTCAAAGGAGTAGTTTATAGAGGAAATTTTTCCATTTTCAAATTCTGTGGTTTTGTAAAATTCGGTAAAAGTTATAGAATCAATGATTTTATCGTATAAAATGGTATTGTCCATTATATTCTCGAGGCCAATAAGAACGGTGCAGATACTGGTATCAATAGATTTTCTCAATAATATTTCATTTTCTTCAAATTTTTTGCAAAATATTGAAATTAATGGCGAAGTAATAATGCTTCGTAGTTGAAGAAGTAAAATGGGGGTCATATTTTATCTTTTATCGAACAATTTTATTTGTATTGGTTCTAAATAATCGACAAAACGATTTGTTTTTCCGATTATCTGATAAATATATAAAAAATATAACAAAAGACAAGAAAAATATTTTTTTTTGTAAAAAGAATGTTTTATAGAACAATAAACATTGTTATTGGTCATAGTTTTTATGCCAACTGTTTTTATAAATTAATAATTTGGATGATTTAATGATAAAAATTAATCTTTATATCCTGGGAAATAAGTAGCCATAATGGAAGTAAGTCCTTCCGTAGTAAGAACCTTGTTTTGAAAACCTGAAATAGCAGGGAATTTTGAAGCTTTTTCTTTGTCATCAGGGTTAAGTGAGCTAGTGAGCATTACAATAATAATTTTTCCTTTTTGATTTTCATCCAATTTTGAAAAGGCTTCTGTAAATTCCCATCCATCCATTACAGGCATATTGATATCCAGTAAAATTAGCATAGGTTGAGGAAAGATGCCGTCCGATTTTTCATATTTGCCGGAGTTTGTCAAATAATCTAAAGCTTGACGACCGTTTAGGGCAGTTTCGATATGATCTGTTATTCCTGCTTTTTTGATTAGCATTTTGCTGATGAAATTGGTAGCCGCATCGTCATCGACCAGCAAAACAGAATTTAATTTTTTCATATATAGCTATTGTTTAACTTTGTTAGAAATAAGACGTTACTGTTTTTGTTTTCGGTATAGTAAAGTAAACGATTGTGCCTTGACCAAATGTAGATTCAAGCCAAATTGTACCGCTATGTAGAGCAATGATTTTTTTGCAAATAGCAAGACCGATACCTATTCCAGAATATTCATCCCGATTATTGAGACGTTTGAAAATGACAAAAACCTTTTCTTTATTGTGTTCTTCAATCCCTATACCATTGTCTTCAATTGCAAATTCCCAATTGTCCTCAACTTCTTTTGCAGTGATATTGATGTTTAAAGGAGTCTCTTTTTTTCTAAATTTTATTGCATTTTCTATCAAATTTTGGAATAGCTGAATTAATTCGATAGAATGCCCTTGAACTTTTGGTAAATCTCCAATAGTGATTTGTGTTTCAGATTTTTCAATGACATCCGATAAAATTGAAATTGCATCATTTACGATTTCATTACTATCAATTTCTTTTATTTCTATTTGACTTCCTATTCTGGAATAGTCTAATAGTCCTTTGACTAGTTTTTGCATCCTGTCAGAAGATTCCAAAATGAAATCTAGGTATTGATTGATGTTTTCATTCGCATCTTTTGGAAAATCTGCTTTGATGAGTTCTGAAAAACATTTTAGTGTAATCAATGGTTCCTGTAAATCATGGGAAGTGATATAGGCAAATTGTTCTAACTCTTTATTTTGAATTTGTAATTTTTGGTTTTGATTAGCGATTTCCTTTTCATTTTCCTTCCTTTGTGTAATGTCCTGTGCAATGCCGTCTATATGATGTGTTATTCCATTTTCGTCAAAAATCATTTTAGCACTAAGGGAAATGCAAATTAGTTTTCCTGATTTTGTTTTGAGCAATTTTTCAAAATTTTTCAAGATAAATTGTTCGTTTATAAGTTTAATAACGGCATCGGGCTCCTCCTCATCAGTTTGTAGAACATTTGTTGGTTTTCCTATCAGTTCTTCTGGGCTATAACCTGTAATCTCTTTGACAGAAGGACTTATGTTCCAAAAAATACCATTTGGATCAGTTTGAAAAATCACATCCTGAATATTTTCAAATATGGTTCGATATTTTTCTTCACTTTTTATCAAAGCTTCATCAGCTTTTATCTTTTCAGTGATATTTGTCGAAATAATTGTAGCACCTACAATCTCATTGTTTTGGTTTACAATAGGACTGATTATAAATTCCCAATAACTGTTGGTGATTTCAAAATGTGTTATGGTAGTTATGTGTTCACCTAAAAAAATCTTGTTCAAAACAGATATAGATTCTTCAAGGTCGTCTTTATTAGTGATGCAATCCTGTAATTTCATCCCCAAATTTATATCTATATCATACAGGATTTTCATATTATGGCTATGCTGATTATTAAAGCTTAAGTATTCATAATTTCGACCTATGGAATAAATACTAACATTTTTAGGGCTTTCAAGGGTAGACTCAAGTAAAATTTGATTTTCACGAAGATTTTTTTCACTTGTTTTAATTAAATCTTCAGCTTTTTTTCGCTCAGTAATAATTCCTGCTAAAAAAAGACTGCAAATTGTTATTACACTTAAAAAAAAGTCCAAAAACAGAATAGAATCGTTAATGTGCTCTTCATTAAATGGACCAATTCCTTGAGCCGTTGTTGTAATGGCAAACAATGATATTATAATAATGAAGAGTGTTGTGATTTGAATTCCAAAACGATAGGCAGACCAGAATAATAAGGGTAAGATGAGGTATTTTAAATCATGATATTGAAAAAATACTCCAAAACACAATAAAATTGTTGCCAGCCCATAGATCGTTAATTCGAAGAATTTAAAATTACTCTTATTTAAAGAATCTTTTAAAAACCAGGATAACATAAAAGGAGTAATTAAAATTATACCAATTGAATCACCTAGCCACCAAGTTTTATAGGAGTACCAAAATTGTTCTGTAGAAATTGAACCGTTAAGCGTCAAGCTTATTACTCCAATCAAAGAAGTGATAGTCGAATAAGAGATTGGTCCTATAATAAGTAGTGCTAATATATTTTGTCCATTACTTAATGGATGCTCTTTTTTGCATAATCGAGTTACGATAATTGTTGCTGTGATTGATGCTATTACCGTTCCAATAGAAATAAGAATGCCTATTGGGAGGAGAGCTGAGAAATTTATTTTATCTAAGTCTGCAATGTCTGTATTATGAAATATGTTTGAATAAAGTGAGCCAATAAATATACCTATAAGTGCTTTGCGTCCCCAAATTAATACAGAGGCAAAAGCAAATCCCGCAGCAAGATATATTGGACTAACGGTTCCTGGATCAATTGTTATTAAAAAACTTATTTTCACAAGTATAATATACAATGTGGTAACCGCAAGAACTGAAATTGGTGTTGACTTCAGTATTGAGGGTGTTGAGTATAAGTGAATTAATGAATTAATTGATTTCATTATGTTGTGTTTTCTATTAATGTCAACTACTCAAAATTAATAAGATTTATCGGAACACATTGGTATTGAGGGGGATTATTTTCTAAAAAAAATAATTTATACTTTTAAAATGTAAGATTGTTGGTGTGAATTTATGAAATTTTGATATAAATTTTATAAATCAGTAGCATCTTTTTTGTCAATGTCTTTGTAGAGAATTCTTCCGGTTTTGGAATTCAATAAATATTTGGTGCTGTATGACTTGTTGATTAATGTTTTGATTTTCAATTAAATAATATTCTGCTTAATACCATAACTTTTAATTACAAGTCAATCTTAAACTATTTTGATAACAGAAGTACAAATGCTTCTGCCGAATCTTTCAATGCAAAAATAAAAGCTTTTAGAAGTCAATTTAGAGGAGTGAGAAATATAGATTTTTTCTTGTTCAGATTATCTAATCTTTTTGCATAATCCCCAACTTTTGCACCTGATCCAACTTTTGCACCTGATCCGGTAATTGGCCATAGCTTTAAGATTTTAGTTTTTATAAAATCTGTTCTTTTAAAATTGTTGTAAAACAAAAAACCCTTCATCAAATTGATAAAGGGTTTTGTAAAAAAAGGCAGCGACATACTCTCCCACATAACTGCAGTACCATCTGCGCAGGCGGGCTTAACTACTCTGTTCGGGATGGGAAGAGGTGAGCCCCGCCGCAATAACCACCTTAAGTCGTTACAATTGCTTTGGGCAATCATTTGCAAGTCGTAATTAACTTCGTTCTGTTCGGCTAAAGCCTCGGGTCAGAATTTCGAACTCGTAATTGCAATAATATCTTAACATACTGAGA
>NZ_JBFUBE010000024.1:0-42416 GCF_056405915.1 Flavobacterium sp. P1_E4
CGTTAATGGTTCTTGTAATTGTCATTTCAGTTGGTTCTCTGTATGCGCAACAAACTACCGTGAAATATAATTTCGAAGCCGATAGTGTACAACGGCTTTTGATGAAACATAGAATTAATGACGAGCAAAAAGTGCTCTGGTTATATCAGTTTGCCCGATTTTCTAATCACGGACTGGAATTTAAAAAGGGACTTATTGCAACCAAACAGGCAAGAGAACTCTCCAGAAAATTACAGTACAAAAATGGAGAAGTGCAATATTTCCGCACAATGTGTGATTTATATGGAAATAGTATTTTTTCATTTTACTATCAGAAACGGGCAGATTGGCTTTCTACAGAAGAGGAAAAAAAGGAAAATACCCGTATTTTGAATTCAAAAAAGTTGATATGGCCTAACAATTTGAATCATGAAAAAGTGCTGGGGCAGCTTACAACTGCACTTCATCATTTTGAAAAAGAAAAGGATAAGGAAATGCAGGCAAATATTTGTACTATGATGGCTGGGAATTATTTTGTGCTTGGAAGAGCAATAGAGGCAAAAAAGACTGCAGAAAAGGCTCTGTCACTTTTTAAAGAACTGAATCAGACTTTTTTTGTTTTCCAACTGTCTAGTTTTAAGATGACTGGTTTACTAAATGAAGGAAAACAGGAAGAAGCCCAAAAGATAGAAATTGAATTGGTAAAGATGATTTCTACTATTAAGGATAAAAAGTTAACGGCGCTTTTATCTCTTCCTATGGGGGACAATTACGCTGAAAGTGGTCGATTTAGTTTGGCTATTGAATATTATTTAAAAAGTGCTGCTGCTCTGGAGGAGGATCAAAATATAAGCGATAAAGATTTACTCGTTGAGATCTATAATTTAATCGCAGGGAATTATGAAAATTTGTACAATCATTCTAAAGCTTTGGAGTATTATATCAAATCCGAAAGCCTACTAAAAAAAATGAATAACACAGTTCAAATTTACCATGCCTACTTTAGCATCGTTTATCCTTTAATACAACTAAAAAGGTATGATGAAGCAAGGAAATATGTGGCGCTTGCTTTGCAAGATCCGAGAAAGGATCAAGCGCCATGGTTATTGGCCAAAAAATATGACGCATTGGGTCAGATTGAAATGTCGCAGAGCAATTACGAAGCAGCTATTCCCTTTTTTAATAAATCAATCGATTTGTTTTTAAAATACACTAAGATTGAATCACCCTATATCTATTGTTATTTGGCGGAGTGCTATCAAAAAACAAACAATTTGCCAAAAGCTATTGAAAATGGCCTTCTTGCTTACAGTGCATCCAAAACGTATACTAGTAAACGTATTGAATTAAAATCGAGTTTATTGCTGTCCCGTATTTATGAACAAATGGGACAGAAAAATGAAGCTTTTAAATACCTAAAGATCTATCAGCAATTAAAAGATGTGTCTGATAACTTAGATGCTACAAACCACCTTGCTAATGTGGAGATTCAGTCAATTCTCGAAAAAAGCAACCAACAAATTGAAAAACTTGAAAAGCAAAGATTAGACAAAGAAGCCGAAAACCAAAATCAGCGTTTATGGATTTTTAGTATAACAGGAGCATTGATGTCTGCCATAGTACTGATGATGTTGCTCTACCGAAACAATCAACATAAACAGAAAGCCAATGCCCTTTTGCAACAGCAAAAAAATGAGATTGACAATCAACGAACGATTGCCGAAAAAACACTCAATAAATTAAAATCCACACAGAACCTGCTCATCCAATCCGAAAAAATGGCCTCGCTTGGTGAACTCACCGCAGGGATTGCCCATGAAATCCAGAATCCGTTAAACTTTGTGAATAATTTCGCTGAAGTAAGCAACGAACTCATTAAAGAAATTCAGGAGGAAAGAGGAAAGAGTAATGGGGAGAGAAATGAAAAATTGGTTGATGAAATTTTAGAAGATATCAGTAAAAATCTGGAAAAAATAAACCTTCATGGCAAACGGGCTGACAGTATTGTAAAAGACATGTTACAGCATTCMCRTGCCAGTTCTGGACAAATGGAACCCACGGATATMAATAAACTAGCCGATGAATATTTGCGATTAGCTTATCACGGACTTCGGGCCAAAGACAAATCATTTAATGCAACTATTAAAWCGGATTTTGATGAAACTATTGGCAATATTAATGTCATTCCGCAAGATATGGGAAGAGTGATTTTAAATTTAATTACTAATGCGTTTTATGTTGTCACAGAGAAGAAAAAGTTAGGTGTGGATAATTATGAACCAATTGTTACAATCAAAACTCAAAAAACAGGGAACAAAGTTGAGGTGAGTGTAAAGGATAACGGCACTGGTATTCCGCAAAAAGTATTGGACAAAATTTTTCAGCCTTTTTTTACCACCAAACCCACCGGGCAAGGAACTGGATTGGGGTTGTCTTTGAGTTATGACATAGTGAAGGCACACAATGGAGATTTGAAAGTGAAAACAAAAGAAGGAGAAGGATCGGAATTTATCATTTGTTTAATCGATAATAAACTGTAAGATGAAAATGTATTCGTTAATGGTTCTTGTAATTGTCATTTCAGTTGGTTCTCTGTATGCGCAACAAACTACCGTGAAATATAATTTCGAAGCCGATAGTGTACAACGGCTTTTGATGAAACATAGAATTAATGACGAGCAAAAAGTGCTCTGGTTATATCAGTTTGCCCGATTTTCTAATCACGGACTGGAATTTAAAAAGGGACTTATCGCAACCAAACAGGCAAGAGAACTCTCCAAAAAAATACATTACAGAAATGGGGAAGTTTTGTATTACAGTACAATGGGTGATTTTCATAGAGATAGTCCTTTTTCATTTTACTATTGGAAAAAGGCAGATTGGCTTTCTACAGAATTGGAAAAGGACGAAAATTTTCGGATTCCAAATTCAAAAAGGTTGGCCTGGCCTAACAATTTGAATCAAGAAAAAATACTGCTTAAGCTTACAGTAGCACTTCATTATTTTGAAAAAGTAAGAGATAAGGAAATGCAGGCAAATATTTGCATTTTAATGACTGATAGTTATTTTATGCTGGGAAGAAGAAAAGAGTTAAAAAACACATTAGATCAGTCGCTTTCATTGTTTAAAGATCTGAAACAAACTTTCCCTGTTTTTCAAGTATCAAGTTATATTATGTTTGATCTAATTAGTGAAGGAAAACAGGAAGAAGCCCAAAAGATAGAAGTGGAATTGATAAAAATGATTTCAACTATTAAGGATAAAAAATTAATTGCACTTTTATCTATTGCTATGGGGGATTATTATTTTCAGAGTGGTCGATCTAGTTTGGCTATTGACTATTATTTAAAAAGTACTTCTACGTTGGAGGAGGAAATAAATACAAATGATGTAGGTAAGCTTGTGGAAATATATCGTTCGATAGCATTTAGTTATTCGGATATGAACAATCAATCTAAAACTTTACAGTATTTTATCAAATCTGAAAACCTACTAAAAAAAATGAATGATACTGTTCAAATTTATGACGTTTACGGTAATATGGTTTTTACGTTAATTGGGCTAAAAAGGTATGATGAAGCCAGGAAATATATGGCACTTGCTTTACAAGACCCAAGAAAGGATCACGCACCTTGGTTATTGGCCAAAAATTATGATGCAAAAGGGCAGATTGAAATGACTCAGGGCAATTATGCAGCTGCTATCCCCTTTTTTAATAAATCACTTAGTCTGTCTTTAAAACACTCTAAGATTGACTCACAATTTAGCTATTGTAATTTAGCGATGTGCTATGAAAAACTAAACAATTTGCCAAAAGCTATTGAAAATGGTCTCCTTGCCTTTGTTGCATCCAGAACGTATATTAATAGAGGTATTGAGTTAAACTCGAGTTTACTGCTGTCCCGTATTTATGAAAAAATGGGACAGACAGGAGAAGCTTTAAAATACCTTAAGATCTATCAGCACTTAAAAGATGCGTCTGATGACTTAGAAGCTAGAAACAATCTTGCCAATGTTGAGATTCAATCAATTCTTGAAAAAAGCAATAAGGAAATAGAAAAAATAGAAAAACAAAGATTAGACAAAGAAGCCGAAAACAAGAATCAGCGTCTATGGATTTTTAGTATTACAGGAGCTTTGATATCAGCTATAGTAGTAATGTTGTTGCTCTACCGAAACAATCAGCATAAACAGAAAGCCAATGCTCTTTTGCAGCAGCAAAAAAAGGAGATTAACAATCAACGCAAAATAGCCGAAAAAGCCCTCAATGAATTAAAAACCACACAGAACCAGCTAATTCAATCCGAGAAAATGGCTTCCCTTGGTGAACTCACAGCTGGTATTGCGCATGAAATTCAGAACCCATTAAACTTTGTCAATAATTTTAGCGAAGTGAGTAGTGAATTGTTAGAAGAGATGAATGAAGAAATTGAAAAAGGAGATTTTGAAGAAGTGAAAAACATTGCAAACGACATCAAAAAAAACCTGGAAAAAATAAATTATCATGGTAAACGTGCCGACAGTATTGTAAAAGGAATGCTGCAACACAGCCGAATTGGAAATAATGTAAAAGAACCCACTAACATCAACAAATTAGCGGATGAATATCTTCGGCTTGCCTATCATGGACTTCGGGCCAAAGATAAAAGCTTTAATGCCGACCTAGTTACCGATTTTGATGAAAACCTACCTAAAATAAATGTATTGACACAAGAAATTGGCCGTGTATTATTGAATTTATTCACAAATGCTTTCTACGCAACACACCAAAAGCAGAAAAAATCGGGGGAGGCATACAAACCAATGGTTAGTGTGAAGACTGCATTAAAAGATAAAGGAATTGAAATAACGGTAAAAGACAATGGCATAGGGATTCCGGAAGCCATCAAAGACAAAATTATGCAGCCATTTTTTACCACCAAACCCACTGGGGAAGGAACTGGTTTAGGCTTGTCATTGAGTTATGACATAGTGGTAAAAGCGCACGGTGGAACAATTACAGTTGATAGTTTGGAAAATGATTATACTGTCTTTACGATTTTGCTTCCAATTGGATAAAAGTATAAAATTCAAATGATAAAATTTGTAAATTTATAAAGATGTAAGTAGTTGAAAATTAATAGTTATTAGTTGTTTTTGAATATTAATAATAATTTAAAACAAGTTTAAATGAAGATACTGGTAGTAGACGATGAAGCCGATATACAACCGCTTTTCTTGCAACATTTTCGCAAAGAATTGCGTCATCATGATTTTGAGTTTGACTTTGCCCTTTCAGGGGAAGAAGCATTAGATTACCTTAAAGGCAAATCTTCGGAAGTAGTGTTGATTCTTTCGGATATAAATATGCCAGGAATGAGCGGGATAGAACTTTTGTCGAG
Organism: Flavobacterium sp. P1_E4; assembly: GCF_056405915.1. Classification (NCBI taxonomy): domain Bacteria; kingdom Pseudomonadati; phylum Bacteroidota; class Flavobacteriia; order Flavobacteriales; family Flavobacteriaceae; genus Flavobacterium; species Flavobacterium sp. P1_E4. The sequence goes on from NZ_JBFUBE010000024.1 coordinate 5,361, forward strand.
AATACGACATGATTTTCATGGACCACAGCCTGTAGTGATGATGATTACCGCTTATGGGGACGAAGAAAATTACAAACAATCTATGGAAAACGGGGCGAATGATTTTTTGACAAAACCATTGGATTTTAATGTATTGAAAGAGAAACTAAAAAAAATCATGGACAATGGCTAAGATACTTGTAGTTGATGACGAAGCAGATTTAGAGATTCTGGTAAAGCAAAAGTTCAGAAAAAAGATTCGGGAAAATGTTTACGAATTTATTTTTGCACAGAATGGGGAAGAGGCTTTGCAGAAAGTTTCGGAACATCCAGACTTAGATATAATATTGAGTGATATTAATATGCCAATAATGGACGGACTAACTTTATTGAGCAGATTGCCCGAGGCCAACCCGATGTTGAAAGCAGTTATGGTGTCTGCTTATGGCGATATGCAAAATATAAGGACAGCTATGAATAGAGGTGCGTTTGATTTTGTCTGTAAACCCGTTGATTTTGATGATCTTGACTTAACCATGGAGAAAACCATACTGCATGTCAGACAATTGCAAGAAACGATAAATGCAATCAAAGAGAATAATATTCTCAAGATGTATGTTGATGAAAACGTAATTAATTTTATGACCAATAAGGAATTTGAGAGTAGTCTTCTTAAAAATGAAATGTTGGAGGCAACAGTGCTTTTTATAGACGTATGCGGTTTTACTACAATTACAGAGCAATTCCCGGCAAATACAGTCGTGAATTTACTTAACGGATTATTTGATACAATCGTAAAAGAAATTATAGCACAGGAAGGACATGTAGATAAATTTATGGGAGATGCAGTTATGGCTGTTTTTAGAGGAAAATATCATCTGGATAGAGCTATTGATGCCGGACTCGCTTTAAAAAATCAAATTAAAAATAGCGAAGAAATAATAGTAGGGGACAAAAAATACAAGCCGGAAATTTCAATTGGTATCAACTCTGGGGAAATGGTCTCCGGAAATATTGGTTCAGCATCTTTAAAGCGATTTGATTACACTGTTATTGGAGATGCAGTAAATACGGCACAAAGGTTGCAAAGTGTTGCCAAACCAGGGCAGATTCTTATTTCAGAAGCGGTTTTTAATATTGCCAAAGAATCTTTTAAGTGCGAACTTAATGGTGAATATGTTCTGAAAAATAAATCAGTGCCTGTAAACACCTATGAAGTAATTGAATGAGCATTTAAGTTGTTTAAAATACAAAAAACGTTATTACTTAAATCTTTAGTAATAACGTTTTTGGAGTAGTAAAATATTCAAAAATAATTGATTGTTATTTAGTGATTGAAACTATTGAATTCCTCATCGGTTACTCTCTCTAGCCAATCAACAGCTCCTTTTGAGGTTGCAGCAGTAATCGCTATATGGGTTAGTGCATTATCTCTTGAAGCACCGTGCCAATGTTTAACATCGGCGGGTATCTTAATTACATCACCTCTTTGAATCAACTGTATCGGTTTGCCTTTTTCCTGATAATAGCCAATTCCGTCGGTTACGATAAGGATTTGGCCTCCCGGATGTGTATGCCAATTATTTCTGGCTCCCGCTTCAAAGGTCACATTACCAATTACACTATTGAATTCATTTTCATTCACCAATAATTTAACCCAGGCATTTCCCGTAAAATAATCAGGATTTGCTTTATCGCCTTGAGGGAAAAGAGGGTTTTGTTCTATTTTATCTGTTGTGGTCATATTTTTTTATTTTATAGTTTCTAAGACACTAAGATTCTAAGTTACTATGAGTAAAAAAATCTAAGCAACTTAGAATCTCAGAAACTTAGTATCTTAGATTATCCTTTAAGTGAAGCCATATCAATTACAAAACGGTAACGAACATCACTTTTCAGCATTCTTTCATAGGCTTCGTTGATGTCCTGCATTTTGATTAATTCAATTTCGGACACAATGTTGTGTTTACCGCAAAAATCTAGCATTTCTTGTGTTTCAGCGATTCCGCCAATCAAAGAACCTGCCACCGATTTTCGTCCCATTATCATCGGAACAGTATTTAAGAATGGTTCCAAACCACCCAAATAGCCCACCAAAACTAAAGTCCCGTTGGTGTTCAAAGTCCCAACATAAGGATTTACATCATGAACATACGGAACGGTGTCAATAATTAAATCGAATTTTCCGCCTACCGAAGCCATATGAACATCGTCAGTTGAAATAATAACAGAGTCTGCGCCCAAATCCAAAGCATCTTTTTCTTTACCGGGAGTTCTTGAAAATAAGGTAACTTCTGCACCCAAACCTTTGGCCAGTTTGATAGCCATATGTCCCAATCCGCCTAAACCTACAACGGCAACTTTACTTCCTTTCCCAACTTTCCAGTGACGAAGCGGTGACCAAGTCGTAATTCCTGCGCACAACAAAGGCGCAGTAGCGGCAAGATCAAGATTCGCAGGTACTTTCAGAACGAAGTGTTCTTCAACCACAATTTTTTCCGAATAGCCTCCATAAGTCATTCCTCCCAAATATTTGTCGGGACTGTTATAAGTACCAATCCATCCGTTCGTGCAATATTGTTCCAGATCGTGTTTGCAGTTATCACAAGTGTGACAAGAACCAACCAAACAACCTACAGCCGCAAAATCACCCACTTTTAGTTTGGTTACTTCACTTCCTACTTTGGTCACTTTTCCAACAATTTCGTGACCAACAACAGTCGGATAAGTCGTAAATCCCCAGTCATTTCTGGCGGTATGCAAATCGGAGTGACAAACGCCACAATACAAAATATCGATTTCAATATCTTTCGCAGTTGCGTTTCTGCGTTGGATATCCATTTGTTTTAGGGGGGCATCAGCAGCTACAGTACCGTAAGCTTTTACATTTGTGGTTTCCATTCGATTAGATTTTAAATTATTATTTTAATATGTTATTTCAAGGCACATAAAGATACTGAGTTTTTGGTTAATTATTTCATATTGTGCGAATTAACAAAAGTGTTTTTATAATTTTTTAGGAGCAGAAAATCCATTTTCATAAACATATTCGGTCCCGCTGTCCACTAAATCTTTTCCTGGCTAAAGGAGCCAGGAAAAGGATATCGCTCCCATCGGGGCTAAACGAGAAATTTAGTTTTTCATAAAAAATTTAGCTCAACAGCATCCTAAAATTACCATTTGTGGTAAAGAATAAGTTATCTTTTTATAAAACCAATTCGCTCAAAGCTTCTTTACTGAATCCTACAAGCTGATCCGTTTCACCGGATTTTATTTTTGCAGTCCAGTTTGGGTCAGATAGTAAAGGTCTTCCAACGGCAACCAAATCAAAATCGCCTCTGTCGAAACGTCTTGTCAGTTCATCCAAAGAGGCAGGCTGAGAACTTTCGCCAGCAAAAGCACCAAAGAAATCACTAGAAAGTCCAACAGAACCAACGGTAATGGTTGGAGCTCCGGTTACTTTTTTTGCCCATCCCGCAAAATTCAAATCCGATTTTTCAAATTCGGGTTCCCAGAAACGGCGTTGTGAACAATGCAGAATGTCAACTCCAGCATCAACCAGAGGTGTAAGCCAAGCGTCTAATTCCTGCGGTGTATTCGCCAGTTTATAATTGTAATCAGAAGGTTTGAATTGAGAGAAACGCATAATCACAGCAAAATCATTTCCTACTTGTTTTCTGATTTCTTTCACCACTTCAATTGCAAACCGACTGCGTTCCTTCAATGTTTTTCCGCCGTAAATATCAGTACGTAAATTGGTTTCAGCTCTAAAGAATTGGTCAATTAAATAACCGTGCGCACCGTGAATTTCGATAGTGTCAAAGCCCAGTCTTTTAGCATCAGCTGCAGCTTTTCCAAAAGCAATAATCGTATCTTCAATATCTTTTTCGGACATCGTATTTCCGTTATTGAAATCAGGACGATTTAATCCAGACGGACCTTCAAAAGGAACTGGCGGAACCCAGCCCGAATGATGATTGTCCATAATTCCCATATGCCAGATTTGTGGTCCCATTTGACCCCCGCCTGCATGCACTTTATCAATCACTTTTTTCCATCCTTTTAGCGCTTCATCACCATAAAAGTGAGGAACATTTCCATCATTGGATGAAGAAGGCCTGTCGATGACAGTTCCTTCAGATAATATTAAACCCACTTCGCCTTCGGCTCTTTTTTGATAATAGGAAGCAACTTCATCAGTCGGAATTCCGTTTGGAGAAAAAGAGCGCGTCATTGGCGCCATTACGATTCTATTTTTAAGATTTAGCGTCTTCAGATTGAAAGGCGTAAATAAATTAGCTGTACTCATACTTTTTATAATTTAGATTTTATTAATTTTTATTTTTAGGAGCAGAAACGTTTGATATTTCATCAACAGTTGTCCCGCTATCTGTTGCAATCTTTTGTACCGAACACCGGTACAAAAGGATTTTCACTACACACGAGCGAAGCGAACTGGCGAAGCAATCGGGGCTAAGAGAAAACATTTGGTATTTTTATAATCATTCAAAAAAGACTGAATCTCAACCATAGCCCGCGGTTTCAACCGTGGGAAACGTTTTAAAAATGCAACGATTGCATGTAACCAACGATTGAATCCAACGGTTGAAACCGTTGGCTATGGTAAATTCAAAAGGCAAAACAGGCTTTTTTTCATAAAAAGAATCTGTGTCAATCTGTTCAATCCGTGTCATCTGTGTCCCATTATAACGCATAGCAATAACCACGCAGTTAGAAATATTATCTCCAGCCTCCGCCCAATGCACGATACAATTCGGTATTAGCAGATAATTGTTCTCTTTTTATGTTTGCTAATTCTAATTCGCTTTGTAACAAACTCGCTTGTGCAGATAACACTTCTAAGTATTCTGCCATTCCGTTTTTGAATAACATTTTCGCATTTTTGATGGCTAGTTGCAAGGTTTTTACACGCTCTTGCAAAATGGATTCTTGTTGATGTAATTTCTCCACTTTTACCAAAGCATCGGACACTTCACTAACCGCAACTAATACAGATTGTCTGAAATTTAAAACTGCTTTTTCTCTTTCGGCTACAGCGATATTATATTGCGTTTTTAATTTTTTATTATTCAGCAAAGGTTGTGTTAAACCTCCGGCAACAGTTCCGAACAATGAAGCCGGAATGTTAAACCAATTACTGCTTTCAAACGAATTTAATCCGCCTTGAGCTGTAATTCTTAATGCAGGATACAAATCGGCTTTTGTGATGCCTACATTTGCATTCGCTGATTTCAAAGCCAATTCAGTGCTTTTCACATCAGGTCTTCGACTTATTATTGAAGACGGAATCCCGATTGAAGCATTATTTTTCACTTCAACAGCACTAAGAGCTATGCTTCTTTTTTTCGAATTAGGAAATGAACCTGTCAAAACGCTCAAAGCATTTTCTTGAATCGCAATGTTTTGTTCCAATAAAGGAACCAATTGCGCCGCATTTAATTTCTGTGCTTCCGATTGCTGAATAGCTAATGAAGTAACCTGTCCTGCATCAAATTTCAATTTGATGATAGTGGTGGTACTATCTATTAACTGTACATTTTTCTTGGCGATTTCTAATTGTGCGTCCAACATCAAAAGATTGTAATAACCGTTTGAAACATTGGCCACAATAGTAGTCTGCAGTGCTTTTTTTACTTCTTCCGATTGAAGATAATTAGCAAAAGCTCCTTTCTTCTGGTTTTTGATTTTCCCCCAAATATCTGCTTCCCACGAAAGTGAAACTCCAGTCGAAAAATCATCAATATGTTTTGCGCCTAATGCCTGATCCAGAGTTCTTCCCGTAAAACTGTTGTCAGAAGGATTATTGGTATTGGCAGTCACAAATAAATTGGCTTGCGGTACATTTCCCCATTTGGATTGTGTGAATTTGTATTGCGCGATTTCGATGTTTTTAGTCGCAATCTGCAAATCATTGTTTCTGACCACGGCGCTGTCAATCAACTGAATAATATCTTTTTCTGTAAAGAAATTTTTCCACTCCAAATCACCGATACTTGCAGTATCTTTTGAAACCGATGCATTCCTGAAATTCTCAGGAAATGCATTTTTTGGAGTTTCAATATCCTTAGAAACAGTACAGGATATTATTGTGGTGATCAAAAATGCGATCATCACGGTTTTGGTTATATACTTTTTCATTTTACTTTTTCGTAATTAAATTTCTGGACAGCTATCTTTTTTACTTTCAAGATCTTTTGACACTTTATACGCTATGTACGTGAGGCTGATGATGATTGTCACCAGAATTGTTGTGATGTAATTTTCCATTTTTATTTTCGTAGTTATGAGTTACAGCTACTGGTTTTCCAGTAACTTTTTCTTGTAAATATTGGAATACGATGAATAAGACAGGGATGATTAACAACCCTAGAATTACTCCCGAAACCATTCCTCCGGCGGCACCAATACTGATAGAGTGGTTACCCTGAGCCGATGGACCTGTGGCGTACATCATTGGGATTAATCCAACAACGAAAGCCAGTGATGTCATAATAATTGGACGTAAACGAAGTTTGGCAGCGTCTATTGATGCTTTGACTAATGGCTGTCCTGATTTTCTTTTTTGGACAGCAAACTCTACAATCAGAATCGCATTCTTGGCAAGTAATCCGATAAGCATTACCAAAGCAACCTGCACATAAATGTTGTTTTCGATTCCGGTCAAGCCAATGGCTACAAATACTCCAAAGATTCCAGCAGGTATTGAAAATATTACTGCTAATGGCAAAATGTAACTTTCGTACTGTGCAGCAAGTAGGAAGTAAATGAATATCAAACACAATAGGAAAATCGTCGTTGATTGCCCTCCCGAAGAAATCTCTTCGCGGGTTTGCCCTGAGAATTCATAACTGTAGCCTGCTGGCAATTGCTGTTTTGCCACTTCCTCGATTGCTTTGATGGCGTCTCCAGAACTAAATCCAGGTTTCGGAATCGCATTCACCGAAATAGAATTAAACAAATTGTATCTCGAAGCCGTTTCAGAACCATAAATACGGCTTAGTTTTACCAAGGTATTTATCGGAACCATTTCGCCGTTTTTGTTTTTTACAAATACGCGGTCAATAGCTGTCGGGTCTGCTCTGTCGGCAATATCTGCCTGAACAACCACTCTGTAATATTTCCCGAATCGATTAAAGTCGGATGCTTGTGCGCTACCAAAATAAGCCTGCATAGTCTGCAGTATGTCTTTTACTTTTACACCCAATTGATCGGCTTTCTCGTCATTGATGTCCAATTGCAATTGAGGATAATCAGCTTTGAAGCTGGTAAAGGCAACAGCAATTTCTGGGCGTTTCATTAATTCTCCAATGAAGGTCTGTGAAATACCACTGAACTTATCTAGCTTGCCACCCGTTTTATCCTGTAATACTAAGTCCAAAGCTTCAACATTGCTAAATCCGGGTACAGTTGGGAAACTAAATACGAAGAAACTGCCTTCTGAAATCGCGCCCAATTTGCCTCGAACCTGATTCATTATTTCATCAATATTTTTAATACTTCCGCGTTCTTCATTTGGTTTAAGCAATACAAAAACAACTGCCGATGATGGGCTTGTAGAGTTGGTCAACAAGTTAAAACCTGAAATGGCAGTTACAAATCGTGAAGATTCCAAACCTCTTAAAGTATTCTCTGCTTTAGTCATTACTTTTTGGGTTCCGTCAAGAGAAGTTCCCGAAGGAGTGTTTACTGCAATAGCAATAAACCCTTGATCTTCTGTTGGAATAAATCCTGAAGGAGTCGTTTTTACCATTACAATGGTTGCAATTGTAATTAAAGCCAAACCTCCTAAACTAACCCATTTGTTACGAATTAAGAACTTTAGCCCGCCAACGTAACGGTTGGTTAACGATTCAAAACTATTGTTGAATCCAGTAAAGAATTTCTCTTTAAATCCTTTTTTCTGATAAGGAGCATCTCCGTTAGCGTGATTGTCTTTTAAAAATAAAGCGGCTAGGGCAGGACTCAATGTCAAAGCATTAACTGCTGAAATTACAATAGCAATCGCCATCGTGAAAGCAAACTGACGGTAGAAAACTCCTGTTGAACCTTCCATAAAACCAACTGGCAGGAATACCGCAGCCATTACCAGAGTAATCGAGATAATTGCACCCGTAATTTCGTGCATCGCCTCGTGTGTTGCTATTTTTGGAGACAGATGTTTGTGTTCCATTTTGGCGTGTACGGCTTCGACGACGACAATTGCATCATCGACCACAATACCAATCGCCAGGATTAAAGCAAAAAGCGTTAAAAGATTTATCGAAAATCCGAACAACTGCATAAAGAAGAACGTTCCTAAAATCGCTACTGGTACAGCAATTGCGGGGATTAATGTCGATCTAAAATCTTGAAGGAAGATAAATACAACGATAAATACCAATATAAAAGCTTCCAATAAAGTGTGTTCTACTTGTTCAATAGACTGATCAAGAGAAACTTTTGTGCTGTAGAAAATATTGTGTTTTATTCCGGTAGGAAAATCTTTAGAAGCTTTAACCATCAGTTTGTTAATCGCAATCTGAATATCATTCGAGTTAGAACCCGCCAGCTGAATGACACCAATTACAATTCCTTTTTTACCATTCAAGCGTGTTAAACTGTTGTAGGAGTAGGCGCCAAGTTCCACTCTTGCCACATCTTTTAATCGAAGTATGGAACCATCAGAATTGGAACGAATGGCAATATTTTGATAATCTTCTGGTTTGGTTAGTTTTCCTTTGTATTTAATCACATATTCGAAAACTTCGGTGCTTCTTTCTCCAAATTTACCTGGAGCAGCTTCCAAACTTTTGTCCTGAATCGCAGCCATTACTTCATTTGGCGTCACATTATGAGTGGACATTTGAGTTGGATTCAGCCAAACGCGCATAGAGTAATCTTTTACACCTCCAAAAATACTGGCAGCACCAACTCCTGGAATACGTTTGATTTCAGGGATAATATTGATTTGAGCATAATTGGCAACAAACGTTTGGTCATATTTGGCTTCATCGTCGGTGTACATACCGATTGCCATGATAAAACTGTTTTGCTGTTTAGCAGTAATAACTCCTTGCTGTACGACTTCTGCAGGCAATTGACTTGTAGCCTGAGCCACTCTGTTCTGCACATTCACTGCAGCCTGATCGGCATCGGTTCCCAATTTGAAGAAGACCGTAATCGCAAGCGTACCATCGTTACTGGCAGTCGAGCTCATATAAGTCATATTCTCCACACCATTTATAGATTCTTCCAGCGATGGCGCAACAGATCGCAACACCGTCTCTGCGTTGGCTCCCGGATAAACCGCCGTGACCAAAACCGAGGGAGGCGCAATGTCAGGAAACTGTTGTAAAGGCAATTTCGTAAGTCCAAGTACTCCTAATATCACCAGTAAAATGGAGATAACGGTTGCCAGTACGGGTCTTTGTATAAATATTTTGAACATCTGTGAAAATTATTTTTTGTTAATGATTTGAGCAATTTTAGTTGCTGATTTCTCAGGCTGAATCACTTGTCCTTCCTGAAGTTTGTCGATACCGCTTAATACAATTTGATCACCTGTTTTTACGCCGTCTTTGATGAGGTAGTTTACACCGCTTTTTCCAATAACAGTAATCGGCATTTTGGTGACCTTGTTTTCTTTGCTTACAGTAAATACAAAAACTTTATCCTGCATTTCTATTGTAGCCGATTGCGGTACCAAAATAGCATCGTCATGCTGCAAGCCCAAACGGATTTTTCCTGTGTTTCCTGAACGCAACGTTTTGTATGGATTTGGGAATGTCGCTCTTACAGTAATGGCTCCAGTGGTTTTATCAAATTGTCCATCGACCATGTCAATTTTTCCCGTTTGTGGATAAGCACTGTTATCTGCTAAGATCAAAGTAACAGGAGGCAGTTTTTTGATTTTGTCACCAATGCTGTTTCCGGCATATTTTGATTTAAATTGGATGAAGTCAGTTTCACTCAACGAAAAATAAGCATATACTTCCTGAACATCCGAAAGAGTTGTTAGTGCGTCAACATCTGTTGCAGAAACCAAGCTTCCTTGTTTTTTAGGCAATCTTCCGATGTAGCCATTTACGGGAGCTGTAATATTAGTGTATCCTAAATTGATTTTTGCCGATGCGGCAATTGCTTTCGCCTGTTCGATATTGGCAGCGGCAATTTTCTGGGAAGCTTTAGCCGATTTCAATTGATAATCAGAAACCACTTTGTTTTGAACCAGCGGAGTAAGTTTATCAACTTCAAGCTGAGCGTTGATGTAAGATGCTTCGGCTGCGTGAAGACTTGCCAAAGCTGTGTTTAATTGCTCGCGGTAAGGGCGTTCGTTTATTTTGAATAGAGTCTGTCCTTTGGTTACATAGGCTCCTTCGTCAACCAAAACTCGGTCTAAGTTCCCGCTTACCTGAGGACGGATTTCCACATCCACAGTTCCTTGTATGGCGGCAGGATATTCAGCATCAGTCGTAGTGGTTTCGGTAGTTACTGCCATAACGGGCAGGAGGGGAGCTGGCGCAGCGGCAGGTGCCTGCGATTTATCTGCACAGCTGATTAAAAATACAGCCATTAAACTTAAAAAGGTGATTTTTTTCATGATAGGAATTAGTTTTAAGTTAGTCTTAAATATTGTAGTTGTTTTTGAAATAAACGTTTCAGAATTCATCGTGTTTTTTATTTAAAGGTTAGTAATTGGCTGCAGTCATAATTCTGAAATAATCGTTTCAGAATCAATGCTGTAATTTAAAAATTGGTATGCTTATTGTATATTGTTTTCTGAAATAAACGTTTCAGAATTTAGGTAAAAAAAAACCGTTATTTAAATATATTTTTAATCAGGAATTCTGACATTTTTTTGATTTTGATTGGATTTCCATGAAGAATGTACGATTGCTTCCATCCTGTAAAAGAAGTGGCAATATATTCAGCCATTAATGCTGCATCTTCTGTGTCATCCATTTCATTGTCATCCATAGCTTTTTGAACTATTGTAGCCATAAATTCAATGAAAATATCATTGTTTTTACTCATTACATTTCGGACGATGGTGTCCTCCGGTGCAATTTCGAAAATCGTTTTCATTCCCAAACAGCCTTTATCACAGGATACAATCCACTCTGCTTTATCAGTAATTAATTTAATCAATGCTTGTTTGGCCGATGTTTCCTTGGCTACTTTTTCTCTTACTTCACACATGGCATTATCAAAATAATTGCCAATGCATTTCATAAATAATTGATGCTTGTCGCCAATGGTGTTGTACAAACTGCTTCTGTTGATCTGCATGGCATCCACTAAGTCCTGCATAGAAGTAGCATTATATCCTTTTTCCCAAAAGACATTCATTGCTTTTTCAATTTTTTCGACCTCGTTAAATTCTACACATCGAGCCATAAGACTTCATTATTATTTTGCAAATGTAAAACTATTTTTGAAACAAGCGTTTCAGAATCGATATTTTTTTCATTTTTTTCAAAAGAGCCATTTCTAAGTAACTATTTTATATAAACGACAAGCTAATATTCCGTTCAAAAAATATTTTGAATGTGTACTAGAAAAACATTGTTCTTTCAGAAGCATTTCTGTCTCTGGGAGTTGTTTGGTTTGCAGTTGTGTGGCCCATCGAAAGAGTAAATACAGGACTTTTAAACCCATTTGTGTACTCCATTTCATGAAGCCATTTGTTTCCGGTATATTGAAATCTGTTATGTATAATAAGCCTTTTGTGTTTAAATTTTGTTTGAATTTTTCAGCCAGCATTTGTACAAAAGCGTTATCAAACAGATCTAAAAAATAATTGCAGACAATAAGATCATAAGTCTGCCATTCAAGATCTTCAACGCCTAAGCAAGTAAATGTTACCCGATGAAAAGAATCAGGTCTTTTTTCTTTGATGCGTTTTTTGGCAAACTCAATCATCTTTGCCGAAGCATCAACATAAGTTATATGTATCTCCTTATTTTGATCTAGTACTTTCTGTAAAAAATAACCGGTGCCACCGCCCAATATTAAACCTGTTTTTTGAGTTGAGAGATGCGATAGAAATGCCAATTGACTTTTATTGATCCTATTGAATGAACAAATAGATACCACAATATCATACACAGCTGTAATGCGGTCAAATCCTTTTCCAAGCGCGTTAGTATTATTGTTTGTCATTTTTATAATTATCAATGCAGTTAATTTACGAAGGAAAAAGACCTTAAAACGATAAACTGTGCCCACAAAGTAAAGAAAAATAGTCACAATTTTGTCTTTCACAGGATTGTTGTGGAAGTAATCTATTTTTTTGCTTGATAAAAGTGTTACCATAAATAGGTTCTGCGTGATAGCCATTTTGCTAAACTTTATAAGTTTGATTCTTTTTTAAATGCTCACAGGCTTTAGGAGCAGAAAATCCATTTTCATAAACATATTCACTCCCGCTGTCCGCTAAATCTTTTCCTGTCTAAAGAAGCCAGGAAAAGGATATCGCTTCCATCGGGGCTAAACGAGAAATTACAGAATAGTAAACGAATTTATCTTCGCACAGCGTATAACTTTAAAAAGTGTTTTTTGTTGATCAGAGGACATCGTCTAGCAGGGTAAAAATAACTGCTATCATAAATAAATGATAAAAAGTTTTTATATATGACCAATCGGTCATATATTTGCATCGTAATTCTTCTGAATATAGAAAGTAAAGAAACAATTATCATGGCAAAAGGCGAAGAAACCAGACAGTTCATCATAGAAAAAGCAGCACCGATTTTTAATACAAAAGGGATTGCAGCAACGGCTATGAGTGATATTATGGAAGCTACCAAATTGTCTAAAGGGAGCATGTACGTTCATTTTGAAAATAAAGAAGTCCTTGCCTGCGCTGCTGTAGATTACAATATGAAAGTATTGGGAGATAAATTGATGGCAAGACTGGCCAAAAGCAAAACAGCCAAAGAGGAGTTGTTTACGTATATCGATTTCTTCAGTAATGCTGTAAATCCGCCCCTTACCGGAGGTTGTCCTTTATTGAATTTCGGAACAGAGGCTGATGACACTAATCCTGTTATAAAAGAAAAAATAAATAAGGGTATCAATTTAAATCAGAAGATATTAGAAGCCAGCATAAACAAAGGAATTGCCAACTCTGAATTCAGAGCCGACTGGAATGCAGTCGATTTTGCCACCGTAATCGTTGCCATGATGGAAGGCGGTCATTTGATCTCAAGAATGTCAGGCAATAATGATAAGATGAAAATAGTAGCCAATACTCTAAAATCAATGATAGAGGAAAACAGCCTCTAATTTTTTTTATCAAAAATATGACCGAAGGGTCATTTATTAAATAATAGTAACAACATTAATAATTAATAATCAACAATTAGAAAACATGTCAAAAACAATTTTAATTTCAGGAGCATCAAAAGGATTCGGAAGAGCCTGGGCAGAAGCATTTTTAGCAAAAGGATATCAGGTAGCTGCAACAGCAAGAAATATCGACACCTTAGCCGACTTAAAAGCACAATATGGAAATGCTATTTTACCGCTAAAATTAGATGTAAACAAACGTGAAGAATCGTTTGAAGTAGTCAAAAAAGTGCAAGAGTATTTCGGGAAAATTGATATCCTGATTAACAATGCCGGTTATGCTTTAAACGGTGCTGTTGAAGAAGCCAGCGAAAGCGAAGCAAGAGCACAATTCGAAACCAATTTCTTCGGAACTTTATGGCTAACACAGGCTGTTCTGCCAATTATGAGAAAGCAGCAAAGCGGTCACATCATTCAGGTTTCTTCTATTTTAGGTATTGCCACTTTACCGGTTTTAGGACTATACAATGCATCTAAATTTGCCGTTGAAGGTCTAACTGAAACGCTGGCTTCAGAGGTAAAACAATTCGGAATCAATGTAACTTTATTGGAGCCAAATGGTTATGTAACGGATATTTGGGGTAATGGATTCAACAGCCAAAGCATCGACGCTTATGATGGACTAAAAAAAGCAATTGGAGAGGGTCATGATCCTGATACTTTCGGAACAATAAGTGCTACAGTTCCGGCGATCATTAAATTGGTTGAAGCTGCAAACCCACCCTTGCGTCTATTTTTAGGAAAAGTTGCCTTGCCATTCGCTAAACATACCTACGAACAAAAAATTGCTACCTGGGAGGAATGGGCTGACGTTTCTGCAGCGGCACACAGATAAATTATACTCTGATTTTTTTAGTTGATTAAACGGGATTGTTTCTTTTTAGAAATGGTCTCGTTTTTTTATGAAGAGATGTTTCCATTGAACTCTTTGGGAGCTGTAGAATTGCGAGATTATTTTTAGGAGCAGAAAATACAGTTTTCATAAGATCTTTAGTCCCGCTGTCCGCTAAATTCCCGATTAACAAAAACTACGGCTAAAAAGCCTTGTTTTTCTAAATCGGGAGATGCCGTTTCCATCGGGGCTAAACGAGAAATTTTAGATAATTAAACATTATTGGACTTTACACAGTTTACTGGACACTCTAGGTTTTGGTAGCTTGCCTACCAAAACCAAAGGCGCACCTACCAAAACCAAAGGCGCGCCTAAACAATCCAATAGGCCCGCCTATTAAAATCAAAGGAGGTGCCTGCAAAATTGATAGGCGAGCCTATCAAAATCAAAGGCGATACCTATGAAATCGATAGGCGCGCCTACTAAAGTGGTAGGCGTGCCTATCAAAAATGAAGGTGACGCCTACACAATCGATAGGCACGCCTTAATATTATTATGGCGCTCCCTTCTTAAAATGTAATTGTGGATTTATAATCGTGCCCACATAGTACATCAACGAAGAAAGAAAATATGAAAAGTAAATTAGTCGTGATAATTGGAATGGGTACGGATTGCAAATCGACTACCGTTGTGTAGATCTGCGCGGTCAAGGTTATACGTAAAGGTTGTCATCTCGACGCAGGAGAGATCACACAAGTAACTCCGCAATCTATTTCTTCAAACCAATTTCTTTATCGATTAAGACTATAACATAAAGTGTCAAATTCTACTTTCAAAACGATAATTTAAAAATTCAAAATTATCATTAAACGAACGAATTAAATCTAGTTTTTTCTCTCTTCTCCATCCCTTAATTTCTTTTTCTCTAGCGATAGCTTGCTCAACCCATGTGAAATTTTCGTAATAGACTAAAAATTCAATACCATATTTTGAAGCAAAAGTTTTATTTCCTTTTTCTATGTTTTCTTTATGTTGCTGCAATCTTAACCCTAAATTATTTGTCATACCAACATAATAAGTTGACCTAAATTTATTTGTAATAATATAAACATAATAGCTATGGTAACCTTCTGTATATTCAATCATATTTCGATAATTTTATACAATTATAATACTTTCAAAATTCACAAGTTTATAGTAACTAATAGAAAGGACTTCATATTGCGTCACATACTTTATGTGATTCCTCGTACCTCGGAATGACAAAACGGAACGAAAATAGGTTTGCATTATCCATAAAATTTGTCATCTCGACGAAGGAGAGATCACACAAGAAGCTCGACAATCCTTATATAATCAACGCTTTTCTCTTGACTTAATGACATTGTGCTCACGCAAACGTTGGCAATTCTGCACTATCGTTTCGTAGATCTGCGCGGTTGGGAACTACTTGCGTTCTCATATTATGTGATTCCTCCTTCGTCGGAATGACAAAATGGGAATGAAAAGGTTTACATCATCCATAAAGTTTGTCATCTCGACGAAGGAGAGATCACACAAGTAGCTCGACAATCCTTATATAATCAACGCTTTTCTCTTGACTTAATGGCATTGCGATCACGAAAACGTTGGCAATTCTGCGCTATCGTTGCGTAGATCTGCGCGGTCGGGTGCGGTTAATCTACTCATCTTGATCTTGCAAATCAGATATAAAGTTATAAAGTTTTAAAATATTATTAGATGCTAAACTTGCACCTTGGAAATCTGGATATAATGATGAAAAATTAATATTCATTAAATCTAAACCCAAAAGGGCTTCATTAATTATAGAATCAGGAAAAGTAATTTTGTAAAAGGATATCCACTCTTGTTTTGGTTGGTTTTTAATTATATTTTCAAAGTCTTCATTAATTGATATTTTTAAAAACAGCCCTCGTTGACTTACTAGTCTTCTGTTATCATCAAGGGGCTCAATTAAAGAAACAACTTCTTTATCTTCATCTTTAAAATGTTTTAAATCTGGTAGATTAAATGCATATATAGCTCTTTTTCCTGTTTTTGATTTTTCTGCACCAATCAATGCGAAAAACAGTGCTACATAAGGAGAGTTTGTCCAATCAATCAGAGGGGTTGCTAACCCATGATGTTGACCAATTGCCCAAATTTCATCTTCATGCATTTTTTTCAAACTTAGTCCAAGACCTCTAGCTTTGAATTTAAAATTGGATAGTTGTTTTTGATAAAACACATCAAAGTCTTTCACAAGTTCACTTTCTCTTAATAGACGTGTTAGAGAAGATTCTATTTTCCAATCATCTTGACTCTGGCCTCTAAAAATATAATCAGGATAAGATCTAAATAAATAATTTATATTAAGCATTAAATCGTCCAAGTTGTCATAATCTAGGTATTCTATATCCATTAGTATTTATTCTAAGTAATGAAATTTAGCTATGAATGTATTTATTTAAAAATATACTTTTATTGAACCATTTAAAATAACTCTTAAGTATAAAAAGGTAGTTAAGTAAAATACATAATTTCCTCAAATATATTGATTAACATTTAAAAACCGACTAAAAACTTATCTCATAAAGTCTCAAAAGTAACTTCTCTTTTTAAACCAATTTTACGGAAAACCATAAAACTTTTATGAAACCTAAAATCCCTAGCCCTGATAGAAGCGGTATCCTTTTTCTGGCTTCTTTAGCCAGAAAAAGATACAAGCGAATAGCAGGAATCAGCTCCTAAAAAAAATGCTGCAAAACCTAAGTCTTACAGCACTTTTCAACCAAACTAACCTAATTAAAAACTATTCTTTTATATCATCGCCTTCCTTAATTTCTTCGCTGGCAATTTTTACCAGTTTGTCATTTGCATTCAAATCGCCGAATATTTCAATTTTATCATCGACTTCTCTTCCTTTTTTGACATCGATTCGAGTGGCTTTATGGTTTAAGACTTTAATCACAAAAGTTCCTTCAGCTGAATTCACCAATGCCGATTTTGGAATTACAAATGTGCTGTCTTTTGCGTTAAGCGGTAATATAACTTCGGCAACCATTCCAGGCAATAAATTCCCTTTGGTGTTGTGCACGTCCATTTCTACACGCTCCGAACGCAATTTCAAATCCAAAGCACCAGACATTCTCTGAATCGTAGCTTTGAAAGTGTCAGGCAATGATTTTACATTGAAACTCATTTCGTCGCCTTGGTGCAGATAACCGGTGTACAACTCCGGAATAGAAACCGCCAAACGCAGTTTGTCCTGTTGCTGAATCGTCAATAAAGGCAAACTAGAACCAGGACCAACAAGAGTTCCTAAATTCACATTTCTTGCAGCCACAACTCCGTCAAATGGCGCACGAATTTCTAGATAGCCTCTCATAATCGAAACTTCTTTATGCGCTGCAATTGCCGCTTGGTATTGTGCATAATCAGAGTTTTTCTTGCCGCTTGCCATTTCCAAATCATTTTTGGAAATCGTTCCTTCTACTTTGCTGGTTTCATACAAACGGTTGTAGGTGCTTTTGCTAGTTGTATAAATGGCTTCCATCGATTTTAATCTCGATTCGGCGGCTGCCAATTGCGAACTGATTTCGGGAGCTTCCAAAACAATCAAAAGCTGTCCTTTTTTAACTTCTGTTCCAATATCAACCTTTAAGATTTTTACAAAACTGCTCACTTTCGCGTATAAATCCACTTGCTGAAAACCAGACAATTCGGCCGGCAAACGCAATTCGGTTGTTAGTTTTTCTTTTGCTAAAAGAAAAGTCTCAGTTTTAGGTTCGATTTCTGTGACAACAGTTTCTTCTTTTTTAGAATTACAGCTGTTCAGGAAAAATAAAGCTGCAAAAAACAGCGCGGTCGGTTGTAGTATTTTAGTTGTCATTTTTTGAATTTAATGATGAGATATAATGGATGCTTTCTTCGTCTTCAGGATCTAAAGAAACGGATTGTGTCGTGGTATGTTCTTGCGCCCAGGCAAAAATCAAAGGCAATATGAGCAGCACCGCAAAGGTCGAAAATAATAACCCGCCGATAACGGCTCTTCCTAATGGCGAAACCTGATCACCGCCTTCGCCGTGACCAATTGCCATTGGCAGCATTCCCGCAATCATCGCTACCGAAGTCATGATAATCGGACGAAGACGCAGCGCCGCAGCTTCACGCGCCGATTCTAATGCGTTGCCATTTATTTTCCTTAACTGCTCAGCATTGGTAACCAATAAAACGGCATTCGCTATCGAAACTCCAACCGACATAATGATTCCCATATAGGATTGTAAATTCAGCGTTGAACCTGTAATTGTCAGCATTAGCAATGAACCTAAAACTACGGCTGGAACTGTAGTTAAAATCACTAACGAAACCTTGAATGATTGAAAATTAGCGGCCAACATTAAGAAGATTACGAAGATGGCAACCAATAATCCAACTTGCAAACTACTTAATGTTTCTTCCAATACTTTACTCATCCCAATTGGACTGACAAATAACCCCCGCGGTAATTCGCCCAATGAGCTTATCGTTGCAGCTACATCCTTTGTCGCCGTTCCCAGGTCGGTTTGGTGGATGTTTGCTGTAACAGTAATGTATGGCATGGCCCCTAAATTGTCATTTTCACCGCTTACAAAGCCCGGCGTAATTTTGGCAACGTCACTCAAAACGGGACGAAGAGAGTTTTTCAATACCGGAATTTCCCCAATATCGGTTTTGCTTTTCATTTGATTCAGTGGCACCTGAACTTGAACGTTTA
Source organism: Flavobacterium sp. P1_E4 (assembly GCF_056405915.1). Classification (NCBI taxonomy): domain Bacteria; kingdom Pseudomonadati; phylum Bacteroidota; class Flavobacteriia; order Flavobacteriales; family Flavobacteriaceae; genus Flavobacterium; species Flavobacterium sp. P1_E4. The sequence continues at coordinate 24,281 of NZ_JBFUBE010000024.1, forward strand.
CGGACAAACCTGATTTTTCATCAATCCAAGTGTTTTTCTCCGTATACCTCGATGATGAGGTAGAAGCGATCAGCGAACGCGAAATGTCATTCATATCAACTCCTAATTCAGCGGCACGAGTTCGGTCAATGTCAATATTCATCGCTGGATAATGAATGGGTTGTCCAATCTGAACATCTCTGAAATAAGAGAATTTTTGAAGCTTGGCTACAATTTGATTGGCATAAGTTTCATTTCGCTTTTTGTCTTTTCCCGCAATTCGAATTTCAATTGGAGTAGGAGAGCCTTGGCTCAAAACTTTATCGGTCAGTTCAATTGGTTCAAACGAAATTTTCACATCAGGCAGAATCTTTTTGATTCGAGCTCGAAGATCATCTTTAAATTCGTCCATATCCGCTTCATAATCTGTCAAACTCACTTGAAAAACAGCTTCATGAGAACCCGCCATGAACAAATATATAGGGTTGATAGAGAACAATGACGGATGCGAACCTACATATATCGAAGAAATTCCGATGTGTTCATTACCGACCATTTTCTTCAATTCTTTCAGAACCAATATTGCTTTTTCTTCGGTACGCTCAATACGAGTTCCATCGGGAGCGCGCATTCTCAGTTGGAACTGGCTTGAATTCACTTTAGGAAAAACGTCTTTTCCAATAAATGAAATAAACACAACCGCAAGAGCGGTTATCGCGATTAAATAGGTTAAAGCAGCAGTTTTTTTGAACGGAAACAAACGATCTAATGTTCTCATAAATCGGATTCTGAAACGCTCAAAAGCACCAATTTTTCCGTTGCCATCGGTGTCTGTTCTTTCAACATAATCTTTTTTCTGAGTGATTAATTGTTTCTCAGATTCCGGTGTTAATCCGCAGGCGTTAAATTCGGCTTCATCGTCTGTGATATTCGGCGCGTGTTCGTGTTTTGGATGGTCTTTCATCAGCCAGTTTGCCATTACGGGAACAAAGGTCTGCGAAAGCAAAAAGGATATCACCATAGAAAATCCAATAGCCAATGCCAAAGGCAAAAACAAAGCTCCCGGAATTCCTACCATTGTAAATGCTGGCGCAAATACGGCAAGAATACAAAGCAGAATCAATAATTTAGGCAATGCAATTTCCTGACAGGCATCCCAAATGGCGAGTGCCTTGGGTTTTCCCATGTCGAGATGCTGATGAATATTTTCAATAGTTACTGTACTTTCATCCACCAAAATTCCGATTGCTAGAGCCAATCCGCTCAATGACATTAAGTTGATCGTTTGTCCGAATAATTTCAAAAACAAAACGCCCGAAATAATCGAAATTGGAATAGTCAAAATTACAATCAAGGCCGCACGTCTGTCGCCAAGGAAAAGTAAAACCATTAAACCAGTCAAAACAGCCCCAATAATTCCTTCGGTAATTAAACTTTTAACTGAGTTGATTACATAAACCGACTGGTCAAATTCATAAGATAATTTTACATCTTCGGGAAGCGTGCTTTGTATTTTAGGCAATTCGGCTTTTAATTTCTGAACCACATCCCAAGTCGAAGCGTCTCCCGCTTTGGCAATACTGATATAAACCGAACGTTTTCCGTTTACCAAAGCATATCCGTTGGTAATATCGGCACCATCTTTTACAGTAGCAACATCTCCTAATTTTAAGTTATGAACACCGCCTTTAAACAACGGAATCTGTTCAAAATCTTTGATTTCTTTAATAGTGTTGTTGGTAGGTGTGAGGTAGTTTATATTTCCAATCCTAACATTTCCCGAAGGAGCCGTTTGGTTGTTCACGCGAATGGCTTCCACAATTTGATCGGGTGTCATATTGTGCGAACGCAGTAAATCAGGATCTACGTTAACCTCTACAGTTCTGGGGCTTCCGCCAAAAGGTGCCGGCGATAATAAACCCGGAATGGATGTAAAGGAAGCACGGACATAGACGTTGGCTAAATCCTGTAATTCATTATTCGAACGTATTTTACTGCTCAATACTAATTGTCCGATCGGCAGTGAAGAAGCATCAAAACGAATGATAAACGGCGGTTGCGTTCCCGGAGGAAAAGCCGCCTGAATTCTATTGGATAATGAACTCAATTCGGCTGCAGCCTGAGCCATATTTGTATTTTCATAATAGGTTAATTTCATAATCATTAACCCTTGAATATTCTTGGTTTCTACCGATTTTACGCCATTGGCAAAAGGTAGAATATTCACGTAGTTTTTGGCAAAATAAGCCTCCATCTGATCTGGAGTATAACCTCCAAAAGGATGCGCAATATAAATTACCGGCAAATTCATTTTCGGAAGAATATCTACCTTGATATCCTTGATGGCACCAATTCCGAAGAAAAATAAACCTGCCACCAATACTAAGATAGAGATGGGTTTGCGGAGTGCAAAACGTATTAAATTCATTAGGATCTATAATTAAAATTCATTTATAAATAAGTCAAAATTGCCTGTGGCTGCCACTTTCAGTAAATATGATTGCCATACATTGTTGTTGACGATATCACGGTCAATTTCGGCACGATTCAAAAGAAAAAGCGTTTGTGTTAAATCGGTCAAATCGGTTAAACCATTCTTGTATAAAGTCGATTTTTGCAAATATGCTCTTTGTGCAGCATTTACCTGAATCGGAGCTTCGGCGTAGTTTTCGAGCGTGATTTTTATTTTATCATCGGCCAATGCCAACTGCGATTTTAATTCTCTTTCAGCCTGATTGTATTCTTCCTGCAAGCCTTGTGTAACATACTTTTGAGCGCTGACTTGCTTACTCATTCGGAACGGAGTTGTAAGATTCCAAGTGATTCCGATTCCGACTAAATAATTAGAACGATCCGGATTTACACCATCCCAATAATTTCGGGTAAAAGCAGTTTGATCGAGTGCATAGCCTGAATCAAAACCAGATGCTCGGGTTTGCATTACCCCAAAAGCACTCATAGTTGGATAATAAAAGCGTTTGTATAATTTGACCTGCTGATTGCTGTAATCAACTTTTGTTTTATAAAATTGTAAAAGCGGATGCAGACTGTCTGTTGCTTTTTCATCAAAAGCCAATTGTTTTGGAATTTGATTGACAAATAATGTGTCAGTTACAAAATCCTGCGGTGCAACGCCCATCAAATCGACCAGTTTGCTGTTTTGTTCTTTGACGAAATTACGAGCCAGATTCAAAGCCATTTTAGCTTTCGAAACTTCAGCAGTTGCTAATGTAGAATCGACTCCTGCCAATAATCCGTTTTTAACTCTTGCGACAGCATTTTTTCTAAAAACTTCTGTGCGGTCTAAATTCTTTTGCTGTGAAATCAATAATCTTTGGCTTGCCAATAAATTCAGATAAGCAGATGAAATTTTGATTTGCTGTTGGAATTTTTCTTGGTTTAAATCTTTTTCTTTGGCCAAAACATCAACTTTGGCCAAATTGATTTTCTCTTGAATTTTTCCAAAAGTGAAAAAATCCCAGTTCATATTGACCAAATACAAAGCACCAAAAGCCGAATTCCAGTTTTGTTCAGCAAGAGGAAGCCCTGAAGAAGCAACTCCTAAACCACCAAAACCATAAAGAGGACCATTTTGCCCGTTGACAGTTCCATAATCTTGTTGCGCTGATAAATTTAGATTCGGTAAATAATCGCGTTTGGATTGCTTCAGTGTTTCCTGCGAAGCGTTGGCGTAATTGTTTTTTGCTTTGATGGAACCATAGTTTTCAAGACCTGTTTTTATGGCTTCTTTCAAAGACAAGGTCTGTGAATAACTCACGGCACCAAAAATCAAGAGAAACAATATGGTGATTTTTTTAAAACACATAAAATTCAAAATATAATTAGTGGCACAAAATTATTTCACTTGCGGGGAAATATGCTTTCTTAAATGATGTAATGCGATTATAAATGACCAATTCAATTGGTCATTTATTGGAAATAAAAACGAAATATTTGTGGTTAATTTGCAAACTATTTAGATATTAAAATGGATAAAAAGTTTGACAATATGATGGATAACAAATGGTGGCAAGAAATTGCCGTTGTTGGTTTTTCATTTACAATTTACACCTTGAAAAATGATTGGATGCTATTCAGTTCTTTGGCTTCCATTTTAATGGGCGTTTTTTTCTATTGTATTTTATATATGCATGCCCAATTCAACCGTTTTTTGCTGTTGCCCATACTATTTAAAGCTCAAAGACCGTTAACTTATTTGGTTGCAACGCTGCTGGGAGTAATAGTGTTTTCGGTGGCATTATTCGAAATATCGACTTTGGATATTTTCAGTAAAGGCCATTTGTATCAAAACTCGCATCAAAGGAGTTATGTCTATCAATTGGCAAGTGTTTTGGGAACATTGGTTTGTATTTTGAGCCCAATAATTGTTTTTAAATTTTATAGGATTCATAAAAAGCAAACAGACGAAACTTTACTTTTCAATCAAATGCAGTTGAATGCGCTAAAAGGACAGCTGAATCCTCATTTTTTATTCAATACGTTCAATACACTTTACGGAATCAGTTTGGAATTTCCTGAAAGAACATCCGATTTGATTATGAAAGTGTCGCAATTAATGCGCTATCAACTCGAAAGCAACAGCAAACAATGTGTATCTCTTGAAGACGAGCTTGATTTTATAAACAGTTATGTGCAGCTTGAAAAAGAGCGTGTAGCTTATCGTTGCGACATTACCTATGATTGTAAAATTGACAATGAAAATGCCTATAAAGTGTCACCGATGTTACTGATTGCTTTTATCGAAAATGCTTTCAAACACGGAACATGCGCCATAGAAAAATGTTTTGTCCGAATCATAATCACTGTTGAAAACGGTTTGCTTCATTTACATGTCGTGAATTCCATTCCGAAGAAAACAGATGTGGTTTCTACTAAAATTGGCCTAAAAAACACTATTGAGCGTTTGAATTTAATTTACGGAAAAGACTATAAATTAGATATTCAAGACGACAAAAATACCTATATTGTAGATTTGAAATTACAACTCAAAAAGACGTTATAATGAAAGAACTCAAAAAGTGCATTATTGTTGATGATGAGCCGGCAGCACATTATGTTTTGGCGAATTATATCAGACAAAATCCACAATTAGAGTTGGTTTTTGAAGGCTATAATGGCATTGAAGCGATGGACTATCTTCGTGAAAACAAAGTCGATTTGATGTTTTTGGATATCAATATGCCCGAAATTTCCGGAATGGAACTTCTGAAAATCCTTCCTACTCATCCCAAAACCATTTTAACTACCGCTTATTCTGAATTTGCTCTCGAAAGTTATGATTATGGTGTAATTGATTATTTGCTAAAACCCATTTATTTTCCCCGATTTTTGAAAGCAATCGATCGTTTTTTTTCAACTGAAAACGTAATTAAAGTTGAAGAAGATACAATCAATTCAGTGAGTGTAAAAGTGGACGGTTATTTTATCGACATCGAATTGGATCAGCTTTTGTTTGCACAAAGTTTTGGTAATTACGTAAAATTACACACCACAAAAAAGACCTATCTAGCATCTATAACCACGAGTGAATTTGAGAAATGTCTTCCTGAAAAAAGCTTTATGCGCATCCATAAATCCTATATTATTGCATTGGACAAAATTGATACCACCGAAAAAGATTTTGTCATCATAAAAAATGAAAGATTACCTGTCGGGATTACTTATCGGAGAGAATTGATCGATAGATTAAAAAAATAATCCTTTTATAAATTTTTACTAACTGCAGTCTTCCAGATTGGCAGATTAACTCCTTTGAAAATTAACCATAAACTAAGTGATAGTTCTGCAATAAAACACGGCATTAATAATGCAATACTTGAAAATTGTGGAGCAATAAGTAGTGCAAAGCTATTAGTTAGATAGCACAAACCCGCAATTGACATTAGAACTCCAAATGCTTTAGGAAAATAACCCGATTTAAAAATTAAGTAGCCTTCAAAAAGACATACAAATCCAAAAAAGATTAACCCGATTCCAAAACCAAAATCATGTAGTTTTATAGAAAGATAGGATAAAGCATGTAGTTGATCTGGACTAAATGATTTTAAATATTCGGCATCACCTAAGAAAAATAATGCTGCCAAAAGATTTAATTTATTGATTACTAAAACGGCAGTTTGTATTAAATTAAAAGATAAATTAAGTAAGGCAAGTTTTCTGTTTACGGGTTTAAGCAGATAATAAAGGATTATCATTACAGGTAAATCACAAATATGCATAATCAAATCGCCAGTAATACCAATTCTCCACAGAAATTCAGAATTAATAATATTGTTTGCAGTGGCTGTAGCATCCCCATAAACTAATAATTTATTTCTAACCAAAAGTTCTCCAAATACGCCTGCTATTATAATTATTAGATATAGTATTCCTGCTAATCTTGCATAAAGTTGAGGCGAATTTTCAAAATTTTTGAGGGAAAGTTTCATATTTGGTAGTTTAGTTCGAGGTATGACGCTTAATATTTGAAATTGTTACGGTATTTTCTTTGTAATTGTATTCTGATGATTAACAATGAGCGATAATCTGAAGATATATCCGTTCTTTATTGATGCTGAAGATGGTTGTATTTTATGGAAAAATGAATGCCCTAGCCCTGATTGCTTCGCCAGTTCGCTCCGCTCGTGTGTAGTGGAAATCCTTTTTTGTTGCTTTTTCTGCAACAAAAAGATTGAAACGGATAGCAGGAAGTAGCTCCAAAAAAATAAAATTTTAATGAATTCCGTATTAAGTTGTGGGAGTAAACACAAAATTTATTTTATCCCCAAATCCAAGTAAAACTGATCTATTTCTTTGGTATCCCAACCCATTGCCGCAATGATGGTTTTGGTCTTTCGGGCGTATGTTATGGCTGTCTTTTTATCTTTTGTTTTGTTGTATAATCGTGCCAATGAGAAATTACTTTCGGCGGAATCGGTCAATTCTACAGACCGTTTTGCCCAAGTAATGGCTGATTGTAAAGCTTCTTTTTCGGTGATATGCTGAATGTAAATTTTTGAGATTTCGTTGATGGTTTTGTAATCGCTCCAAGCCCATTTTTGAACGGATTCCAATGTGGTCTGTTTGTATTTATCCCAGCATTTACAGGCTTCATACATTTGTAAATCGAGCTTGAACACTAAGGAATCTACTTTGGTTAAATTTCTGCTTTTAGCAAGGATTCTGTTCTTGGAATACCCAATCGAATCCAGACTTTCCATGTTGTGTTTTAAGGATTGATTGACTACGCTTACAATTTTGGTTTCGACTCTTTTGGGTGATGCCACTTTGGCAAAATCACTTTGATGATCCAAAACGAAATCAAATTCTTTTGTATTCAATTTATTAACGCCAAAAGCAATAATCTTCCAATTGATGGCCGTAAAGATTTGGTCTTTGGGTTGAGTGGATAGATATTTGGCCACAATATCATCTGTTTTGTCTCTGTCGATGCTCTTTCTTAGGGCGTTTAAATAAAGCAGACAAGCTTCTGGACTCCGAATGTCGTCATTGAATTGTCTTTCTAAATAAGGTAATTGCGTATTTGGATTTAAAGCTTTTTTGGATTCCGAAATAAATTCTTCCGCTGTGAATTCGCCTCCTGTACTATACAGATGGGTTTCATTTTCGTTCAGGTATAAAAAGGTTGGGAAGGAAGTAATTCTAAATTTTTTCATAAAATCTTTTCCCGTTGGCGATTCGCCATCCATCATTACATTGATGTAATTGGTGTTAAAAAAATCGATTACAGTGGGGTCTTTTAAGACTGTAGCTTTCATTTTATTGCAATGTGGACACCAAGTGGCATAAACCATTACAAAAATTGGCTTCTTGGATGTTTTGGATTGTTCAAGCGCCAATTTATAATCATTTTCGATAAAATTAATAGCTGTCTTTTGCGCTTTCACTGTAGACACAAAAAGCAAGAAGAATAAGATGAAAGTATGTTTTATTGAAGTTTTTATTGATGACATATTTGGAGGTAATTTCATTTTTATTATGACTGCAATTTAATACTTTTTGTGCTTCGAGTTTTTTTTCATTTTATCAAAAGGTATAATGAGTTCAATCTAAAAAAATGGATTTGATTTTATCTAGTACCGTATTATTAAAAAAGTGTTCCCTGTACCGATTCGGGTTGTGAATTACCTTTAAATTCGAAAGTATCGGTTACAAAAAACTGTTTTATGTTTTCGTCAAATTGTCTTAAAACTACACTGTCACAAACAAAATCCAGGTCTATTGTGGTAAATAAATGATTGGCTTTGGCAAGATTTTCGGGTTTCAGTTTCCGGGCGATGGAGAGATGAGGGTTATCGCTCTTTAGCATATTGGGAATGAGCAGTGATTTATGAAATCGTTTCATGATATGTTTCAATTTTTTCTTGGAATCGTTGTCGGGTGCTATGAAAAAAGCACCGTTTGGGAAAGAACCAAATTCATTTAAGTGCACTTCAATGGGAGACAACGTATTACATACTTTACTGATTTGATTTTTGATGTTTTCAATTCCTTTTTCGGTTGCCTTGAATTCGCAGATGGTAATGTGTCCCACGGAATTTTTGCTGTTGAACCAACCCACTTCTACCGCCAATTGTTCTTTCATGGACTTCACCAAAGCAAGGATTGACTCAGGAGGATGGATGACAAGAGAATATAGCTTTTCCATGGTTGTTATTTATTTTAATATTATAAGTAAAATTAGTACATTTATAGTTGTGTTATTGATTTTTAGTTATATTTGTAAATGTGAGTTTTACACTTTTTTGGTTAAATTTATAAGAATTTGATCTTTAGAAGTAGATTTTTTTTGAATTGCATTGTGTTTTTTTTAAATCAAACCATTTTGATGGTTTGATTTGTGATAAATTTTAATAGTTTTTAATTTTTAGATATGATTAAAAAAATACTTATTGTAGATGATCATTTTATTGTAAGATCAGGAATGTCGCTTTTGTTGGAAAATGAAATTGATGAAGTTCAAATTTTTGGGGCCAATGATTTTCAGGAAGCACTTGCAGAATGTGGTAAAGCTAGTTTTGATTTAGTAATATTGGATATCAATTTACCTGGCGGAAAAAAATGCTATATGGTTGATGATTTACGAGAGTTGCAAAAAGATGTGAAAATATTAATTTTTTCTGCTCATGAGGAAGATATCTATGCTTTTCGTTACATCCAGGCTGGAGCTAACGGATATCTGAACAAGTTGAGTGATAGCGATACCATTGTTAAAGCCGTAAAAACAGTTTTGAAAGAGGGAAAATATATTTCAAATGATATTCTGGATAAATTCATTGCATTTTCTCAACACAAGAGAGAAAGTAATAATCCTTTGGAAGATCTTACCCATCGTGAATTTGAAATTGTTGAGCTTCTTGTAAAAGGATATGGGAATCTTGAGATTGCCAATGAATTGGATATAAAAATGACTACAGTAAGTACCCATAAATTAAATATTTTTAAAAAAACACATATAACCAATATTATAGAATTATCTGAATTGTTTAAAAAATTTAATGTTTAACTAGTTTAAATCCGTTATTATTTCAATTCTTGAACCTTTACCTCCTTCGCTATAAAATTTTAAATCACCGTGGAGTATATGAATTAATTCGACAATCATATGTATCCCGATTCCGCTGTTTCTTAGCATTAATTTCTCTGTAGATTGCTGATTGCTTAATTGGTTATAATATATTAAATCTTCTTCTTTAAACCCTTTACCTGTATCTTCTACAACTATATATAGTTTTTTGTTTTTAATATGACTATATACTTTAATTACTCCATCTTCAGTGTTTTTTATGGCATTGTCAAGAATGTTGTGCAGGATAACAGATAAAATGTCTTTGTTTATTTTTGTTGTAATTTTTTTATCGATATCATTTATTAAAATGTTATTGGAAGCCTCGGCAATTTCGTGGAATAAATTACATTTTGTCTGCACCAGTTCCTTTAGAAAGTAAACTGTGTTTTCGGAAGAGTTTCCCTCAAAAAATATTTTGGAATAGGTTAGAAGACTATCGATGAAATTGAATAATTGAAGCGTAGATGAATAAACAGATTTTGTTATTTTTTTAAATTTTTCATCATCATAATTTTTAGATTCTTCATAGATATATTTATTGGTCATTGCCAAATATTTTAGGGGACTTTTTATATCATGGCTTATGGTTCCTATTAATTTTTTGTGTTGAATTATTTCTGTAGATAATTCGATTTTAGTTTTTTCTAAGGCCTTTATAATCTCGTGTAATTGTTCTTTTTTACTCTTAATATCTTTTTCCGAAGCTATTATTTTTTTTAAAGTGATTGAATAATAAATGCTTACACTGCTGATTATAATTAAAATAAAAAAGATATTTATTACTATTAGATTGTCTTTAATTTCTCGAGTACCATCCCCAACTATATTTGAGAATCTATCTGCAGCAGCACCTAGTCTTTCACATATCAAACTGATTTCTGATGAAAGTTTATGTTTTGTTTGCAGATCTAATTTTTGGGTTTTAATTTTATTATGAACTTCAATCCCCATTTCATGAAGTTGATTTACTGATTCATCTGCATTCGTCCATTCTAAAATTGCTTTTTTTAGAAATGGTACCGATTTAAAATTCTTAAAAACCCAAATTAAATCATCTAAATCTCCTTCTTTATTTCTCCCAGCCCTAAATCCTATTTTTACAATACTGTCATTAAGGTTTTTAGTTAAAGCGACTCTTGCAAATTGATCTCCTATTGGAACTTTTAATTCTTCGTTAAATGATTTCCAACTTTTATTGTTTTCTGTGTATAAATAGGTGATCAAATGGCGTGATGCCTTGTTCTGTCCTTTGGAGTAATGTGATTCCCCATTTATATATGCTCTTGATGCCGATAAAATTCTAATTGTGATGTAGTTTATGACGATTAATGAGGTACATGAAAAAAAGAGTATAATATATAGGAGAATTATATTATTGTTTTTTGATTTTGGCGTGTTCTTAATTTCGGTCATAATCTTTCATAATTATTTGGTATTGTAATTTAAGAAATTTAGTTAATGTTTTTGATTTTTTAATAATAAGAATTAACTGTAGCTGTGTTTAGTTATTAATCTTACAAAAACTAGTACTAATCAAATTCTTGTGTAGTATTAATTCTATATAACAATCGGTTTTTGTTTGTGGGAATTTTTCATGTGCTCTTTTATAATGCGATAAATTTACTGAAGTAATAAGTTCTTTGAGTTACTATCCAGCGATGTACATAAAATTAAACATGTGATAAATGTTTTATTAAATGTCTTTAATATTCTATATCAATTTGATATTAAATATTAAAGTAGTTATTAATCTGGTCTTGTTTAAAAAAGTTTAATCCTTTATTCTATGAGAAAAAATTACCCAAATCTTTCGATTAATCAATTAGATAAATCCATTGCATTAGATACATTGATAAAAGGAATGTTCAGAAGAATATTGTTTTTTTTGATATTTTATGCGTATTCTACAACGACTATCTCGGCTCAATGCAATACGGAAACTCCACTTCCTTTTATTGACAATACCTTTGGCAATTTGACGGCAACAGGTAGTCTCGGTGGAGTGTGTTTACTGTGCTCAGCTTCAAATGCATCTAGATTGATAGATGCTGATTTAAACAATTTTGCTACTGCAGCTGTTACTATTGGTGTTGCTGGCTCCGTAAATTATAGAGTTACGGATTCTGATACTGATTATATATCAGGTACTTATGCAGGCTACAGAATTGATACTAGGGGATTGTTGAATGTAAATTTACTAGGTTCAATTACAATAAGAACTTATCTGAATGGTGGTTTGAGAGAAACAGCTACGGGTTCGTCTCTTTTGGGCGTGGGATTACTTAACGGTTCAGGTAATAATTATGTTGTAGGCTTTAATACGACAAAAAGTTTTGATGCTATTGAAATTTCCATTGGAAGCTTAGTTGGTTTATTGAATACCGTTGATGTTTATTATCCAGTAATCAGAAATTATTGTGCAGGTCCAGCTTTGAGCTGCAATACTGTATCTCCAATGAATCTTCCGACTTATCCTGTCAGTTTAGAGCCTTCTCACACAGGTATTTCTGGTGTAACAGTAGGGAATATTTATGATGCTAAAAATGTGATTAGTTCCAGTACAGCAGATTATGCTACAATAGCTTTGAATGTTGGTGTTGTAAGTTCAGGAAGTATTTCGGTAAAAGACCAACTTACAGATTACCCAGTTGGTACTTATGCCGGTTTCGAAATAGAAAATTCCAATTTATTAAGTGTTTCAGCATTAGCAAACATATATATAACAACTTATTTAAATGGGGCGCCTCAAGACCAATTCTCTGGAAATAATTTGGTTGTAAATGGTTCTTTATTGAATACCTCTGGCCGACATAAAGTTGGTTTTGTTTCTACTAAATCATTTGATGAAGTTCAGATTTCAATAAGACAAACAATAGGATTGAATCTGGGTTCAACAAAAGTGTATGGTGCAGTTTTCGAAAATTTCTGCACAGGACCAAATTTGGTTTGTAACACACAAACTGGAATGGTTTCCCCAACATATCCAGTTTATATTAATGGTGTAAATACGGGTATTGATGGTGTAGCGTGTGTGGCCTGTTCTGTAAATAATGCTGATAATTTGATAGATCAAAATACGTCTAATTATGCTCAGATTAATTTAACAGTAGGTGCTGTAGCTTCTGGAAGTATTTCGGTAAAGGATCAGATAACAGATTACCCTATAGGTTCTTTTGTTGGTTTCACTTTAGAGAATCCTTCATTGTTGAATGTAAATGCCTTAGATGCTATTACGATAACTACTTACCTTAATGGATCACCTCAGGAAATTAAATTTGGGAATTCTGCATTGGCTACTGTTGGTTCCAATCTTTTGGTGGGTAGCAGTTTATATACTATCGGCTTTATTACAACTAAAGCGTTCGACGAAGCTCGCATTACGATTGCCAATACTGTAGCTGTAAATTTGGGTGTTGTAAATGTGTATAATGCTGTTTTTCAAAAATTGTGTCCAGTAACTTTAGAATGTAACAAGACTTATGCATTAACAAATCCAACTTTTCCTGTCATTATTGATAGCGGTAAAACAGGTGTCGATGGTGTGGCCTGTGTGGCTTGTGCAGTGAATAATACTAATAATGTATTGACTGCAAGTACTACTGATTTTGCTACAGTTTTGGTCACAGCGGGAGTAATAGCACCTGCTTCTATCGCTGTTCTAGATCAATTATCAACTTACCCTGTTGGTACTTTTGCTGGATTTACAATAAAAGATTTGAATAGTTTAATTCAGTTAGATTTATTCAGTTCTTTGACCATTTCGACTTATTTGGATGGAGTTTTAAGGGATTCAAAAAGTGCTTCACAGTTACTTAATTTATCATTATTGACACCTTTTGGTTCTGGCTCTGGAATTTATAATGTAGGTTTCCAAGCGTCTAAAACTTTTGACGAAATCAGAATTAGTGTCGGATCACTTGCAAGTGTAATCAATGATATTAATGTATATGGAGCTTTTGTTAACACGGCGAGTACGAGTGGTGGTACATTATTTTGTGCTGTTATTGATGCAGTAAATGATAGTTTTTCACCAACTATTGGATCAGTTGGCAATAGTAATATAGGTAATGTATTGACAAATGACACTTTAAATGGAAATCCAGTTGCAATCAGTGACATTAACTTTGCCGTAATTACGCCAGCTGTACCAATGATAGTTGGAGCATCTGTACCTTTTATAAATCCTGTGACTGGGGTAGTAAGTATTCCTGCGGGAACTCCTGCGGGCAATTACACTATTACATATCAAATTTGCTATAAATTAAACTCATTGACTTGTGATTCAGCAACAGTTACAGTAAATGTAACTGCAGCAGTAATTGACGCGGTTGATGATATCAACACAGGAACAATTTACGGAACAACTGGAGGTAATACAGGAATTAATGTTTATGCTAATGATACTTTAAATGGAAATCCTGTAAATCCATCGGATGTTGTTTTGACTTCTCTTCTAAATGGGCCACTCACAGTAAATACAGACGGGAGTGTAATAGTGGCATCAAATACACCAGGAGGAATTTATACAATAGATTATACTATTTGTGAAAAATTAAACCCTACAAATTGTAGTACTGCCACTGTAACTGTTTTTGTGTCTTCTCCAAGTATTGCTTTGGTAAAAACCGGAGCGGTGGGAGGAACCGGAACAATAGGAGATATGATTACCTATACTTTTACTGTGACTAACACTGGGAATACCACATTGACTAATATTTTCATTAACGATGCATTGACTGGAAGTACAAACTTGGCAGTAACTCCAAGTTCATTGACACCAAACACCGTAGGAACTGTTACAGCAACTTATACAATTCAGTTAACTGATGTTAATGCAGGGCAAGTAACCAACAGTGCCACGGTAACGGGAACTACCCCGACGGGAGGAACGGTGAGCGATACTTCGGGAACCACGATAACTAACAATACCCCTACAGTAACCCCATTGACTCCAAATCCAAGTATAGCCGTGGTGAAAACCGGAGCGGTTGGTGGGACAGGAACGGTAGGCGATATGGTTACCTATACTTTCACGGTGACCAATACCGGAAATACCACTTTAAGCAATATCGTTATCAACGATTTATTGACAGGAAGTACAAATTTAGCTGTAACACCAAGTACATTGGCACCAAACGGAGTTGGAACTGCTACTGCAACTTATACAATCCAGTTAATTGATATGAATGCCGGGCAAGTAACCAACAGTGCTACTGTAACGGGAACTACACCAACGGGCGGAACAGTGAGCGATACTTCGGGGACCACGATTACCAATGATACCTCGACAGTAACCCCTTTGACTCCAAATCCGAGTATTGCTGTGGTAAAAACAGGAGTAATAGGAGGAACTGGAGAAGTAGGTTATATGATTACCTATACCTTCACGGTGACCAACACCGGAAATACCACCTTAAGCAACATTGTCATCAATGATGCTCTGACTAACAGCGTGAATCTGGCGGTAACGCCAAGTACCTTGGTACCAAACGCAATCGGAACTGCAACGGCAAGTTATACGATTCAACAATCAGATATTGATTTAGGAAAAGTAACCAACAGTGCCACTGTATCGGGAACTACTCCAGCGGGTGGAACTGTAACGGACACTTCTGGAACTACGATTACCGATAATACCCCAACCGTAACTACGCTGAATCCAAGTTCAAGTATTGCTTTGGTAAAAGTAGGTGCGGTAGGAGGAGTAGTTGCTGTAGGCAATGTAATCACTTATAGTTTTACCGTGACCAACACCGGAAATACTACTTTGAGCAATATAGTTATCAATGATTTATTGACAGCAAGTGTGAATCTGGCGGTAACCCCAAGTACCTTGGCACCAAACGGAATCGGAACGGCGACCGCAACTTATACGATTCAACAATCAGATATTGATTTAGGAAAAGTAACCAATAGTGCTACTGTAACGGGAACTACTCCAACGGGTGGAACTGTAACGGACACTTCGGGAACCACGATTACCAATAATATACCAACCGAAACTACGCTGAATCCAAATTCAAGTATTGCTTTGGTAAAAGTAGGTGTTGTAGGAGGAACAGTTGCTGTAGGTGATGTAATCACTTATGGTTTTACGGTTACCAACACTGGAAATACCACCTTGAGCAATATAGTTATCAACGATTTATTGACTGGAAGTACGAATCTGGCGGTTACTCCAAGCACCTTGGCACCAAACGGAATAGGGACAGTGACCGCAACTTATACGGTTAAACAATCAGATATTGATTTAGGAACAGTAAACAACAGCGCGACCGTAACGGGAACCACCCCAGCGGGCGGAACGGTGAGCGATACATCCGGAACGACAATTACCAACGACACTCCGACAGTAACCCCTTTAACTCCAAGTCCAAGCATAGCTATTGTAAAAACCGGCGCCGTGGGCGGAACAGGAATGGCAGGCGATATGGTTACCTATACTTTCACGGTGACCAATACCGGGAATACGACCTTGAGTAATATTGTCATCAATGATGTATTGACAGCAAGCGTTAATCTGGCGGTAACGCCAAGCACCTTGGCACCAAACGCAATCGGTACGGCGACTGCAACTTATACGATCCAACAATCGGATGTTAATGTGGGACAAGTAACCAACAGCGCCACGGTAACAGGAACCACCCCAGCGGGCGGAACGGTGAGCGATACATCTGGAACGACAATTACCAATGACACCCCTACAGTAACCCCTTTGACTCCAAGTCCAAGCATAGCGATTGTGAAAACTGGAGCTGTTGGCGGAACAGGAATGGCAGGCGATATGGTTACCTATACTTTCACGGTGACCAACACGGGAAATACGACCTTGAGCAATATTGTCATCAATGATTTATTGACAGCAAGTGTTAATCTGGCGGTAACGCCAAGCACCTTGGCACCAAACGCAATCGGTACCGCGACCGCAACTTATACGATCCAACAATCGGATGTTAATGTGGGACAAGTAACCAACAGCGCCACGGTAACAGGAACTACCCCAGCGGGCGGAACGGTGAGCGATACATCTGGAACGACAATTACCAATGACACCCCTACAGTAACCCCTTTGACTCCGAGCCCAAGCATAGCCGTGGTGAAAACCGGAGCCGTGGGAGGAACGGGAATGGCAGGCGATATGGTTACCTATACTTTCACGGTGACCAATACCGGGAATACGACCTTGAGCAATATTGTTGTCAATGATGCACTGACCAACAGCGTGAATCTGGCGGTTACCCCAAGCACCTTGGCACCAAACGCAATCGGTACTGCGACCGCAACTTATGTGATCCAGCAATCGGATGTTAATGCCGGACAAGTGACCAACAGCGCGACCGTAACGGGAACCACCCCAGCGGGCGGAACAGTGAGCGATACATCTGGAACGACAATTACCAATGACACTCCGACAGTAACCCCTTTGACTCCAAGTCCAAGCATAGCGATTGTGAAAACTGGAGCTGTTGGCGGAACAGGAATGGCAGGCGATATGGTTACCTATACTTTCACGGTGACCAACACGGGAAATACGACCTTGAGCAATATTGTCATCAATGATGTATTGACAGCAAGTGTTAATCTGGCGGTTATCCCAAGCACCTTGGCACCGAATGGAATCGGGACAGCGAGTGTAACTTATACAATCCAACAATCGGATGTTAATACCGGAACAGTAACCAACAGCGCCACGGTAACGGGAACCACCCCAGCGGGTGGAACGGTGAGCGATACATCCGGAACGACAATTACCAACGACACACCGACAGTAACCACACTGACTCCGAGTCCAAGCATAGCCGTGGTGAAAACTGGAGCCGTGGGCGGAACGGGAACGGTAGGCGATATGGTTACCTACACTTTCACGGTGACCAATACCGGGAATACGACCTTGAGTAATATTGTCATCAACGATTTATTGACCAACAGCGTGAATCTGGCGGTTACCCCAAGCACCTTGGCACCAAACGCAATCGGTACTGCGACCGCAACTTATGTGATCCAGCAATCGGATGTTAATGCCGGACAAGTGACCAACAGCGCGACCGTAACGGGAACCACCCCAGCGGGCGGAACGGTGAGTGATACATCCGGAACGACAATTACCAATGATACTCCGACAGTAACCCCTTTGACTCCAAGTCCGAGCATAGCCGTGGTGAAAACCGGAGCTGTTGGCGGAACGGGAATGGCAGGCGATATGGTTACCTACACTTTCACGGTTACCAACACCGGAAATACGACCTTGAGCAATATTGTTGTCAATGATGCACTGACCAACAGCGTGAATCTGGCGGTTACCCCAAGCACCTTGGCACCAAACGCAATCGGTACTGCGACCGCAACTTATGTGATCCAGCAATCGGATGTTAATGTGGGACAAGTGACCAACAGCGCGACCGTAACGGGAACCACCCCAGCAGGCGGAACAGTGAGCGATACATCCGGAACGACAATTACCAATGACACTCCGACAGTAACCACACTGACTCCGAGTCCAAGCATAGCCGTGGTGAAAACTGGMGCTGTKGGTGGAACRGGAATGGCAGGCGATATGGTTACCTACAC
>NZ_JBFUBE010000025.1:0-41790 GCF_056405915.1 Flavobacterium sp. P1_E4
AAATGCATTAAACTCTTGTGGAGGTTTGATTTTCTCCTCAAAATACAAGTGTAATATTTCTTCTGTGTTAGTAGCGGAAATCACTTCAAAGTGATCTACTAAAAAATCAGGTAGCATAAATTTTAAAAGGTCTATAGGAGTCATCTCTAATTCTTAGATTACAAAGCTCTTATTTTATTTTGACATTTCCTCCCCAGGTTTTGTTCTTGATCCCATTTACCGAGATAAATCACGTAATTTTGATATGAAATTGCATATTTTTCGCATATGACTATAGAGATAAAATTATTCACGAATGAAAATGAAACGCCTGAAGGTTTTCCTTTGGCGGTCCATATTTCTCATCAGGGGAAAGAAAGCTTAAAAACATTGCTTTTTGCAAATAAAGTCATTTTATCCAGGATGGAAAAACAATTTCCGAGAAGCATCCGGATTATGATGTTTTGGCGCCTATATTTATGATAAATGCTAATTTGAATACCTTAAAATCATTTTTCTAATAATACATATCATAGTTTGGTTTGGAATAATTTAACAGCATCCCATCATAAATTTGTTTGGTGTATGCAATCTGTTTACTTGTCTCATATTTAGTAAATATTTGTTACAAAACTTTTTAATATTTGATTTTCCTTTTGTTACAAAGTGTGTAATGTTCTGCAATTTAAATTTGATTATTTTATGGACAAAATTGCGTCAGAAGTTTTCAAAATTATATTGAAATCATATTGAATCGGATAATTTGAATTCAAAATAGATAATCAATAAGTTCATTTGATTTTATAACTTTACAAAGGTTTATTAAGATTAAATCGGGTTATGAATTTAATTTGATTTTTTTGAAAATTAAGCCAGTATTTATTCAAATTAAATGATGGAAGCCAAATTATTATTGCAAGAACATATAGCCAAAACGGCTTCACTTACAGAAGAAGAATTCGATTATATATTTTCTCATTTTAAACCTCAGTCTTTTAAAAAAGGACAAGCTGTTCTTAGTGAAGGGGATAAAGTAGAGTGTGAGTATTTTGTGATTTCAGGTTGTTTGAAAGCTTTTTTTATTAATGATGAAGTCAAAATGTACATATTACAGTTTGCTATGCCAACTTGGTGGACTTCAGATTATACTGCTTTATATAATCAGACTCCTGCAACAATAAGTATTGACTGTATTACTGATGCCGAAGTGCTTTGTCTTTCTAACAATGATCGTGAAAAACTTTGCAAGGAGTTTCATCAAGTGGAGCATTTTTTCCGCTGGCGAACCAATAAAGGATATATCGCCTCCCAGAAACGATTATTATCTTTTATGAATAATAATGTAAAAGTTCGCTATGAAGAACTTTTGGCATTATATCCACAATTATACAATCTTGTTCCAAAGCATTTGATTGCGGCTTATTTAGGAGTTTCTAGAGAAACCTTAAGTCGGCTTTATGCCTCACATTAACCCAAATCAGAATGTGATGTAGGTCACGTAACCAATTTCTATATCCACCGTTCCTTTGTATTGTACTTTTAAATACAATAAAAATGGAAACAATGAATTTTAAAATCGTAAGCTCAAACAGCAGCGTCGATTGGACTGGCAGAAAAGTAACCGGTGCACATAATGGTACAATTGGTATCAAAGAAGGTAATTTCATCCTAAACGATGGAAAGTTGAAAAGTGGAATTGTTGTTATCGATACAGCAACCATTAAAATATTGGATATAGCAGATTCAGATACAAATGCGCAATTTGCAGGTCATCTCGCCTCTGATGATTTTTTCTCTATCGAAAAATTCCCTACAGCATCTTTTGATATTTTTACTGCAAAAGAGTTGTCAAACAGCGCTTATTATCTTGAAGGAAACCTTACTATAAAAGGTATTACACATCTTGTTGGGTTTGAAGCAGAAGTAGAGAATAATAGAAATATAATTTCTCTTAATGGAAAACTGATCATTGATCGTACAAAATATGATATCAAATTCCGTTCTGGTAATTTCTTTAAAGATTTGGGAGATACACTGATTTACAACAATTTTGAGTTGGATTTTAATGTTACTGCCGAAGCCATATTCTCAGAACAATCTAAAAACTAAAGCGATGCCTTACGTAAAAATTGAATTGATCAGTGAAGCTGGGCATAATTTAAATTAAGATGAAAAAATTTGCAATACTAATAGCTTTAATGTCCTGTGTAACATCAGGACTTAAAGCACAAAATAATATCAAAATGGAAAATCAACAAGAAGATGTATTAGCCATCACAGACGCAGTAGAAAACTATTATTTTAAAGGAATTTATGAAGGAGATGTAATACTGTTAGGGAGTATTTTTAATCCCGGAACATTAGTTTATGGCGACGTAAAAGGGCAACCATATTTTAAAACAGTAGATGTTTATTTAGATGGTGTAAAAAACAGACAGAGTCCGAAAGATTCTGGAAAACCTTTTAAAGGGGAAATTTTGAACATAAAAGTCGTAAATTCAATTGCGATTGCGGAGATTAATGTCAAAATGTATGACTTTAATTATCGAGATTTTTTATCTTTTCATAAGATTAATGGTAAATGGCTCATTGTCAATAAAATGTTGTCAGATATAAGTAGATAAACTAAAATGATATATCATGTGGTACAATACAAAAGCTTCAGCGTTGTTAGGAATCCAGTATCCAATACTTCAAGGACCATTTGGAGGTAATTTGTCATCAGTAGAATTAACGGCAGCGGTTTCCAATGCAGGAGGTCTTGGCGGTTATGGAGCGTATACAATGAGTCCGCAGGAAATTTATGAGGCAGACAGGCAAATAAAAGCAGCAACTAATAAACCTTATAACTTAAACCTGTGGGTATCTGATTCGGATATGGATCCAAACGGTCTAACGGATGAGCAGTACAACAAAGCTAAAGAGGTTTTTAAACCTTATTTTGATGAAGTCGGTATTCCTTTGCCGGAGAAACCAGCATCATTCCAATCCAGATTTGAAAATCAGTTGGAAGTGATTTTGGATGTTCGTCCAAAAGTGTTCAGTTTTATGTTTGGCGTCCCTTCTGCGGATGTTTTAGAGCAATGCAAAAAAATGGGTATTGTGACCGTTGGTGCGGCAACAACTTTGGATGAAGCTATTTTTTTGGAAAATTCAGGAGTAGATATGATTATCGCGTCAGGTTTTGAAGCTGGTGGTCATCGACCTTCCTTCTTAGCATCGGCAGAATCTTCTTTAACAGGAACTTTTGTTTTATTGCAATTAATTCGGGAAAAAGTAAAAATTCCGGTTATTGCAGCTGGTGGAATTGCCAATGGAAAAGGCGTTGCAGCAGCTTTAGCTTTAGGAGCAAGTGCAGCTCAAATAGGAACAGCTTTTTTAGCTTGTGATGAGTCAAATGCTTTGCCAATTCATAAACAAATGTTGTTTTCTGATGCAGCAAAATATACCACATTGTCACGGGCATACACAGGAAGACTCGGCCGGGGAATAATCAGCAGAATTGCTAAGGAAATTATAGGCAAAGAAGCTAATGTGCTGCCATTTCCATTGCAGACGACTTTTATCTCGCCATTGCGAAAAGCAGCACTTGATCAGCAAAAATGGGATATGATATTGTTTTGGGGCGGCCAAATAGCGCCAATCTTAAAACACACAAAAGCTAATGAGTTAATGCGTTCTTTAATTGAGGAAACCTCAGCTTACTTTAATGATTTAAAGGCATAAGAACAAAAATCAAATAAGTCCTTGTCATGTTGACATTTAAAAAAAAAGTTAAAATGATTGCGATTAAGACCGAACGGTCTATATTTGCATTTTAAAATTGAAAGTTATGAGTAAAGCAGAACGCACTAGACAATTCATAATTGAAACATCCGCTCCTATAATTAACAGAAAGGGGATGGCTGGAACTTCTTTGAGTGATATTATGGAGGCTACTAAACTGGCCAAAGGCGGTATTTATGGCAACTTTGAGAACAAAGAAGAGATTTGTATGAAATCATTTTTATATCTAAGATCTCAATTGGCCAATAAGTTAGATAAAGCTGTATTGGAAGGTAAATCGGCCAAGGTAAAGTTTTATAATTTGTTGGATGTGTATGCAAATGATAAAAATACTGTAGATGGTTGTCCTATTTTAAATTTTGGAGCGGAAGCTGATGATACAAATCCAGCTATGAAAGAACACGTAAAAAATGCTATTTGTTCCGCTCAAAAAAGATTTTTTAATATAATAGAGAATGGTATTGAGAGTCAGGAATTATCACCAAAAGTAAATGCGGAACATTTTGGCATAAAAGTTTTCGCTACGATTGAAGGAGCTATTTTATGTAGAAAAGTTCTAGGAAGTAATGACCAAATGAAAATTATTTTAGAGAGTATCAAAACTGAATTTGACACATATTTACTGTAGTTTTTTTTTGATTATTTTAAGACCAATCGGTCTTTTTTATTAATTGTTACTATAAAAAAAAATGAAAAATTTAAAAGAAAATCATCAAGGCTTTAGTACCATATTGGCCTTGGCACTTATTCCGTTATCGGGATTTGCAACAGATATTTATTTACCGTCACTTCCCTCCATGGCTAAGGATCTGCATGTTTCACCATCTGCCATTCAACTTTCGCTTGTCTTCTTTATGTTCAGTTTAGGAGTTAGCCAGATTTTCATCGGGAGTATATTGGATAGCTTCGGACGCTTTAAAATTAGTATTGCGTCACTGGCGGTATTTTCGGTTACAAGCTTCATTATTGCTTTTGTTCCCAATATTTATGTGATATATGCTATGCGAATTATTCAAGGAATTGCAATTGCATTTATTGTAGTCGCTAAACGTGCTTATTTTGTAGATCTTTATTCGGGTGAAAAATTAAAAAATTATATTAGTATATTCTCTATAATTTGGGCTTGCGCACCTATAATGGCGCCGTTTTTAGGAGGATACTTGCAAAGTAATTTTGACTGGAGATCCAACTTCTATTTCCTCGGTGGGTTATCATTACTTTTTCTGATTTTAGAACTTTTATATAGTGGCGAATCTATAAAGTATTATCATCCTTTTAAATTAAAATCTATAGCAAAAACCTACTCCGGTATGCTAAAATCAGGTGATTTTACGTTGGGATTATTAATTCTTGGCATATGCTTTGGTCTTGTTGTAGTTTATAGTCTATCAAGTCCTTTTATCGTAGAACGTGTATTTGGGTATTCAGCAATTACTACAGGCTATAGTTCTTTATTATCAGGACTATCCGTTATGACTGGAGGGATTATTTCCAAATCTCTTATTCATAAACCTTTAGGAAAGAAAGTAACTATTGCGGTTTCTGTACAAGTTATTTTGGTTTTACTTATGATTTTTACAGCTTCGATAGAAAGTAATATTTATACTTTGATAGGCTTCACAATGGGAATCAACGTCTGTGGAGGTTTTATTTTTAATAACATTTATGGGTATTGTCTAAGTCGTTTTTCTAAAAATGCAGGAGTGGCAAGTGGTCTTACTGGCGGTGGTACATATATGGTAAGCTCAATATTCAGCTATGGATTTGTAAATTTATATGCTGTAAAAAGCCAGTTATTGCTAGGATTTGCAAATATTTCACTAATCATGCTTATCTGCCTTATTTTCATGGCTTTTAACAGATTTAGGTTAATTAATTTGGCTATTAGTGCTACCAAATAATAAATTATAAAGCCCAAATATTAGGGTTTTTATCTAGGTTTTAAATGAATACCAGTTTCCCCAAGACTGTTTGTCAAATTGATAGCTTTTTCTAGCTATTGATAAAAAACATTAAAACAAATAAAGAATTTTTCAGATTAAGGACATACAGAAAAATTTGACTTTCAACATTGTCCACTTCAGCTCCCATTTTGTCCTATTCCCTTATTTATTAGTAGCATAGACTTTTATGGAGCATTAATTTTGACACATAATAAAATAATAAATCATTAAAAAAAGAAACAATGGAAAATATCAAAAAATCAGAAACTAGTAGAGTGGTTAAAGTTGCCGCTGTACAAATCAGTCCAGTATTATACAGTAGAGAAGGTACTGTTGAAAAGGTGGTAAACAAGATTCGTGAGCTAGGAAAAAAAGGAGTGCAATATGCCACTTTTCCTGAAACAATTATACCCTATTATCCTTATTTCTCTTTTGTTCAGGCTCCATATGCAATGGCGAAAGAACATCTGCGATTATTGGAAGAATCAGTTACTGTACCATCTGCCGACACCGATGCTATTGGTAAGGCAGCTAAAGAAGCAAACATGGTGGTATCGATTGGTGTAAACGAACGTGACGGAGGAACAATTTATAACACACAACTACTATTTGATGCAGATGGAACACTTATTCAGCGTCGACGCAAATTAACGCCAACCTATCACGAAAGAATGATTTGGGGGCAGGGTGATGCATCCGGTCTACGTGCTGTTGACAGTGCTGTCGGACGCATTGGACAGTTGGCCTGTTGGGAACATTACAATCCATTATTCCGTTATGCACTTATCGCCGATGGTGAACAGATTCACTCAGCGATGTATCCCGGGTCTTTTTTGGGTCCTTTGCACAGCGAGCAGACAGAAATTAACGTTCGCCAACACGCTCTTGAATCAGCTTGTTTCGTGGTTGTTGCAACAGGTTGGTTGGATAAAGATCAATTGGCACAAATAGCATCAGATACTGGAGGTCCAATTGGTCCCATATCAGGTGGTTGTTTTACTGCCATTGTTGGTCCAGATGGTCAACTTATTGGAGAACCAATTAAAGATGGCGAAGGTGAAGTTATTGCTGATATTGATTTTGCACAGATAGATGCGCGTAAAAGATTAATGGATGCCAGTGGTCATTATAGTCGTCCTGAGTTGTTGAGTTTGCTTATAGACCGTACACCAACTGCTCACGTACACGAACGTTTAGTTTATACAGAGCCAGCTACAGTTCAAAATCAAGTTTTGAAAGAGTAATAATGAGCAGAAGAATAAAGAATAAAAATTAAAAGAAAAAAAGAAATAAAAAAATGAAAAATTCAAGAAATATTATGGGTCGTGCTTTATGGACTGGGGTGTTAGCATTACAGTTAACTGTTGCTGCGGCGCAAGGAGGATCAAAAAAAGCGGATGTAAAAAATGATGAGGCTATCCGCCCTTATCGGGTTGCTATTTCTAATACAGATTTGAAAGATCTACGGGAACGTGTATTGGCCACAAAATGGCCTAGTAAAGAAACTGTTGCTGACCAGTCACAAGGTGTACAACTTTCTAAATTGCAAGGTTTGGTGCAATATTGGTGCACCAATTATGATTGGAGAAAAGCAGAAGCAAAACTAAATGCATACCCTCAATTTATAACTAAGATAGACGGAGTGGATATTCACTTCATCCATGTTCGTTCTAAAGTGCCTAACGCTATGCCACTTATATTAACACATGGATGGCCGGGTTCAATATTTGAATTTATTAAAGTCATTGGGCCACTAACTGATCCAGTAGCTTATGGTGGAAAAGCAGAAGATGCTTTTGATGTTATCATACCTTCATTGCCAGGTTTTGGTTTTTCAGGAAAACCAACTGAAGCAGGATGGGATGTAGACCGAATAGGAAAAGCTTGGGCAGTATTAGTAAATCGTCTTGGATATAAACATTACGTTGCTCAAGGTGGAGATTGGGGTGCTGGAGTAGTTAATTCAATGGCATTGCAGGCTCCTGAAGGATTATTGGGTATCCACAGCAATTTACCTGCAACATTACCTGCAGAAGCAGGTAAAGCACTAGGAAGCGGAATAGCACCAGAAGGGTTTTCTCCTCAGGAAAAAGCAGCTTTCGATCACCTTAGTAAATCGATCAAAGAGGGAAATTTTACCTATAAATCAACAATGACTTCACGTCCACAAGCGATTGGTTACGGTATGAACGACTCTCCAGTTGCTCTTGCTTCATGGCTTCTTTTGCATCCTGGTTTTTCTAATTGGTCTTACGGAAATGATCCTAAACAGTCTCTAACAAAAGATGAGGTATTGGATGATATTACACTTTATTGGTTAACCAACTCTGGAACTTCCTCAGCCCGAATTTACTGGGAAAACAGAAACAAAGAAATTGTTAGCGCAGGTTCAATGAAAACCGATCAAATCAAGTTGCCGGTTGCTATTACAGTATTTCCTGAGGATGTATTTACATCTCCGCAATCATGGGCCCGTCGTGCTTTTAATAATCTGATTTACTTCCATGAAGTGGATAAAGGGGGGCATTTTGCAGCATGGGAGCAACCACAATTATTTACACAAGAATTGCGCCTGGCATTTAAATCACTGCGCTAATCCATACGAAGGGCAACATATATTAGTTGCCCTTCTATTACCACAATAAATAGAACATATGAAAAAGAGAAAAAAAATATTGCTGATTGCCATTATTGTCATGGGTATTGGCGCACTACTGTTCCCAAATGATGCTTTAGCACAACAGTCCGGAATAAAACGTACAGATCTTCAGCGACACGATATTAGTGTTTCTGGATACGAAACTGTTCAGGCTCGCATTGACTTTGAACCGGGTACTGCCTTCGGAATGCATTCTCACCCAGGTGAAGAAGTGATCTATGTTCTGGAAGGATTGTTGGAGTACGAGGTCGAGGGTGAACAACCGGTAGATCTCAAAGCCGGAGATGTACTCTTCATCCCGGCAGGAAAGAACCATTCCGCCAAGAATGTAGGAAAGGTTAAAGGTGCCGAGCTGGCGACGTATATTGTTGTGAAAGGGAAGCCTCTACTAGTTATGAAAAAATAAAACAATTTATAAAACAAATATTAATTTTAATACACTTAAAAATGGAAACAAACAATGCAAAAGTGCTTTACACAGCAGTAACGCACACAACGGGAGGAAGAACAGGTGAATCTAAAAGTTCTGATGGTCAATTAGACATAATACTTTCATCTCCTGGGAGCAATAGACCCGGGACAAATCCGGAACAATTATTTGCTGCTGGCTGGTCAGCATGCTTTATTGGAGCAATGGGGAAAGCGGCTGCCAATTTAAATGTAAAACTTCCTGCGGACCATTCCGTGAGTGCTGAGGTTGACTTAGTATCAAGCAATGATGGCTATTCGCTACAGGCACGTTTAAATATAAGCTTACCGGGATTAGATTCTGATGTGGCTAAAAGCATTATTGAAGGCGCAGCACAAACCTGTCCTTATTCAAAAGCGATACGTGGTAATGTTAAAACCGAGTATAATCTTATCTAATTATCTAAGATTGTTTTGATGATTGTTTTTGCTCCTTATTTCGGGGAGCAGAACCAATTTTAAATAAGTAATAAATTGAATAGTAACCCTATTTGAATAAATATTATAATTACACAAAGTCATGAAACAAAGAATTGCAGCCGCTTTTATTATGGGCATTATTACCACTGGCCTTATTTCTTTTACGCTAATTAGCATAAATGTTGGTTTTACCGAAAAATTTTTAGCAAGATGGATCAAATCCTGGGGAATGGCTTACGTCCTAATTGTACCTGTCATTCTTTTTGTTGGGCCTAAAGTGCAAAAATTAGTGTCCTATTTATTTAGAAATAAATGAGGCGTAAATTAGGTCTTGCTCATGATTGAAAAGATGAAACGCTAACAATATATAGCTTATAAAAAAAACATAATTAATTAAAAAAATTAAACAAGATGAATGATTTATTAGATTTTACAATTAATGCTCATGGCGGTCTCGAGAATTTCAACAAGTTTGAAACTGTCACAGCACGACTTATGTGCGATGGGGTACTTTGGTCAATGGTAGGACACCCAGGATCGGTCGATGATATTTATGTCACTTCTCACACAAATAAGCAATTTACTTCGCACCGCCCTTTTCTTAATAAAGACTGGCATACTGCATTTACACCAAAACATGTTGCCATCAAGAATAGTAAAGGAGAGGTTGTTGAAGAACTGTCAAATCCCAGAGATTCATTTGCTGGGTACACTACAGAAACACCATGGAGTCAACTTCAGCTGGCGTATTTTACCGGATATGCTATGTGGACCTATTTTAATGCTCCCTTTAATTTTGGCGATGCAGGTTACAAACTAAAAGAATTGGAACCTTGGGAAGAAAACGGAGAAGTATTTCGAAGACTTCAGGTAACTTTTCCTGATGAGGTAGCTACACATAGTTCTGTTCAAACCTTTTATATAGATAAAGACGGTCTTATAAAAAGACATGATTACAATGTAGATATTGCAGGCGGAGCCACTGCTGCACATTACTTGTCGAATTATATAGACGTGCAGGGTATTAAAATAGCGACCAAAAGAAAAGTATATGTAAGACTGGAAGACAACACACCACTATTTCCTGAACCTTTGTTGGTATCAATTGATCTAAGTGAAATCAGCTTTAAATAAAAAGACTTAATTGCATGAAAAAATATCGGGATTTTGTTCCGATATTTTTTTTGTTAAATATATATGAATTGTATTAATACAAAATTCAGTGATATTGAGTACTATTTATATATAATTGTATTTGCGTGCTTTTTACGACAAATACGTTGTTAAATATTACCTTATACTGATTGTAAACAAATGAATTATATTGATATATGTGTAATTTTGTTCTTTTGTGTAGAGTCTTTTTTAAAGACTAATAATATTATTTTGGGAGTGTTGAAATAGCTCAATAATTGGATGTATTGTAAGCTTATGACGAATTGTCCAAAGAACTATTACAAGAGCACATTGACAAGACTGCATTACTAACTGATGAACTGTTCTATTATTTATTTTCTCATTTTAAAAGTATGTCTTTTAAAAAGGGACAGACTGATATAAGTG
Source organism: Flavobacterium sp. P1_E4 (assembly GCF_056405915.1). NCBI lineage: Bacteria > Pseudomonadati > Bacteroidota > Flavobacteriia > Flavobacteriales > Flavobacteriaceae > Flavobacterium > Flavobacterium sp. P1_E4. The sequence continues at coordinate 10,819 of NZ_JBFUBE010000025.1, forward strand.
CCGGTGATAAAGTTGATTGTGAATATTTTATACTTTCTCGTTGCTTAAAAGCTTTTTTATCAATTAGAAAATCAGATCTAGATTCTAAAACAAATGTTGAAGTACTTTGCTTATCGAACAGTAATAACTTTGTATTGAACTGCAACAAGTGTTTTTTTTCGCTGGTGCACTAATAAAGGATATGTTATTTACCAGAAAAGACTTTTATCCTTTATAAATATTGATGCGAAAAAGTACTGCGAGGAACTTTTGTTGCTATATCCACAATTATTAATTTTTTATTCTTAAACACCTAATTGCTGGCTATTTGTAAGTTTTCAGAGAAATCTTGAGTAGATTTTATGCTTCTCATTATTACCTTTTTTAGAATGTGATGTAGATCACGTAACCGACTTCTGTTTCTGTTTTTACTTTGCACTATAATTTTAAAGCAAAAAAAAAATGAAAACAGAAAAATTTGAAATCGCAAACGCACAAAGTCGTATCGATTGGATTGGAAGAAAAGTAACTGGAGCACATAACGGGACTATTGAAGTAAAGGAAGGTTCTTTCTTGCTTACTGATAAACAGGTTACTGGAGGGCAAGTCATCATTGATATGTCCACACTCGTAATTTTGGATGTAACTGATTCGGCTACGAATACGCAATTTGCAGGTCACCTTGCCTCGGATGATTTTTTCTCAATTGAAAAATTCCCAACGGCTACTTTTGAAATTGTATCAGCAAAACCACAATCGGGTAATCAATACCATTTTGAAGGTAACTTGACCATCAAAGGGATTACTCACGCTGCAGGATTTGATGCAATTGTCAATAGCAGCGAAGACACCTTAAACTTAGTAGGTAAACTTATCGTTGACCGTACCAAGTATGACATTAAATTCCGTTCAGGTAATTTCTTTAAAGATTTAGGCGATACGCTAATCTACAATGATTTTGAACTTGATGTGAATGTAACTGCAAAAGTAGCATAAACAAAACTTTTTAAAAATTAAAGACATGCCATTTGTAAAAATTGATTTGACTCGTGAAGGAGTTACCCGCGAGCAAAAACAGCAACTAATCAGTGGGGTTACCAATCTGATTACAGAAGTATTGAACAAAGACCCACACCTGACCCATGTGGTGATCAACGAAATTGAATTGGATAATTGGGGTTACGCAGGAGAACAAGTATCAGTATTAAGAGAAAAAGGCATTACAGCCGATAAAAAATAAATAATTATGAAAAAACAAACAATAATCGTTACCGGTGCAGCATCAGGTATCGGTAAAGGAATAGCCAAATATTTTTTGGACAGAGGAGACAATGTAGTAATCAACTCATTTACTCCAACTTCACTGGAAAAAGCATACAATGAATTTGGCGCAGGGGATAATTTGGCAATGCTTGCCGGTGACGTAAGCGATAAACGTACAGGAGAACAATTGGTTGCCTTAGCTGTTGAAAGATTTGGTACTGTGGACGTACTTGTGAATAACGCAGGAATCTTTGACAGTAAACCATTTTTGGAAGTTGATGAGGCATACCTTGATAAATTTTTGACAACCAATTTAAAAGGAGTTTTTTTTACTACTCAAGCTGCAATCCCTCAAATGTTGAAGCAAAAAGATGGTGTTGTAATTAATATTGGGACTCCACTTGTAACTCATGGACTGGGTGGATGGCCTGCTACTGCACCAGTTGCAAGTAAAGGGGCTATTCATGCACTAACAGTACAATTAGCAGCCGAATTTGGAAAACAAAACATTAGAGTGAATACAGTTGCACCAGGTGTAATCCGTACTCCTATGCATGGCGATAAAGCAGATCAAAATGCTGGCTTACATCTATTAAATCGTGTAGGTGAAATTGACGATGTTGCAGAAATGGTTTATACCGTTGCCAAAAGTAATTTCATTACCGGAACAGTTATAAATGTTGATGGAGGCAAAGCTGCTGGCCATAATCTTAATTAATTAAAACAATTGTAGTACAAGCTTCTTTATCCAATACTTTATTGGGTAAAGAAGTACAAAAAATAAATAAAATGAAAAATATAATGAAATCATTGTTAATTGCAGTTTTTGCAATACTAAGTTTTGCAACATATGCACAAAAAAACACTAAAACAAAAATCCTTTTTGTTTTAACATCTCACGATAAATTAGGTGATACAGGGAAACTAACAGGTTCATGGATTGAAGAATTTGCAACACCTTATTATTACTTTTTAGATAAAGGGATTGAAGTAGTAATTGCTACCCCAAAAGGAGGGCAGGCTCCTATTGATCCAAAAAGTACCGATCCATCATTTCAAACACCATCAACTAAACGATTTTATGGAGATATAAATGCTCAAAAAGCATTGAGTACTACCGTAAAACTTGAGGGTGTAAAACAACAGGACTTTAAAGCAGTATTCTATCCAGGAGGACATGGCCCAATGTGGGACCTTTCAACAGATAAGAACTCAATAAAACTCATTCAGGATTTTTACAATAATAGCAAACCGATTGCTTTTGTATGTCATGCTCCTGCAGCTTTGGTAAATGTTAAAGATAAAGAAGGAAAATACTTGATTGCAGGAAAAAAAATAACTGCCTTTAGTAACACTGAAGAACAAGCTGTTGAATTAACCAAAGTAGTTCCATTTTTATTGGAAGATAAATTGAAAGAGCGTGGAGCAAACTATTCTAAAGGAGCCGATTGGAGTTCTTACGTACTAGAAGACGGTTTATTACTGTCGGGACAAAATCCACAGTCTTCAGAAGAAGTAGCATCTAAACTACTTTCTAAAATAAATTAATGCAATCAATAGTTATTATTTCAAATAAATAAATCATCACTGAGATATTAATTGATTGAAGCTTAATTCTAATTTTTGATTTGGTATAGTATTAAAAACACTATACCAAATCTTTATTTTAAATTATTTAAGCACATTCAAAATGAAATACCATTTTATATCTCATTTAAAATTTGCTTCATAAAATATATCCAAGGCTATAAAATATGCGAAAAGGATAAAAGATAGCGGAATAAATCAGACCTTTAACTAGGTCTTTTTAAAATTTAAATTAAGAATTTTTATGAACAACCAACCCTTTAAAGTATCACCTTGGCTTATTTGGAGCAGTTCTTTAGCTATTGGACTTTTGTCATCAGTTCCTAAAATAGCAGAACTACATATAAAACCTGAAGAAGCATTGGTTAATTCATTTATTACCTTTTTGTTTGCCCTTTTTGTTTGGTATCTTAATATTTATATGCTTCCCAAAACATATAAAAGGAATGATTCGAAAGGAGTATCAGCTTTAAGACTTTTATGGAACTTACTCTTTGGGATTGGTGTTATGCTGGCACTATCCTATTTGCAACAGTTACTACTTCCTTATTTGGAATTTGGTCCTGCTATGTTAATGTTTGAAGTTCGAGGGGTATTTATTAATCTTATATTTTATATGTTTTTGCAAATACTTTATCAAAGTCACTATAATCAGCAAGTTGGAGTCGCATTTGAACGTTCTAAATCCATTAATCTGGGTGCCCAATATGAGTTATTGAAACAACAAATCAATCCGCATTTTTTGTTTAATAGTTTGAACACTTTAAAATCAATGGTGGAAACGAATGATGAACACTCGGTAGAGTTTATTTTAAAGCTTTCGGATTTTTATAGGTTTACGCTTGAAAGCCGAAAACTTGACTTGATTAGGTTAGGTGAGGAATTGCAGATTGTTAATGCTTATATGTTTTTACTTAAAAGCCGATTTGAAGCAGGCATTGATTTGACTATTACTGTTGAAGAAAAGTATATGAATTCATTGATTCCCCCTTTTACGTTACAATTATTAATTGAGAATTGTGTCAAGCATAACGTGGTATCGCTAGACAAACCATTGCTGATAAAAATATATAGTGAACGTGATTTTATTGTTATTGAAAATGGAATTCGGCTTAAAGCCAATTCAGAAGCTTCAACGGGTATTGGCTTAGAAAATATAAACCAACGATATATTCATTTGGCTAACAAAAAGATAGAAATAACCGATGCGAATTATACATTCGCTATAAAACTACCCATAATATATGAACATTCTAATCATTGAAGATGAACTGAAAGCTGCAAAGTCATTAACAACAATGATAGCCGCCGTAAGACCCAACGCGAAAATTTTGTCTCAAATTCAAAGTGTGGAAAGTGCAATAAAGTTTCTTTCCGAAAATGAGATGCCCAATCTTATCTTTATGGATATTCAATTGGCAGATGGACTTTCTTTTGATATTTTTAAAAGTGTAGCTATCAATTGCCCAGTTATTTTTTGTACTGCCTATAATGAATATTCTCTAGAAGCTTTTAAGGCCAACGGGATTGATTATATACTAAAGCCCTTTTCAAAGGAAGATATAGAAGTCGCTTTTGAAAAAGTGGATCAACTTAAAAACTATTTTCAACAAAATCTTGTACCTGATATTGGAACTTTGTTGAGTAGACTGGAGCCACAAGGTGGAAAGAAGAGTTTTTTGGTATTTAAGCATAACAAGTACATTACAGTTCAAACTGATACAATAGCTTATTTTTGCATCAAAAATGAGATGGTTAATATCGTTTGTCTTGATAAGCAAGAATACCCGCTTAACCAATCACTGGATCAAATTTATTCAATGTTATCGCCTTCCATGTTTTACCGACTAAACCGACAATATATTATTAATTTTAGTGCAATTAAGGAAATAGAGCCATATTTTGCCCGAAAATTGTACGTGAAGCTAATCATACCAACTGAAGAAAGACTTTTAATAAACAAGGAAAGATCAAGTAACTTTTTGCATTGGATGGAAAATAGATAGTGTTATTTTCTGTCTGTCGTTTTTGTTTTGATAGTAGTGCAATGTTAAATTTTTAAAAGTATCATTTTATTTCACAAACAAAAGCCGCTCCTATAAAGAACGGCTTTCAACCTAAATAAACAAATTAAAAATAACTATTAATCCAACTTATTTTTGTAATGATGCCTTGATGATTACGTCGGCAACTGATTGTGGTTGTGAAATATATGAGACATAACCAGCTTTTAATTCGGTAACTTCCACTTTTGCATTTTTATACATACTTCTTTGAAGATCCGGATTAATGGTTCGGTCGTTGAGAGTCAAAATCCCATAACTTGGTTTTGTCCTCCAGGCAGCAGAAGCTAGGGGAGTATCGAAGCAATCTTTGTGGATTGGTATTTGAGAAGCATTCATAAAATCGGCATCCTCCTTACTTAAATCACCCGCCACACCAGCTCTAAAGGTACTTCTGTCATAAAATACAAATCCGCCATTGTCAGGAGCTTCGGTTCTCATCTCAGGAGGTTTGGGAAATGTTTTTGCCAATTGTCTAGTGGTTTGGCCTTTATCGGGCATAAACCCAGTCACGTAAACTAAACCTGCTACTTTTGAATGCATGCCTGCTTCCGTAATCACAGTTCCACCCCAAGAATGTCCAACTAGAATCGCTGGTCCGTCTTGATTGTCTAAAATATTGTTGGTTGCTGCTACATCATCTTTTAAGGATGTCAACGGGTTTTGTACCAAGGTAACGTGATAGCCTTTTTTAGTGAGTATGGAATAAACTCCTTTCCAACCCGAGGAGTCTAAATAGTGACCGTGTACAATCACAATATTCTTAACTAATTTTTCCTGTGCATCAATTTTTGTGGTTCCCATAAATATGGCTGCGGCAGCTAATGAAAAAGTCACATACTTTTTAAACCACAGTTGTTGTTGTTGTCTTATTGAGGTCTTCATTTTTTAACTAATACTAAATTAAGTTAATTGTAACCTTGATGTTACCACGTGTAGCTTTTGAATAAGGACATACTTGGTGAGCACCATCAACGATACTTTGAGCCACCTCTGGATCTAATCCGGGTAAGCTTACATTCAAACGGGCTTGTAATTCATAACCATCATTGGTTAATACTAAGTCAATCTCAGTGTTTACATAATGATCTGTAGGCAATTTTACATTTAAACTGGCGGCAGTTTTTCCCATAGCACCGATAAAACATGCTGACCAACCAGCTGCAAATAATTGCTCTGGATTTGTTCCTGGACGATTGCTTCCTGGAGATGAAAGTGTAATATCTAATTGACCATCAGAACTTTTAGATTCACCTGTTCTACCACCTGTTGTGTGAGTTACACCTGTGTAAATCACTTTTTCATTGTTTGTTTCCATTTTTTTTTATTTAATATTAAATTATTGGAGCAAATGTATATTGGTAACAGATTGAACTCAACCTGTTTTTTATTTAAGAGGACAAACTTTACCGTGAAATAGACATTTTGATATCTGAGCATTCTATTGCTTTGTTTGAGTTCCTGTTTGCGGAGTGTTTTGGCTTTTTTTGTTCCAATGGAATTATAGAAAAATAATTTTAGCATATAGTAATGGCATCCTATCTGTTGTTCTTTGATTTGTCTTAGAATAAATTATACTTATATCTTCTTTGTTAATGAATAGATTACGTTATAATTGATTCAGATGGAAATAATCTGAATCTGCCTTTAGGTTATGTGTCTGATATAAAAGGATATAAAGTGCGGCTTCAAAGCGGTATTGCAAAATAAATGGAGGCAGCTTTTGACTACTTTGAGTGGGAATTTGTCTATTTGGGCTAGTTTGTAGTGATTCGCCCGTTCTTTAACTGCTAATTTCGTTGAATAATTAAAAAACCACATAACATGACACACATTAAATTAACATCCATTTTATTTCTTTTAGCATTAGTCTTTAACATCTCAGCTTTTGGACAAAGCAGTACCGACAAGCTTACAAAAAAAGGTTTTGCGGTTTTGGAACTGTTCACTTCAGAAGGATGTTCCAGTTGTCCTCCAGCAGATGACCTAATGGGTAAAATCCAAAATGAATTCAAGGACAGACCTGTTTATGTTCTTTCCTATCACGTTGATTACTGGGATAATCTAGGGTGGAAAGATATTTTCAGCAATGCGGATTATACCAAGCGACAATATGACTATGGCAAGTGGCTTAAAAAGGAACCTATTTATACTCCCCAATTGATTATCAACGGTAAAGCGGATTATATTGGCTCACAGGAAACCATTGTTAGAGGAGGAATTACTAAGGCGCTTTCAAAATCGGCTGAAGTGAACTTGGATTTTTCAGCCCGAAAAGAAGCAGAGGGGGTAGTGGTTAACTATAAAGTCAATGGAAATTCAAAAAATACACGTTTAGTATTAACCTTAGTACAGAAATCAGTAAAAAGCAAAGTTAAGCGAGGTGAAAATGAAGGGAAGTTACTTTCTCATTATCAAGTCGTGAGGAATTTGACTTTTCAAAAATTAGCAATTGACGAAAAAGGAAGCGTGAATATTTCTTTTCCTAAGAATTTTGATTCTCAAAATGGAGAGATAATAGGATTTGTTCAAGACAACAGTACAGGAGCTATTTTAGGGGCAGCAAAATCCAGTTTTTGACATCTGTATAATTAAAAAGTATCGTAATGAAAAATAAAGACAAAGTGGTATGGATAACGGGAGCTTCTTCAGGTATTGGGAAAGCTACTGCTAAACTTTTGCTCGAATACGGCTATGTGGTTTACGCATCAGCGAAAAAGAAAGAAAAAATTATTGATCTGAAGCGACTAGGTGCCCATATAATGTTGACGGATATTAACAAGGATGACGATATCCAAAGTGGTTTAGCTGAGATAATTGCAAATGAAGGACGTATTGATATTCTTATTAATAGTGCCCGATTTGAATTATTGGAAGCGATAGATGGTATACCCATTTCGGAAGCAAAGTCTCAATTGGACTCAAGTGTTTTTGGTTTGGCAAGATTATCACAAATGGTTTTGCCTTATATGAGAAGACAAAAGTCGGGTAAGATAGTTATGATATCTTCTGTTTTTAACAAAAGAAAAGTTGCGTTATCTGGTTGGTATAATGCCAGCAGATACGCTTTAAAAGCTTTAAGCGACAGCATTAGGAAAGAAGTTTTACCACTTGGTATTGATGTTATGCTTATCGAGTCTGATGATGTGAAATCGGACTGGAGTACTATTGCTGCAGAAAGCTTAAATAAAATATCTGAAGGCAAGTCATACAGTAAACAGGTAGAGCAATTTTGGCACCATCAAAGTAGACCTTCTCAAAAAATGTTAAGTCAAGCGTAGTAGTCATTTTTGTTTTAACACTATCATAGATATATAACTTAAAAGAGGTATGACCGTTTTAGAATAATTACAAATTAATAAAAAGTTTCAATTAAGATTATCTGGGACTTTTATATTGGACTTACTCATAAACCTTTAATTTTATGCTGGCAGTAATAGCTGATTCGATCAATTATCAAATTGAGTATGATGGAAAATCTTAATGATTTATTGAAGACTGATCCCAACTGGGTTTATACTTTATGTAGACTGGTAGCCGGAATTATTATTTTTCCGTATGGAATGCAAAAACTACTTGGTTGGTTTGATGATTTTGGAGGAGGAGTGGGGATTAGACAATCTCTAGCAAGCTTCAAAAGCAAAAAAATTCCAGCCGTTATTGCATGGTTAGTGATAATCGGGCAGTCTTTTGGAAGTATAATGCTAGTGGTGGGCTTGTTTTCAAGATTTGCGGCAACTGCTAATTTTATCATCTTTGTGGGTGCATTATTGAGCCACCGTAAGGATGGTTGGACTATGAATTGGGTTGGATTGAAGAAAGGTGAGGGTATTGAGTATTTTATATTATTACTAACTTTACTTGTAGTTGTTATTTTTAAAGGAAGTGGAATGTTTTCAGTCGATTTTTTGCTGTGGCAAATATGGAGGTAGTGGTTAAAAAAAAGGATCATTTCAATACTCGTATTGTTGTAATCCATTATTACTGTTAATTTAATAAATAATTAGATATGGAAAATTTTAAAAAAGCGTACATCGCAGGGGGCTGTTTTTGGGGAATGGAAGATCTGTTCCGTGTGCGTCCAGGTGTAAAGGACACTGAAGTAGGCTATTTGGGCGGTCTAAACGAGAACCCGACCTATCACAACCATCCTGGACATGCAGAAGCAATAGAAATTACATACAATCCAAATGAAACATCATACAAGGAGTTATTGGATTATTTTTTCAGAGTGCATGACCCAACAACAGTGGACAGTCAGGGGAACGACAGAGGTTCCAGTTACCGATCAGCTATATTTATCCAGAATGATCAAGAGAGGGAAGTTGCCAACGAAGTATTTAAGATTGTTGATGATTCGGGAAGATGGCCAGGTAAAGTGGTCACAACACTGGAGCCCTATACAAAATTTTGGCCTGCTGAAGAATATCACCAAGATTACCTTATAAAGAGTCCCAATGGGTACACTTGTCATTTTGAGAGGTTTGGCACTTTTCTGTAAAGTGGCTGTTTGGAAAAATCTAACCTGAAAATGCTATTTCAACATTGAATGCCAGTTGAGGTAACAGTGATAGCTGTTGGATAACTAATGCTAATTATTAAATGTAAAATAATCTAAAAGATAGCCTCGCTTAATTCGTTTTAGGTGAGGTTTTTTTTAACAAAGTTGTTTGGATATGTGAACTTAGCTTAGAGATATAGTTAAGAACAAAATTTGAACTATAGACTTTGAAATAAATTCGAGTAACATATGATCGTATTTTTAAAGAGGAGTGGTACAAATAGTTAAAAAGAGAATTTAAACTTAAAGGACAGTCTAAAGTTTTGGTTTTGATATTACTTATATTTAAATAAAACAGATTCATATAGTTTACATTCATTCTCGATTTAATTTTAGATTTACCCGTGTAACACTAGAAACCTTATAATCTTTTGATTATGAGGTTTTTTTGTTTTAAGATGGATTTGCTTTTTTAAACCCTTTAAATTTTCCTATTTTTATGGAAATTTATTTGTTATGACTTCTTACATCAAATCCTTCTTAGTTTTTCTTTTTCTTCTAAACTTTATCAACTGTAATTCACAAACTGTAACAAACACTTCAGTACCTACGGTTGTTATCAATGATACGACTTTTGTAAATTTAAAAGACTTCAGTCAAGATTTTATTTATGATATGAAGTATGCCACAGATGACAATTTTTTAAAATCTAAAGTATATGATTGCGCCGAATGTTATTTGCGTTATAAAACAGTAAAAGCACTGATTTTGGCCAATAAAAGATTTATGAAGAAAGGTTATAAAGTAAAACTTTTTGATTGTTACCGACCTTTGGATATTCAAAAAAGAATGTGGGCTATAGTTTCAGACCCCCAATACGTCGCAAACCCAAGTAAAGGTTCAATTCATAATAGAGGAGGGGCCGTAGATATTACATTGGTAGATTTTAAAGGAAAAGAATTAGATATGGGAACTTCTTTTGATTTTTTCGGAAAAGAAGCCAGTCATGATTATTGTGGTTTTTCTAAAGAAATTCTAAATAATAGAAATCTATTGAAAAAAAATATGGTTAAAGAAAATTTTAATTCTTTCAATTCAGAATGGTGGCACTATAATTTGAAAGCTGGTTTGAATGATAAAGTCTCTAATTTTAAATGGGAATGTAAATAGTTTTTTTTTCTAAAATTCTTTTTCTTATTTAAAAATCACCTGTTTTTTTATGGTATTCTTATTCCTAGGGAGTTACAAAAACCTAGGTTTAATGATCTTTTTTTCTTACTGAAAGTTAAAAATGTTAAGTGTCTGTACACTCGACAGTTGCTTATTTCGTAAGAATTGACATTAAAATAAGTGTAAAACACGCATTTCATCGATTATATTGTTGTTTAATTGATTTATATTTTTACTTTCGCACTTTAAATCATTTAAAAACAATGGTTTAAAGTTATAATGAATTAACCCCAATTGAAGACATAAGCAAGTATTCAAATTTGCTTTTAAATTCAGCTTTTGATTTAATAATAATGAGATTAACTTGATTAATTTTATTTTTTAAATTAAAAAAAGAAAAGAATCGTTAGATGAAAAGGATATTACAGAATAGTTTTTTTAAATGTATTGGACCAGAAAATAAATCAGGAATTACATTTGTTGAAGTACTTGTTGTAGGACTACTAGTTCCATTGGTAGTGCGGAATGTAAAAAATTATGTTATCAATATTGATAAACAAAATGATAACCAAGAGAGTTATAATGCATAAAAAAAACCTTTTAAAATGAATTTAACTCATTTTAAAAGGTTTTTGTTTTTGAATAAAAGATATTTATTCTATACAACGTAAGTTTTCTATAAAATAAGTTTCTGGATGGTAAACTTTTCCGTCAAGCTCAGCGGTAAATTCTTTCTTGATTATAATGTCTTCAACGTCTGTTAGGTATTTTATTCGCATTAAGGAAACAGGAGATGTTTTTAAGTCAGCATAATTATCTTTCGTAAACATAAAAATTCCTGACTTCACTCTATTGTCAAAACCTTTGTCATCTCGTATCATAGTTCCACAATTTTCTTGGTCTATATGCAACAGAGTAATTATTTTACCATTTTGAAGCTGCAAGAAAATTTTTGAATCTTTATCAAAACAATTTGCTTTTACAAAATCTTTACTTTTTTGTATAAGTTGTACGGTTAGCGTAGGCAATCCATCAGTCAATGCCAAAGAATAAAAAATGTAATTAGAATTTCCTCCAAAAACCTTTTCACTTATTAAGTATTCTTTTGTGGATTTATAAGTTCCTATGGAATCAGTGACATTTGTTGCATATTCACAAGGTTTCTGAGCAAAAAGATTAAAACTTAAAAAGCATAAGGCCGTAACAAGTATGTATTTCATATTAATGTAAAATTTATTTTTTAGAGAGCATAATATATTATCGCCTTTTGTTTTTTGCATTCGCAAAAAGGTTGCTTGCGGTGATTTTATTTTATTTTGGTGCAAATTAAAACAATTTTAGTGTTATTTTCATCGGTTGTAAAAAAACAATACAAATCTCCACCATCTTTGATTTTCCATTTTTTGCGAATACTTTCAACTGAATCGGAAAAATTTCGTGTAGTAATATTAGCTTTTTGATTTTCTAAATATTGTTTCATCTCACTTTTGCTATAAGCTATACAATTTTTAATTTCAAAAATTCTTCCAGGAAATTTTTTTTGTTCTTCAGAGGTGTATAAATGGGAATGTTTATGCAATTTATTCAATCCATAAAAAAGCCCTACTTGATCAAAACCTCCTGATTTCATAATGGAGCTATTGGGTTCGTACAGGTATTTTTGTGGTAAACTAAAAGATGGTTGTTCGTGGATTTCATTTAAAATAAATTCAAATGTTTCTGCTTTTTCTTTTATAAGATTTACGGTTTTAATAATAACAGATCCTTTAAAGTTTTTATTTAATTCCCAAAGCAATTCTTTTACTTCATTGTCAACAGCAACTATATGTATGGATTTGATAAAGTTTAGTTCATTAATACCTGCTGTAATGTCCAATATTGGTGCTGTTTTTATTAAGATAGAACTTGTTTTTTCAAAATAAAAAGCCAAATTTTCTGGTACATTAGGTAAGCAATCCTTTAGCATGAATACCTTTCCTTTGCTGTCATTTCTTCTGGATGGATCTATGTAAATCCAATCCCATTTGGTGTTTGTGTTTGATAATGTTTCAAAACTGTCTCCTGCATAACAAGTGATATTATTAATGTTTAATTGTTTGCAGTTGTGTTGAACAATGTTAGATAATTCAGTGTTGATTTCACAATGCACTACATTTTTTGTTGTTTTTGAAAAATAATAATCGTCAATACCAAATCCACCAGTTAAGTCAATTAGATTGTCTCCCGAAACAATAGAGCTTTTGTATAATGCCGTCTTTTCAGAAGAAGTTTGTTCGACTGATATTTTACTGGGATAAATTATATTTTGGGTTGAAAACCAGGTAGGCAGTTTGTCTTTTGCCTTTGATTTTGCAGCAATTTGATTTATTATTGAAATCCATTGAACATTAGGAAATGGATTTTTTTGAAGAGCCAATTTTGAAATGGAGGCTCCAATATTTAAATCAATATATTCTTGAATTTTAGAGTCTAAAATATCTAGGTTCAATTTATATGTTTTTTGTTATTAGTTGAATAAATTTATTTTCCGGAAAAAATTCTTTGCTAATTACTTTTATAATCGTGTATAAAGGAACAGCAATAATCATTCCCATAATACCAAATAAGAATCCTGCAATCAATATTACAAGAAATATTTCTAAAGGGTGGGAGCTAACACTTTTTGAAAAAATGATAGGTTGTGAAAAGTTATTGTCAATTACTTGCACGAGCCAAAAGCCTATCAATACATATATGGTTGTGGGTAAAATTTCGGATTGAAAGTCGGAACCCAAGTTACTTAACATCGTTAAAACTGCTGCTAAGATGGAAGCAATTAAAGGTCCTATATAAGGGATAATATTTAAAACTGCACATAAAAAAGCAATTACAAATGCATTAGGTATTCCAAAAATAAACAATACAATAGTGTATAATATGAAAACGATAAAAAGTTGGATTAGTAAACCTATAAAATATCGAGAAAGCAATAGGTTTATTTTTTCTACTGAGTTTAAAATTTTTTCTTCGTGTGAATCAGGAATAAGTAGTTTGGCTCCTTTTAAGAATGTGGATTTGTCTTTAAGAAAGAAAAATGTAATGAATAGCACGGAACCAAGCCCCATTCCAAAATTACTAATTGTTCCCATTACAGAATTTAAAAAATTAGGTATTATATTGAAATTTATTATCGATTTAAAGTTTTTTGGATCAAAAACTGTTGCAGAGTCTATATGATGTTGCTCTAAAAAATTGTTTAATTGTTTGATAAGCTCTAAACTGTTCTTTTCAATTTCTACTGTATTTAAAAGTGATAAATTTTGGCCTTGTGATATAATCAATGGAATGAACATCATTATAAAACCAAATATGATTAAAATATAAATCATTAAAATCGTAATTGACGCAAAAATATGCTTGAATTTCAATCTTTTCTTTAAAAAATCTAAAACTGGTAAACCAATTAAGGCTAGTATTAATGAAACTAATAAATAGATTAATACGTTTTGAATTTGATACAGAAAATAAAGAAGTAAAACGGCTAAAACTAAAGTACCGATTGCTCTTAAAATTCCATTTGCAATTATTTTGGATGTAATCATATCGTTGTATTTGGTTATAAAGATAAAAAAACTCGCTAATAAGTAGCGAGTTTTAAAAACTATAAATTTATATGTTTATTGGGCAAATCCAGCTCTTACTCCACCAGAAACAAATAATGCCGACATTCTTGCTTTTTGGCCAATGGTAAACATATACATTGCTCTATCATCAGTATAATCCATGTAGTTCATTGTCATTTCGTTATGGGTTGGTAAGCATAAGCTTACGTAAGGATATTTCGGGTCACCGAAATTATAAGTTTTAGCAACTGGAGTGTCAGCTACTAAATCATTTCCGCAAGAGGAATCTCCCCAAATATGGCGTAAATTCATCCAGTGCCCAACTTCATGGGTTGCCGTTCTACCTAAATTGTAAGGGTAATTCGCTGTGCCTGATATACCAAAATATTTAGAATCAATAACAACTCCATCAGTTGATGATGAACCTCCGGGAAATTGCGCATATCCTAAAATTCCTCCACCAATAGTGCACACCCATAGATTAAGATTTGTTGCAGGAGTTGTAGGATCTAGCCCTCCTTTTTTTGTACTTTTCATAGCGTCTCTTGTACCCCAAGAAGTTTTTGTTGTTGATTTCCTGTTGATTTTTACCAATTCAAAAGTAATATCAACATTTGCTGCTACATTTGAAAATTCAGTTGGAATAAGTCTAAAATCATTGTTTGCAGCTGTGTAATCATCATTCAAAACTTTAATTTGAGATTGTATTTGACTATCAGTGATGTTTTCAGCAGGTGTTCTATATAAAACATTTACAATAACAGGAATTACTATTTTACCGTTTACTAAACGTTTAGTTAGCATTGCTTCTTGGGTAAAAGCTTCTATTTGATTCATTCTCATTGCTAATGTGGGATCAGCTTTTAATTGAGCTTCTAGAACTTCTTGTGTTGCACAACTACGAAGAGTAGGTGATTCTGCTTGAGAGACTACTGTGTTATTATCCTCATTTTGACATGAAAAAAGCATTACAAATGCTACAGTGGATAAAATAATTTTTTTCATAATAAATGTTTTGTATTTAAAAAATTGATTATCAGTTTATTGTAATGCTAATTTACTGTTAATTGTTATCAAAGTATAAATTAATCGGTGAACTACACTTTTATACTAATGAATGTGAAATTCTTAGAAAATTTAAGTAAAAGCTAAAAAAAAACTCGCTAACAAGTAGCGAGTTTTAAATTCTAAAAAAAGATAAATTATAGACCGAAAGCAGCTCTAGCTCCTCCAGAAACAAATAATGCGCTCATTCTTGATTTTTGACCATTTGTGAACATAAACATTCCTCTGTCGTCTGTGTAATCCATATAGTTCATTGTCATTTCATTATGAGCAGGAAGACATGTACTTACGTATGGATAAACAGGCACCCCAAAGTTTGAAGTTTTAGCAACTGGAGTATCAGCAACTAAATCGTCTCCGCAAGATGCATCTCCCCAAATATGTCTTAGGTTCATCCAGTGTCCTACTTCGTGACTTGCTGTTCTTCCTAAATTATAAGGATAGTTAGCTGTACCAGATAAACCAAAATATTTAGAATCAATTGCTACTCCATCAGTAGCAGAAGATCCTCCTGGGAATTGAGCATAACCCAGAATTCCTCCACCAATAGTACAAACCCATAGATTAAGGTTTGTTGTTGGAGATGTTGGATCTAGTCCACCTTGTTTTGTTTTTTTCATGGTATCTCTAGTTCCCCATGAACTTTTTGTTGTTGATTTTCTGTTGATTTTTACTAATTCAAATGTAATACCAACATTTGCAGCAACTGAAGCAAATTCGGCAGGAGTATTTGAAAAATCGGAGTTTGTTGCAGTGTAATCTTTGTTTAATACATCAATTTGTGATTGTATTTGTGCATCCGAAATATTTTCTGCTGCAGTTCTATACAATACGTTCACAACTACTGGTATTACTACTTTTCCATTTACTAAACGTTTTGTCAATAAAGCGTTTTGAGTAAAAGCTTCAATTTGATTCATTCTAATAGCCAATGTCGGGTCGGCTTTTAATTGAGCTTCCAATACATCTTGTGTAGCACACTTTCGTTGAGTAATTGCATTTGTTGAATCGTTTAGAGATTCAGTCTGGTCGTTTTGACAAGAAAACAACATCAAGCAAGCTGCTGCTGATAAAATTAATTTTTTCATAATGGTAATCATTTTGTTAAATAAAAGTTTGTTTGGTTAATTATTTTGCAATTTTATAACAAAAGTTCAATTATTTAAAATTTATTTAACAATATTTTTACCTGTTTTTGTAAAACCTTTGATTTTATTGACTTGGTTAATTGTAATTTGGGGGTATTTACGTAGTTTAAAACTTGTTAAATTTTTTAATTGACAAAATATGATATAATAACATATATAGTTTTTAATATTTTACTTGTTAAAAATTAAATAAAATGAAGACTAGGTTCACTAGGAGAGAAGTAAAATATTGCTAATGAATTTTTATTTTAGAGAAATCAATTTGTGAAAATATAATTAATAATATTGGCTCCCATTTTTAAAGCTTTTTCACGAACTTCAAAAGGGTCATTGTGAACTTCTGGATCTTCCCAACCATCACCAAGGTCACATTCATATGTGTAGAGGAGAACTAATTTGTTCTCCATAAATATTCCAAATGCTTGGGCCCTAGTGCCGTCGTGTTCATGGATTTTAGGTAAACCATTGGCAAAAACAAAAGGCTTTTGAAATATTGGATGATTTGATGGGATTTCAATCAAATTGTTATTTGGAAATATTTTTTTTATTTCCTTACGAATATATTGATCCATACCGTAATTATCATCAATATGTAGAAAACCGCCACCGTATAGATATTTTCTTAGGTTTGTAACGTCACTTTCGCTAAAAACGACATTACCATGGCCAGTCATGTGGACAAATGGATAGAAAAAAAGATCTGGACTGCTCGGTTCAACAGTTCTAGGTTTCGATTTTATTTTTGTGTTTATATTGGCATTACAGTATTTTATTAAATTTGGTAAAGAAGTTGGATTTGCATACCAATCGCCACCACCACTATATTTTAGCAAAGCGATTTCTTGAGAGAAACCGGTTAAAGAAGAGAATAGTAATAATAAAAACACTGTTTTTTTCATAGTATGATTGTGAATTGAATTTTAAGATCTAGTCTTCATTAGTGAAAACAACACTGTGACAGGCCACTAAAGCAGCAGTTTCTGTTCGTAATCTGGTTTCACCCAAAGAAACAGGGATGTAATTGTTTTCTAGTGCCAATTCGATTTCTTTATTGGAAAAATCACCTTCCGGACCTATTAAAATGATGTAATCCGTTTTGGCTTTGAGTATTGATTTTAAAGATTTTTTATTTGTTTCTTCGCAATGTGCTATTAATTTTTGTCCTGTATTCCCTTTTTTTATGAATTCTTTAAGCGAAATGGCAGGGTTCAATTTTGGCAGGTACGTTTGATTGCATTGTTTCATTGCAGAGAGAATGATTTTTTCAAATCTCTCAGGATTTATTACCTTCCGTTCAGAGCGATCGCATATAATTGGAGTGATTTCATAAATTCCAATCTCGGTTGCTTTTTCAAGAAACCATTCGTAACGATCATTCATTTTTGTAGGAGCAACGGCAAGATGCAATTTGTGTTTAGGAGCTTCTGTTTTATCTATTTCCAAAACCTGAACAGTACATTTATTGTCGGAAGCTAATGTGATTTCTGTTTTAAATATAAAACCTAAACCATTAGTTACAAATAGTATATCAGAGTCTTTTTTACGTAATACTTTAATAATGTGTTTGCTTTCTTCTTTGTCAAAAGAAAAGGTTTCGGTAGTTTCGTTTATTGTAGGGTTATAAAATAATTGCATAATTAAAATTGTATTCGTGCTTTTGAAACAACTTCTGAAGTTTCAAATTTTTGGGATAAAAACTTTTGATAACCTACAATTCCAATCATTGCAGCATTGTCGGTTGTATATTCAAATTTAGGGATGTATGTTTTCCAGCCATATTTTGTTTCTGTTTCTTTCAAAGTATTTCGAATTCCAGAATTGGCCGAAACTCCTCCGCCAATTGCAATTTGTCTAATACCAGTTTCTCTTACGGCTATTTTTAATTTATCCATCAATATTTCTATAATAGTGTATTGAATGGAAGCACAGATATCGTTTAAATTTTCAGTTATAAATTCTGGGTTTTCAATTGTTTTCTTTTGAATAAAATAAAGAATAGCTGTTTTTAAACCTGAGAAACTAAAATCCAATCCGGGAACTTTTGGTTTAGTAAAAGGAAATGCTTTCGGATTTCCCAATTGTGCATATTTATCAACCAAAGGTCCACCTGGATAGGGTAGGCCAAGTATTTTGGCACTTTTATCAAATGCTTCGCCCACAGCATCATCTGTGGTTTCACCAATGATTGTTAAATCAAAAAAATCATCAACTCTAACAATTTGGGTATGCCCGCCACTTATAGTTAACGCCAAAAAAGGAAAGTTAGGTTTGCTAAAACCTTCTTCTTCTATAAAATGTGCCAAAATATGGGCATGCATGTGGTTAACCGCAATAAGAGGTATTTGTAAAGCCAATGCCATTGATTTTGCAAATGAACTTCCAACTAAAAGCGATCCCATAAGTCCCGGACCTTGCGTAAAAGCAATTGCTGATAGTTGTTCTTTTTTAATGTTGGCTTTTTTTAATGCGGCTTCGATTACTGGAACTATATTTTGTTGGTGAGCACGAGAAGCAAGTTCAGGAACAACACCTCCATATTGATTATGAATTAACTGATTGGCAACAACATTTGACAGTACTTTGTCGTTACATAATACTGCTGCGGCAGTATCATCACACGAACTTTCTATGGCAAGTATATAAACCTGTGGAATTTGCATATAAACAGATGAATTTTGAAGTATATTTGATGGATTACTATAAAAATAGTATTTTTACAGCTGTGCCAAAATTAAAGATTTTTTAGTTAAGGTATTACCATTTCCAAAGGCAAATTATTTATTTGTAMTAAAAAAAMAAAAAGCGACTCTTATCAAAAAGATTAAAAAAATAGTATTCCGTACTCTGCTTGGACTAATATTACTTTTGTTAGTACTTTTTATAGCCCTTACTTTACCTTTTGTTCAAACTAAGTTAGCACATTATTTCATGGAAAGTATCAATGAGGATTATGGTCTTCATATGAATGTTGATGAAGTACAGCTTACTCTTTTTGGTGGTGTAAAACTTAAAAAAGTATTGATTATAGATCATCATAAAGATACTTTAATTTATGTCAAAAGATTGAATACATCCTTTTTGGGGGCTAAGAAAATTTTAGATGGGGATTTAATTTTTGATGATTTGGCAATGGATGGCGTTCTTTTTAATTTAAAAACTTATAAAAAAGAAAAGAAGACGAATCTAGATTATTTTATTGATGCTTTTGGTACAAGTAAAACACCTTCCAAGAAACATTTTTTATTAACGGCTTCTAGTATCGATTTGTCAAACGGTAGATTTATTTTGAGTGATGAAAATCATGAAACCGTAAAGCCTGTTGATTTTACAAGATTGAATATATCGGTTACCAATTTTAAAGTATATGGACCTGAAGTGTATGCTAATATTCAAAAAATGTCTTTTTTGGATCATAGAGGCTTGTATGTAAAAAGCTTAAAAGGGAATTATAGTTTTACCCAACAGCACATGATATTGGATAAAATGGAAATTGAAACCAAAGAATCCAGTATTAAAGGTTATGCTGCGTTGAATTACGAGATTGAAGATTTCTCTGATTTTCAAAATAAAGTAGAGTTTGATGTTAAGTTGAAATCAGCAAAATTAGCCTCTAATGATATTCGTTATTTTTACAATGAATTAGGTAAGTATCAATATTTTAAGCTTAGATCACATATTACCGGGCCTTTAAATAATTTAAAATTTCTTGATTTATACTTAAAAGATAATAGAGGAACCAAAATTATAGGTTTTATAAATTTTAAAAACCTTTTAGGAACAAAAGAGCAAAAATTCTATATGAATGGAAAGTTTGATCAATTGAATGCTAATTATGATGATTTGGTAAGTATATTGCCTAATGTTTTAGGCAAAAAGCTACCCATTATTATAAAGAAATTTGGTAATGTTTCATTAGTTGGAAACACTCAGGTTACAACCACTTCAATACGTGCCAATCTTGCGGCAAACACAGCTTTGGGGTCAGTAAGATCAAAATTTATAATCAATAATATGGATCAAAGCGATAAGGCTGACTATGTTGGTTATATTGTTTTGGGTGATTTTAATATTGGTAATTTATTGGATAATAAGGATTTATCTAAGATAAGTTTAAATATTGATGTTGATGGGCATGGTTTTTCTGAAAAGTATTTAAATACCTCGCTGAAAGGTATTGTTTCCAGCGTTGCCTATAATGGATATAATTATAAGAATGTTGTCGTAAATGGTAATTTCAAATTGCCTTTATATAAAGGGTCAATTATTGTAAATGACCCTAATTTGAAAATGAATTTTGATGGATTGGTAGATTTAAGTAAAAAAGAAAACCAGTACGATTTTCAGATTAAAATAGATAAGGCGGAATTGAATAAATTAAATTTTGTAAATGATACTATTTCTAAATTTAATGGTAATATTATTGTTGATGTGCAGGGGAATTCTATCGATAATATGCATGGGAATATCTATGTGAATGATGCTACTTATATCAATTCTAGAGATACTTATCAATTCAACGATTTTAATCTAAATTCGAGTTTTGATGATCAAAGAATTCGAACGATAAAAATAGCAGCGCCGGATATAACTAATGGAACGATTGTGGGAAAGTATAAATTTTCCGAATTAAAAGGATTGGTTACAAATTCATTGGGAAGTCTTTATACTAATTACAAGCCTTTAGCAGTTAAAAAAGGGCAGTTTTTGAAATTTAATTTTGAAGTTTATAATAAGATAGTTGAAGTGTTTTTCCCTGAAATAAAACTAAGTGAAAATACTATCGTCAAAGGGAATATTAATTCGGATAGCAATGAATTCAAATTCAATTTTAATTCTCCAAATATAAAAGCAGCTGATAATTCTTTTGATAATATTAGAGTTTCTATTGATAATAAAAATCCATTGTATAACGCATATATTGAGTTAGATAGTATTAAAACTAAAATGTATAAAATACGTGATTTTAGTTTGATAAATGTCACTTCAAAAGATACTCTGTTTTTTAGAACTGAATTTAAAGGAGGTTCAAAAGGGGAGGATTATTTTAATTTGGATTTATACCACACAATTAATAAAGAGAATAAAAATGTTATTGGTTTCAGTAAATCAGAAATAAAATTAAAAAATAGTTTATGGCTTTTAAATGAGCTGAATTTATCTAATAATCGTCTGGTTTTTGATAAAAAGCTAACGGAGTTTAAATTGGATGATTTTATTCTTTCCAATAAGGATCAAGAAATAAAGCTTGATGGGGAGTTTAAAGGTAGCTCTTATAAAGATATTAATGTTGAATTCAAAAATTTTGATATTAATGCATTAACATCGGCTCAAGAGAGTTTTGTTATTTATGGGAATTTAAACGGAAAAATTAATTACAATCAAAATAAACAGGTTTTTAAACCTACAGCATCATTACGGATTGATAGTTTGAAGGTTAATAATCATGATTTAGGAGTTTTAAATTTTGATATAAAAGGTGATGAAAGTTTTAGAAAATTTACTTTGTTTTCTACTATCGAAAATAAAGATTTTGAATCTTTTAGTGCCGATGGAAGTTTTGAAATAGTAAATAAAGAAACATTACTTGACTTAAATTTAAAATTTGATCAATTTAATTTGAAAACATTAAGTTCTTTAGGAGGAGATGTTATTTCAAATATAAGAGGGTTAGTGTCTGGAAACGCAACGATTGGAGGGACTTTAAGTAAGCCAGATATAAATGGGCGTCTATATGTTAATGAAGGAGGATTGGGAATACCTTACCTTAATGTCGATTATGCATTAAAGGATAAAACTATAATTGATCTTACTGGTGAGAAATTTCTTTTTAGGAATAACACTTTGATAGATACAAAATACAATACAATTGGAACTTTAAATGGAGTAGTAGAGCATAAAAATTTTTCGGATTGGAAATTGGATTTAGCTATTAACTCAAAAAGACTTCTTGTTCTTGATACTAAAGATAGTGAAGATGCTGCCTATTTTGGAACAGCATTCATTAATGGTAACGCAACAATCAAAGGCCCTGCAAATGGTTTGTTTATTAAAGTTGATGCAAAATCTGAAAAAGGATCAGCTCTTAAAATACCAATAAATAGTGCGGAAAGTGTTAGTGAAAATAGCTTTATTCATTTTATAACTCCGAAAGAAAAATTCAATTTGCAAAAAGGAATTGTTGATAAAACAAAAAAATATAATGGCCTCGAGTTAGAGTTTGATCTTGAAATTACACCTAATGCGGAGGTTGAAGTTATTTTGGACAGGAATTCGGGACATGGGATGAAAGGACGCGGAAATGGGACACTTTTGTTTAAAATCAATACACTAGGCGCTTTTAACATGTGGGGAGATTTCTTGCCTTATGAGGGTACATATAATTTTAAATATGGAGGATTAATAGATAAAAAATTCAAAGTTAGAAAAGGAGGTTCCATTATTTGGGAAGGAAACCCTATGAGAGCCCAACTGAATTTGGAAGCAGTTTATAAGACATCTGCAAATCCTGCTCTGTTAATAGAAAATTCAAGTGTTAATAAAAAGGTTGATGTTGAAGTCATTATTGGTATTCGTGGAGATTTGACTCGACCAGAGCCCGATTTCATGATAGATTTTCCTACTGTTACAAGTGTTTTGAAGTCAGAACTTCAAACAGAATTAGCTGATAAAGACGTAAGACAAACCCAAGCTTTGTATTTGTTGTCAACAGGGAGTTTTTTGGGTAAAGATGGTTCAAGTCAAGCCGTTGCATCAAGTATGTACGAAACTGCTTCAAGTATGTTGGGAAATATAGTTCAATCAAATAATGAAAAATTTGAAATGAATTTTAATGTAGTTTCACCAGATAATAGACCAAGTACCCAGACTGATGGAAGAGTTGAAGCTATTGTATCTTCTAAAGTAAATGAAAGAATTACAATAAATGGTAAAATTGGGGTGCCATTTGGTGGAGTAAATGAATCTGCTATAGTAGGAGCGGTTGATATTAAGTATAGAGTAAACGATGATGGATCATTTAATTTTCATGTCTTCAATAAAGAAAATGATTTAAATTATATTGGACAAGATATTGGTTATACTCAAGGTGCTGGTATTACTTATGAGGTAGATTTTGATACTTTTAGAGAGTTAGTCGATAAAATGTTTAAAAGCAATAAGCTAACCAAAGAAAAAGAATCTAAAACAAAAGTTGATAACTCAGATTCCAATTTGAATCCTGATTATATAAATTTCACCAAACCGAAAGAACCTAGTTCGGACAAGCCAAAAGTTAATCAAGATGCTGTACTTCCAGAGGATGATTAGTGTTAATTTATTATTAATGAGGTTATTATGTCTCTTTTGAAAATTTTAGTTAACTTTATAACTAGAATTTTTATTCCACTTTGTCTAATTTTTTATGTAGTCTGTTTATTTCTTTTTTTTAAAAGCGATAAATAGCTCGTATTTCCTCAATTTTCAACTGTTTCGGATTTTAAAAAAGGAAATAAATATTAGGTTTTTTTGAATTAAAAAAACTTATCAACGAAAACGTTTGAATTTCAGTTATTTTATTAAAATGTTAGAAAGCACCCCTAAAATGTCTTCGATATATGCTAAATTTACACTTTAATACTTAAAAAAATGTCAAAAACAATAAAAAAGATAGGTGTACTTACCTCTGGAGGAGATTCTCCAGGAATGAATGCTGCTATTCGTTCTGTTGTGCGAACATGTGCTTTTCATAACATAGGATGTGTTGGTATTTATAGAGGTTATCAAGGAATGATTGAAGGGGATTTTAAAGAAATGGGACCCCGAAGTGTAAATAATATAGTAAATAAAGGAGGAACTATTTTAAAATCTGCACGATCAATGGATTTTAAGACTCCTGAAGGACGTGAAAAAGCACACCAAAATTTAGTTAAGGCGGGTGTAGAAGCTTTAGTAGTAATCGGTGGCGATGGTTCTTTTACTGGAGCATTACTATTTAATTCAGAATATAATTTTCCTGTAATTGGAATTCCTGGAACTATTGATAACGACATATTTGGTACAAGTCATACTTTAGGTTATGATACCGCTTTAAATACTGTTGTTGATGTAATTGATAAAATTCGTGATACTGCAAGTTCCCATAATAGATTGTTTCTTATCGAGGTGATGGGACGTGATGCTGGTCATATAGCATTGAATGCTGGAATTGGCGCTGGAGCTGAAGAAATTCTTATTCCAGAAGAAGATTTAGGACTGGAACGTTTATTAGATTCTTTAAGAAAAAGTAAAGCGGCTGGTAAATCATCAAGTATTGTCGTTATTGCAGAGGGAGATAAAATAGGTAAAACTGTTTTTGAACTAAAAGATTATGTAGAGTCTAATTTTCCTGAGTACGATGTTCGTGTATCAGTGTTAGGTCATATGCAACGTGGTGGTGCTCCATCTTGTTTTGATAGAGTTTTGGCTAGTAGATTAGGAGTAAAAGCTGTTGAAAGTTTATTGGAAGGTAAATCAAATTATATGGTTGGTTTGTTATGTGATAAAATTGCGCTTACACCTCTAGAGCAAGCGATAAAAGGACACAGTGAAATAGATATGGAATTACTACGTGTTTCTGATATCATGTCAATTTAAAGTAAAAAAAAGAAAAGAAAAATAAAATAAAAAAATAATTTAAATTTAATACAATGTCAAAAGTAAAATTAGGAATAAACGGATTTGGAAGAATTGGAAGAATCGTTTTTAGAGAGTCATTCAATAGAGATAATGTAGAAGTAGTAGCAATCAATGATTTATTAGATGTTGATCACTTAGCTTACTTATTGAAATATGATTCAGTTCACGGTCGTTTCGACGGAACTGTAGAAGTAAAAGAAGGAAAATTGTATGTAAACGGAAGAAATATCCGTATCACTGCTGAAAGAAATCCAGCTGATTTAAAATGGAATGAAGTTGATGTTGATGTAGTTGCAGAATGTACAGGTATCTTCACAACTATTGAAACTGCAAATGAGCACATTAAAGGTGGTGCTAAAAAAGTAATCATTTCAGCTCCATCTGCAGATGCTCCAATGTTTGTAATGGGTGTAAACCACGAAACTGCAAAAGCTTCAGACCTTGTTGTTTCTAACGCTTCTTGTACTACAAACTGTTTAGCTCCTTTAGCTAAAGTAATTCACGATAATTTTGGAATTGTTGAGGCTTTGATGACAACTGTTCATGCTACAACTTCAACTCAAATGACAGCTGATGGTCCTTCTAGAAAAGACTGGAGAGGTGGACGTGCAGCAGCAATAAATATCATTCCTTCTTCAACTGGAGCTGCTAAAGCTGTTGGAAAAGTTATTCCAGAATTGAATGGAAAATTGACAGGTATGGCTTTCCGTGTTCCTACTGCTGACGTTTCTACAGTAGATTTAACCGTAAAAGTAGCTAAAGAGACTTCTTACGAAGAAATTATGAAAGTTTTGAAAAATGCTTCTGAAACTACAATGAAAGGTATCTTAGGATATACTGAAGATGCTGTTGTTTCTCAGGATTTTATTTCTGATAAAAGAACTTCAATCATTGATGCTACTGCAGGAATTGGTTTAAATTCAACTTTCTTCAAACTTGTATCTTGGTATGATAATGAATATGGATATTCTAGTAAATTGATTGATTTATCTGTGCATATTGCAGGTTTAAAATAATCTATAATTTTTACAAAATCCCATTATGTAAAATTAATGGGATTTTATTTTTTTGTTCAATTAAATGTTTTTCTCACAGGAGGTGTTTAAAATGAGGAACAAAATTCATAACCAATAAACCAAATTATATGAAATTAATAGTTGATAGTGGTTCTACTAAAGCAGATTGGATTGCGATAGATGATGATGGGAAAGTTATGTTTACCACACAAACATTAGGTTTAAATCCTGAAATTCTAAATGGTGATGAGATCGTTGATCGCTTGAATGACCGTTTTGATATATTACAAAATAAAAAAACAGCCACTCATTTGTTTTTCTACGGTGCTGGTTGTGGTACAGAAAGAATGAAAAGCATGCTTTCTCAAATTTTTAAAACTTATTTTCCAAATGCAATTGTAGTTGTTGAGGAAGATACTTATGCAGCTGTTTTTGCTACAACTCCAAAAGGTGAAAAAGCAATTGTGAGCATATTGGGTACCGGTTCAAACTGTAGTTATTTTGATGGTAAAGTTTTAGAACAAAGAGTACAATCATTAGGATATATCGTTATGGATGATTGCAGTGGTAATGTTTTTGGAAAACAGTTAATCAGAAAATACTATTTTAATAAAATGCCAAAAGAGTTGGCTGATGTTTTTGAAAAAGAGTATGATGTTACTCCTGATTATGTTAAAAATAAGTTATACAAAGAACCAAATCCAAATGCATATCTTGCCACTTTTGCGAAATTCTTAATTCAAAATAAAGACCATGAATTTTGCAGAAAAATAATTTTTAAGGAAATGAAATCTTTCATTAAAAATTATATCAAGCAATTTGAAAATTGCAAAGAAGTACCTGTACATTTTGTAGGTTCTATTGCTTTTTATTTAAAAGATGAATTAGCAGAAATTTTCGAAAAATATGAATTACAATTAGGTAATGTATTAAGAAGACCTATTGACGGTTTAATTGCTTATCACGTAGCAAATAATTAATAAAATGGAAATAGCAATTATTGCCCATGACGGTAAAAAAGAAGATATTGTTAAATTTCTAATTAAAAACCGTGAGGTGTTACAGCAAGAAAACATTCAGTTCATTGCAACAGGAACAACTGGAGGAAGAGCTGAAGCTGCTGGTTTCAAAACTCGAAGAATGCTTTCAGGCCCATTAGGTGGTGATGCTCAGATAGCTGGAAGAGTTGCCGAGGGTAAAACACAAATGGTTTTGTTCTTTAAAGATCCTCTTTCAAGTCATCCTCATGAGGCTGATGTTAATATGCTTATACGTGTTTGTGATGTACATAATATACCATTGGCAACTAATGAAGCAACAGCTCAATTATTGATTAATGCTATAGCACAGCAATCATAGATATTTCTACATTTACATTTTTTGGCAAACAAGCCACTTGAACCGTTTCACGAGCTGGAGCGGTTTTTTCATTAAAATAAGATCCGTAAACAGTATTAATACTTCCAAAATCATTCATATTCATGATGAAAATGGTGGTTTTTACAACATTTTCAAAAGTCATTCCAGCAGCCTCGAGAACGGCTTTCATGTTTTCCATCACCTGTTTGGTTTCTGATTCAATATTGTCTACTACCAATTCCATTGTTGCTGGATTCAATGCAATTTGGCCAGAAGTATATAAAGTATCACCTTTTAATACGGCTTGATTATAAGGGCCAATTGGTGCAGGGGCATTTTCAGTGTAAATTATTGTTTTCATAACCTATGTGTTTAGATTTTATCTATTGATTGGTAAGTTTTCGTTTTTCCCATTTAATGTCACTAAGTACTCCGGATTTGATTCCAATGAAAAAATTCCAACTAGAATTATCTCCAAATGGTGTCCAGTTGAAAGCCATTCTCCAGCTCATTAAATCTCTCTCAAAACGAAGTTGTGTAAAGGTAACACCCTTTTGAACAAAATCATATCCAGTAGAGATTCCAGCCTTCCATTTTGGTGTTAGATCAGCATTTGCAGAAATCATTATGGAGTTTCCAGTTATTTTTTTCTCTCTATTGTTGTTTCCATACGTTAAAGAATAGGCAAATGTCATGTCCCATGGTAATTTTGATTTAAAGAATTCTGAAACAACATCTTTATCTTCTTTATCATCGTCAAATTGGCTTTTTCTAATATTATTGGCATCAATATTTGACCCAAATAAATCATCTTCACGCCCTCCATTTCTTTTACCTTGATCGTTTTTGTCTTTTTCTTTGTTTTCTTTTGAGCTTGATATTGAATAATTCATTGTCAAATTGGCGCTTGTCATTCTAAAAAGACTTCCTCCGTTATTGATATTGTAAACATTTATTCTAGTACCAGAATTGTCAATTGCATATGGATCCAAGGTTGCTCCAAAATTTGCACTCAATTTATTGTCAAAAAATTGAGTTCCACCGCTTACTCTTACAGGAGACCAAGCAAGTTCCTTGGCATCAAAATTATAACTCGTTGAAAAGTTTAAATTATTAAGGAGCATTATTTTTTTAGCTTCAGTTTTGGTACTATCCTTATCTGCTACTTTAGCTTCAAATGTATTGCTAAGATTGAAACCGACAAAATTGGAACTATTCATACCAGGAGTGCCATACATACCTCCTTCAAATCGAGTATAGTCTTTTTGCATTGTACCGCTACCATCTGTTGCGTAAGTATCATAATATTTTTCAAAACTTGGGGTGTAACTATGCGAAATTGCAGGACGCATTACATGTCGAATGGATTTTATTTTTTTGTCATCTCCAAAATTGAATGTACCATAGATGGTCGTTCCAACGCTTGTAGAAGAAGAGTATGTCCTAAAAGAGTCAAACCCTTTTACATCAGTAGTTACAACAGTGCTTAATTGGTCGTCATAATGTTTGTTGATTGTATTGAAATACCAAACTTCTTCATAGTTTAAAGAAGTAGAAACGCTAAAATATTTAAAAATTTTGAAGTTGGTACTTAATGGAATTGTATGTTGGAATCCAAGTTCTGCATCTCGGAACATTTCGGGTTTGAAAAACAATGAATCGGTTGTTACAAAGCTGTTTTTTCCGTTTAGATTATATTGTAAGTTGATGTTTTTGAAGAACCCCTTTTTAGCTCCATCATTTATTGCAAATGGATAAATACGATCTAAGCTAAACTGTAGCGTAGGAAGTGTCATGTTGATTACTTTGGTATTTGTATTTTGGGAATGTGTTGCAGTTAGTGATATTCTACTTTCTGGAATTGTATGGAATACGGTACTATATGAAATGGAGGAGCTTAAAGTATTGTTTAATGAGGAACCAACATTAACTTGATTGATTGTTTGCTTGAAATATTCACTACTTCCTAAGTTCACAGAAGCTGAAAAAGTGGAATTTGGATTGGCTTTGGAATCTTGGGAATGTGACCATTGAATATTGTAAATTTTAGTTTTGGAATAATCTGGATATCCTCTTTCACTAATGATATTGTTCTCAAATCTAATATGTATATTTCCTTGATAATGATATCTATCTGCATATGACGATTGCATTCCTAATCCGTAACTTCCATTTGTATAGTAATCTCCAATAACGGTTAAATTATAGTGGTCACTTAGTGCGAAATAATATCCTCCATTTTGAAGTGAAAAGCCTTTGTCGTTAGAATCATTATATGATGGCAATATAATTCCTGAAGTACTCGTTTCTTTTGAAAGAGGGAAATACGCAAACGGTAAAAATAATGGAGTAGGTACTCCTTCAATTACCATATTAGTGAAACCTGTAACTATCTTTTTGCCAGGAATAAACTTTATTTTGTTAGTTTGAAAATAATATTCAGGATTATCAACATCTTTTGAAGTTGTAAATCGCGCTCCTTTTAAAAAGTATACTGAATCATTTTCCTTTTTAGTGATGGCAGCTTTTACGTTAAATTCTCCTTGTGAGGATCTTGAATTCCAAATTAAAGCCTTTTTAGTTTTAAAATTAAAACGAATCGAGTCAGGTTCGATAACATTTGAACCTTGTTTAAAATTTGGAAATTGTGTGTAATTGCCTAATGAGTCTTTTATTCTTCCGGCATAAACCTCATTTTTTTCGTAATCCATTACTATAATACCCGATTTTAATTCAACATCTTGGTAGTATAATTCGGCTTTGTCGTATAAAGTAATGAGTTTCTTTTTTTGCTCAATCTTTGTGTATTTTTCCGCTTTGTATTTTACTTTGCCATTAAGTAAGTTTTTTTTAACCTTAATAGTGTCTAGTCTAACTGTGTCTGTAGGTGTTTCAACTAAAGGATTTTTAATACTATCTTCTTGGATCGGTTTCTTAACTTCTTGTTTTTTAGAAGGAATTGTAGTTTGTTTCTTTTTTATATCTTGTGAATATAAATTAGAGCATCCTAAAGATAGGAAAATTGATAGTAAAACGATATTAAATAAGTTTGTATGCAAAGGTTTAAATGCTATTTTTGTAAAATGAAGACTCGAATATTCGCGAGCCAAAATTACTATATTTTTTTGGCAAAAATAATCAAATCATAAATTTATAACGGAAGTCTTATAATTAAATTAACTAATAGATGTATATCTCAAAAAAAATAAAAATTGCATTCACATTTTTATTAGTGATGTTAACGGTTAATTCGTATAGCCAATCCAATGATTTTAAAGTTACTTTAGATGCTGGTCATGGAGGTCATGACTTTGGCGCAAATTATAATGGACGAGTAGAGAAAAATATTGCATTGGCTATTGTTTTAAAAGTAGGCAAAATTTTGGAATCGTATCAAAAGATAGATGTTATATATACGAGAAAAACAGATGTTTTTATTGATTTGATAGAACGTGCAAATATTGCCAATAGAGCTGATTCTCATATTTTTGTTTCTATACATTTGAATGCCAATAAAAACACCGCTGCCGATGGTACCGAAACCTATGTGATGGGGATGAATAAGAT
>NZ_JBFUBE010000026.1:0-38827 GCF_056405915.1 Flavobacterium sp. P1_E4
GGTTTCTTCGTAGCGATTGGACACCAACCTAATACTGAAATTTTCAAAGATTATTTAACTTTAGATGAAACCGGTTATATTATAAATACGCCGGGGAGCTCAAAAACTAATGTAAATGGTGTATTCGTAGCGGGTGATGCAGCAGATCATGTGTATCGTCAAGCAATTACTGCTGCGGGTACTGGTTGTATGGCTGCCCTTGATGCAGAAAGATATTTGGCTGCTAAGGACTAATTTTAATTTAAAGTTTTAATTTATGAAATAAAAAACGAAAAAACTTTATGAAATTGTTAGGGTTATGTTTTTTAGTTTCGTAATAGTATAAAAAAGAGAAAATGACAATGAAAAAGTCAGAACGGCTGATTGTGAAATTTATCACAAATCAAGCGAGTCAGGAAGAAATTGAAGAATTGACTAAATGGCTCAAAAGAGAAGATAATCAGATTGTATTTAGGGATTTTGTAAAAACCAATTATGCCATAGATGCTGCGATGCATTCTTTTGATTCAACTGAAGTGAAAAAACTGTTATCAGAAAGAATTCAACAGGAAAATAATATTTTTTATAAAAGCAGATTTTCATCGTATTATAAATATGCAGCTATTCTGATAATGGTTTTAGGAAGTTTTTATTTCTATAACAGTTCTACTTTATTTAATTCTAAAGATAATGTTGTTGTTCCAAGACAAGACGAGATTGTTTTACAATTAGACAATGAATCTGTACAAACCATTGATCCGTCAAATGAAAAAAATGTAACCGATAAGTTTGGAAAAGTAATCGGGAAACAGGATAAAAATAGATTAGTGTATTCGAATGCGTTTTCAAACGGAAAATTGGTATATAACACATTAAGAATTCCATATGGGAAAACCTTTGAAGTTCAATTATCGGATGGGACAATTGTGCATTTAAATTCAGGAACTTCATTACGTTATCCTGTTCACTTTTTAAAAAATCAAAGCAGACAAGTTTATTTAATTGGCGAAGCCTATTTTGAAGTGGCCAAAGACAAAGCGCATCCTTTTACAGTAAATACGCAAGAAGTGAATGTTGAAGTTTTAGGAACTAAATTTAATGTGAACACATATACTGAGGATGTGACAACAGATGTCGTGCTAGTTGAAGGTAAAGTGTCACTTTATAAAGATAAAAAAACGACTGAAAATCAGGTGTATTTGACGCCTGGATTAAAAGGCTCCACTACCAGAGGACAAGAAAAAATCACTACTGAAAATGTAAATACAGATTATTACACCGCTTGGGTAAAAGGAAGTTTGGTTTTTAAAAATGCCTCTTTTAATGATATTATTAAAAAGTTGGAACGTCATTACAATGTGACTTTTATAAACAAAAATAAAGTCCTAGGGAAAGAAATTTTTAACGCCCGTTTTGATAATGAACCTATTGAAGTGGTTTTGAAATATTTCAGCGATAGTTATGCGATTGATTATAAGATAAATGAAGATAAAATTACCATTAAATAAAAATAAACCCTAAAAAAAGTAAATGCCTATGTAGCAAAAATCCAGAAAAAGGATCGCTATTAATTAAAAAAAAACCGGAAAATGCGCTAACATTTCCCGGTAGGATTAATGCGATCAGTTAACTAACCAACCACAATAAAAAACATTTAAAAGTATGAAAAAACTATTTAACGCAATCAGGTTTGACAAGCCTTTTTTTAAATTTGATTTGAAAATGAAATTAACCATATTATTTTTACTTACTACTTTGTCTGTAATGCATGCGGGCGTAACGTATTCACAAAAGTCTAAGCTCTCTTTTTATGCCAATGAAATGACTGTTGCAAAAGTTATTGAAAAGATTGAATATACTACAGATTTTAGGTTTGTTTATAATGTAAAGTCAGTTGATTTAGATCGAAAAATTGACATTAAAGCGACTGATGTTTCGATGGAAACGATTTTAAAGATGATCTTTAAAAATACGGGAACTGATTTTAAAATTACAGGTACCCATATTGTTTTGACGGCTAAAATTGCACCAGTAGAAATACAGCCTGCCCCCGTAAAGCAAAATCAGGATTTTATTGTAAAAGGTAAAGTTACCGATGAAAAAGGAGCACCATTAGCAGGGGCATCAGTTTCAGATGAAAGTACAGGCAAAGGCGTACTTACTGACTTTAACGGAGAGTATGAAATTATTGCAACAAGCTCAGAAACCACATTAGCCTTTAGTTATATTGGTTTTGTTAGACGGGAAATAAAAGTTGATGGGAAAAGTATTCTTAATGTTATACTAAAGGAGGAAACACTTGAATTGGGAGAAATTTTAGTGACAGGATATCAAAACATTTCGTCTAAGCAAGCTACGGGATCGTTTTCTATGTTAAAAGCAGAAGAATTTAAAGAGCAACGTTTAAGCAGCTTAGATAAAATATTGGAAGGACGTATTGTTGGGTATCAGAATGGAAAAATTCGTGGAACTACTTCTATGAATGGCCTGACAACACCTTTGTATGTAATTGATGGTTTTCCGATAGAAAATACTAAGTTTAATTCAACCTACAGTTTAGAGGAAAATCTACCTAATTTAAATTTAGAGGACATAGAAAGTATTACAGTATTGAAAGATGCGGCAGCTTCCTCAATTTACGGTGCTCGTGCGGCTAATGGTGTGATTGTAATTACTACAAAAAAAGCAAAAGCAGGAACAACAAACATCTCTTTTTCAACCAATTTAACAGTTACTCCCTATAGAAACTATACAGATAATTTAACAGATTCGGCAGATATCATAGGTCTTGAAAAAGGATGGGCAGATGGAAATCCTAATTTGCAAGGTGCTGATGCAAGTGATTATGCAAATTCTTTATTGCAAAGTGCTGCATTTACAAGTCAGGGAATGCAAACTCTTTTAAACGGTTATGCTGGAAACATATCGCAATCAGAAATGAGCAATCGTTTAAACGAACTTGGTGCGCAGGGGTATAAATATTATAATGATGTAGCAAAATATGCAAAGCATGATCAATATTTTGTGCAGCATAACATAAGTTTGGGTAAAGCAACTGAATCGAATAGTTTTAATGCCTCTTTGACTTATAAAGGAAATAAGTTTGAAGATAAATACTCTGATAGTCAATCAGTAGGTTTGAATATTAAAAATTCAACTCAAATAAATAATTGGCTTTCTCTAGATTTGGGAACTTATATTAATTATGGTAAAAGTAATCAGCAATTATATAACGCTCTTGATCCACAGTTTAAATATCAGCCTTACAATCAGTTGGTCAATAATGATGGAAGTTATTTTACTTCGACTGCGGCATCTCGTTACGATAGCTATACACTTCAATCTATGCAGGATTATGGTCTTTACAATATGGATATTACACCAATGGACGAGCTGGGAAGAAATGTAGCAGAAGGGAAAAATTTTTTAAACAGAACTTTTGCAAAATTAAATATAAAATTTAGTCCGGCGTTTACGTACAATGCTATGTTTCAGTACGAGTATGGTGTAGATCGAACAAATGATTTAAGAGATAAAGATTCGTTTTATGTGAGAAACAAAGTAAATAGTTTAGTGACAATTTCTCCTGAAAACACAGCCGTTTATAATTTGCCTTACGGAGATATTTTGAAAGAAACCAATCAATTTTCTAATGCCTATAATTTCCGTCAGCAGTTAAACTTTGACAAAATATTTAATGATGTACACGATGTAACAGCAATTGCAGGTATGGAAATACGTCACAGTAAATTAGAATATGGAGATAACACTAGTTATGGATACGATGACCAGACATTATCTTTTACTCCTGTAAACCAAGCAGATTTATTGACAGTTTACGGATCTATTTTTGGAGGTTATATGAACCAAGGTGATTTTGCAGCAAAACGTGAATTGGTAAACCGTTATGTTTCATTTTATGGAACTGGAGGTTACACCTATGATAAAAGATATTCTGTAACAGGAAGTTTGCGTTGGGATCGTTCTAATCTTTGGGGTACAGACAATAAGTATCAAAATAAACCAACATGGTCGACAGGAGCGGCATGGAATATCGATAGAGAATCATTTTTTAAATCTTCTTTTATAAATATGCTTAAACTTCGTGGTTCCTATGGAATCGGAGGAAATGTTGCAAAAGATTCAGCACCGTATTTAACAGCAAATTATTATGCTAATCCGAATGTTGGAGGAATACAGGGTTATGTAAACTCAAGACCGAATCCAGAATTATCCTGGGAAAAAACGACAACGACTGATATTGGTATAGATTTTTCGATGTTTAATAGTAGGTTGGGTGGAACTTTTGATGTTTACAACAAAAAAGGAGAAGATTTATTGGCCAATAGTGTTGGCATTCCAACAGAAGGTTGGGGTTATTCAACGTACAGTATTAACAATGGAGCAATGACCAATAAAGGTTTTGAAGTGAGTTTGAACGGAACAATTATCAAAACACCTTCTTTCTCTTGGGATGCCTCTGTTTTATATGCTTACAATAAAAACGAGGTTACTTATGTAAATGTAGAAGCTCCTGTGTATTTCTTACAGTTAGATTACCCGTCAGCGTTTCCAAGAATTGGTAAAAATTTTAACTCAATTTATGGTTACAAATGGGCTGGTTTAAGCAGTACAGGTTTGCCTCAGGTCTATGATGCATCGGGAACTGCAGTGACGTACAATCCTGGTGATTTAGAAGCGATACAGGATTACGGTTCAACAGTTCCTACTCATAGTGGTTCATTTCATACCTCTGTAGCGTATAAAAACTTTTCGCTTTCAGCACTTTTTATTTATGAATTGGGTCATAAAATGAGAAATACATTTTTACCAATGCTAAATAATAATTATTCTGCAGCATTCGGGAGTTACGTAACGGATATAGGTGTAGTGAATAAAAATATTGAAAATAGTTGGAAACAACCGGGAGACGAGGCATTTACAAATATACCAAGAGTGGTATATGAATATGATCCCGAATTTAGTTCTGATTCTCAAAGTATTTATTCTTATGCAGATATCAATATTATTGATGCTTCAAATGCAAGGTTAAGCAATGTTTCGCTTTCGTATCAAATGCCAAAGGATTTTATTAAAAGAATAAAATTACAAGATGTACGCTTCAACTTAAATGCAGAAAATGTTTTTACTGTGGCCAAAAGCAGAGATGCTAAATATCTTTTAAATGGTTACCAATCTCCAAGTTTAGTTTTTGGTGTAAATGTTAATTTCTAATTTAAAAAGACTGTACGATGAAAAATATATATTATAGCATTTTATGCACATTAGTATTGGGCATTACTTTTACCTCTTGTGATAATTATTTAGATGATGCACCAAAAGGATCTAAAGTACCAACTACATTAGCAGATTTTGAGGCTTTTTTACGTGATGAATATACAAACCAGTCCGTAAATGTGGCCCAGGCTCAAAACTTATTAAATGACAAATTCGTAACCATTGCGACATTATCATTCGACCAACTAACAAATGCTAATTATATGTGGGACGAAACTGCAGATCGCATTGAATTGAACCGAGCAGATGAAAGCACTTATTATGGACAGTATGCCGGTATATCAACTTTCAATTTAATTATTGAAAATGCACTGACAACCACTGAAGCTACGGAAGGGGAAAAAAGAGTGGTTTGGGCAGAGGCAAAAATCCTGCGTGCAATGTCTTATTATAATTTGGTTAATTTTTATGCCGATACTTATGAGGCTTCAAGTGCAGCAACTAAATTATCTGTTCCGTTGATTACAAGTGCTGATATTAATGCGCCAAGCAAACAAGTGAGTATTCAGGAATTGTATGATTTTATTTTGACAGATGTAAAAGAGGCATTGCCTTATTTGCCAAAAGTTTCTCAAACACCATTGCATCCAAATTTAGGTGCCGGTTATGCATTTTATTCGCGCGTTTATTTACAAATGAATAATTATACAGAAGCTTTAAAATATGCAGATTTGGCTTTATCTGAGAATAATTCACTGTATGATTGGACTGCTTATTATAACGAGAATAAAGATATCATTGAAGTTCCAAATTCCTATACAACTACACCATCTCCTATGGGATATGATTATGTTGAAAATTATAGTTTTCGTCATGGATCTGTAACTTATTTATCTAGGGAGAGTAATATTCCGGTAGAACGTGCTCAACGTTTTGAAGAAGGAGATGCTCGTTTCTTGTCTCGTTGGAAAATCAGAACAGTGGGAGCTGATACGTATTACAGAACAACGTTGTCGGGTGCTTTCAATTATGGTGGTATTACAGCTGTGGAAGTTTATCTTATTAAAGCCGAATGTCTTGCTCGTAATAACCAAATCAATGAAGCCCTAAAGGTTTTAAACACTGTTCGAAAAACTCGTATTCTGGCAGATTTTTATCAGGATATAGCAACCGCAGATAAAACAACCGCTTTGAATGCTATTTTTAAAACTAAAAATAACGAGCTCATTTTGACTCTTATTCCTTTTGCAGATGCACGTCGCTTAAATGCCGAGGGTGTTTACAAAGTGAGTTTCTCAAAAGTAGATGCAGGAACAACTTACACTTTGTCATCAGATTCTCATATGTGGACAATGCCTTTTCCTCAAGGTGCTACAAAAAACCCAGGAAACGGAACTATAACTCAAAACGTATCAAAATAAAAATTTTAAAGCTTCCTGATTAGGAATTCTGAAAGGGAAGCTTTTTCTAAAAATATCAATTAAAAATGAATGCAATTAAATATAAAATAGTAGCATTGTGTATCTGTTTGTTTATGGTTTCATACAGCAGTCAAGCACAAGCTAAAAAAGTAACACCGACATCGTATACACTTGAAGGAAACATCAAAGGTATTCAAGATGGAATGGAGGTGAAATTAGTTCCGGGAGCTACATATTCAAGTGAAACTGCTGTTGCAGAAACAACAATTAAGGATGGTAAATTTACTTTTATAGGGAAATTAAAAGAGCCTCGTTTGTTTTATGTAACGTTTGGAAAAGATAAAGGTTCTATTCCTGTTTTACTTGAAAATTCAAAAGTAAAATTGGCTGCTGCGGCAACTATCTCAAGTGATGATGAATGGATTTCTTTTAAAGATGAAGTAGTTACAGGATCTAAATCCCATGATTATTATACTAAGGAAACAGCTTATAAATCTGAATTAGAGAAAGACTATGCAGCATACCATGTAGGTACTGAGGAGTTAGGTAAACTATACTCAAAGGCAAGGACAGAGGGCAATAAAAAACAAATGGATTCTATTACCAATACGGTAGAATGGAAAACTTTTGAAGCAAACGAAAAAGCATTTTTCGCAAAAGTAGAAAGTTCTATCGAAAGCGTTATTTTGAAACATAAAGCAACATGGTGGGGACCTCTTTTAATGATGACACAGTTTAGTTATTTAACCCCGGATCAGAAACCACTTTATGAGCAATTTTCAGAAGTTGCTAAAAAAAGTTACTACGGACAGCAAGTTGATAAAGAGTTAAATCCTAAATCTTTAATTGGGAGCAGTATTGCCAATTTCAAACTAAACGATAAAGACGGTAAACCACTTAGCATCAAAGAAATTACTGCAGGAAAAAAGTATGTTTTGATTGATTTTTGGGCTTCCTGGTGTGCACCATGCCGTAAAGAAATTCCGAATTTGAAAACTGCATACGCCAATTACTCCGAAAAAGGGTTTCAAGTATTAAGCATTTCTATAGACAAAGACCAAAAATTATGGCTTAAGGCATTGGGACAAGAAAACATGCAATGGCCCAATTTATTCGATGATGATAAAGTAAGTAAAGCATTTAACGTAAAAACAATTCCGGCTACATTTTTAGTAGACAGTAAAGGTACTATTATATCAGATGATTTGCGTGGTCCGGCTTTGGACGAAAAATTAAAAGAACTCTTAAAGTCATAATTTGACTTATTAAACTAAAAAAAATATCAAACATGAAAAGTAAAGTTTTAAAATCAGGTTTATTGGCTTTAGCGCTAATAAGCACAATCGTTTCTTGCTCTAAAAAGGAGGAAGGATATACTATTAACGGAAACATTCCGGGACAAAAAGACGGAATGATTTATCTGGAATTTCTTGATGGTGATCAGCCTGTAGTTAAAGATTCTGCTAAAATAGTAGATGGCAAATTTACCTTTGCAGGAAAAGTAGAGGAACCGCTTCGCTATAGCATAAAACTAAAAGGTCAAGAATACGGACGATCTTTTATTCTTTCTAACGAGACAATTAGTTTTAAGGCTAATAAGGATACAATTTACATGGCTAAAATATCTGGTGCCACTCAGGATTCTATTTATTCAGGATATTCTAAAAATGAATTTAAAAAGATTTCAGAAATAGCAGGTCCTTTATATAAATTATCAGATTCATTAACCCAAAATGGAAAAGTAGAATTAACTCCTGAACAAAAAATAATGATGGATAAGCGTTGGAATGATTTACAAAATCTTGCAGACGATCTTACTTTTAAATTTATCAAATCGCATAAAGATAAAGTTGCCGGTGCATTGGTTTTAGATGATCGTTTAGTAACTTATGGAACTCCTGAACAGGTAAAGGAATATTTTGCTGTTTTAACTCCGGAGATACAAAATTCTTATTTTGGTAAAAAAATAAAAGAAGGTATCATTCTTAATGATAAAACCGCCGTAGGTGTTGTTGCTCCAAAATTTTCCCAAGCTGACGTAAACGGAAAAGTCGTTAACTTATCTGATTATAAAGGAAAATACGTGTTGGTTGACTTTTGGGCAAGCTGGTGCGGTCCATGTCGAAAAGAAAATCCAAATGTAGTTTTGGCTTATAAAACATACCATGATAAAGGATTTGAAGTTTTGGGAGTTTCTTTAGATGATAAAAAGAATCTTTGGGAAAAAGCTATTGAAAAAGACGGTCTAAGCTGGACGCACGTTTCAGACTTAAAAGGCTGGAAAAATGAAGCAGCTGTTTTATATGGAGTAAAATTAGTTCCAACAAATTATTTAATTGGTCCTGACGGAAAAATTGTAGCCAAGAATCTTAGAGAAGAAGCACTCCAAATAAAATTGAAAGAAATTTTCAGTAAATCATAATATCCTTCTTTACATAAACTATAAAAACGATTGTTGAAATGATAATCGTTTTATAGTCTTATTCATAAACTTCTCAATCACAAAAAATGAAAAAATATATCTTTCTGGGCTATTGCTCATTGGCTTTCTGTACCCTAATTTCAGCGCAGGAAAAACCAGTTAACTTTAAAAAAATCAAAGAGTTAGGTGGTATAGAAGAGTATTTGTACCAGCCCAACGGAATGAATGTTTTGCTTTTGCAGGATAACGCATCACCGGTTGCTACCGTACAAATCGTATATCGCGTAGGTTCTAAAAATGAGGTTTTAGGAAACACTGGATCAACACACCTTTTAGAGCATTTAATGTTCAAAGGAACTCCTACGTTTAATAAAAAAAACGGTAATACTATAACTGATGTTCTTCAAAATACAGGTGCTCAGTTAAATGCTACAACATGGAACGACCGTACGAATTATTTTGAAACCCTGCCAAGTGATAAAATTGCATTGGCGTTACAAATTGAAGCGGATAGAATGCGTAATTCCTTATTGTTAAAAGAGGATAAAGAGGCTGAAATGACGGTGGTTCGCAATGAATTTGAGCGTGATGAAAATGACCCAAATACTTTGTTAGACAAAGAAATCTGGGCGGCAGCTTATATTGCACATCCGTATCATCATTCAACCATTGGATGGAAATCAGATATTGAAAAAGCGCCAATTGAAGTTTTGCGTAATTTCTATAACACCTACTATTGGCCGGATAATGCCACTTTAACCATTATTGGAGATTTTAAAAAAGAAAATGTTTTTGAATTAATAGAAACGTATTTCGGAAAAATCACAAAAGCACCAAAAGTAATGCCTCAGCCTTATACGGAAGAGCCACAACAATACGGACCACGCAAAATTGTTATTGAAAAACCGGGAGAACTTGGTGTTGTAAGCAAAGCCTATAAAATTCCGGGAGCATTACATGAAGATTTGCCGGCTTTGAATATTCTGGCTGAAATTATTGGTTCGGGTCCTTCAGCAATTTTAAACAAAACTTTTGTAGACAGCCGAATGGGGATTTATGCTAGTGCAAGTGCCACTAATTTCAAAGAAGTAGGGCTTTTTAACATTGGAGTAGGTTTTCCAACTACTTCAAAACATGAAGATATCGAAGCTAAAATAAACGAAGTTGTTGCTAAAATTAAGAAAGAAGGCGTAACACAGGACGAAGTAAATCGTGTGGTGGCAAAAATTAGTGCACAAACTATTTTAGCTCGTGACGGTTCTAGCGTAATAGCTTCTGAATTGACCGAGGCCATTGCAGCCGGCGATTGGACCGACTATATTACCGGAGTTGATCGATTGAAGAAAGTAACGCCCGCTGATGTTTTACGTGTGGCTCTGAAATATTTAGTTGAAGATCAAAGCACAACAGGCTATTTTATTCCGAAGCAATCGGGTTCAAATGAAGGAAAGGATCAGGCAAAAGCCAATAATTTCACCACTGAAAATGGACCGTTTTATTATAGAAATCCAAATCATAATCATCCAGAAGAACCAGCTGTAGCTCTTTCATCCGAGCAAAGAAATACCGCTGAAGAAATTGTTGTAGATGAAAGTAGAATCGAAAAAATGGCTTCCTATTATAAAAGAGAAAAAGTTGCAGGAATTGATGTGGTTTCGGTAAAAACTTCGGCTAAAGATTTTGTAACTGTTGCTGCCAGTATTTCTTTAGGAAACTATGCAAATGAGAATAAAAACCTGATGGTTCCTTCCTTAACAGCATCAATGTTGTCTAAAGGAACAACGTTAAACGATAAATTTAAGTTTTCTGAAAAACTTCAAAAATTAGGTGTAAATATTAATATTAATGCTTCTACCACTAAAATTAATATTGGTTTCAAATGTCTGAAAAAAGATTTAGATCAGGTAATTTCTTTATTGGGAGAAGAATTGAGAAATCCTTTATTTGATGCAAAAGAATTTGAAAACCTGAAACAACAATATATAGGAAACACACAGCAAAGTTTAAATGATCCAGGCGAAAGAGGAGAAATTGCTTTGTCGCAGGCGATTTATCCGAAGGGAAATCCCAATTGCGATTCTAGTGTTGAAGAAGATTTGGCCAGTATTAAAAGTGCGACTTTGGATGAGGTAAAAGCTTTTCATAAAAAATATTACGGACCAGTTTCGATGCATTTAGTAATTGTTGGCGATACTGAAGGTGCTAATTTGAATGCTTCTTTAAAAAAATCATTCAAAAATTGGAACGGAGGAGTCATCGAAAATATGAAGTTTCAAGAAGCGGTAAAAGCTGCTTCAAAAACAGAAGTTGTGACTATTGCTGAAAAACCAAGTGCCGAATTATTCATTGGACAATATACAGGATTGAAAAGAGCCGATGCTGATTATATTCCGTTTTATATTGGTAATTATACTTTAGGGGCTGGATTTGCCGGTCGTTTGATGCAAACGGTTCGTGATAATGATGGATTGACCTACAATATTTCGTCAGGAATGGGAGGAAATATCAATACAGGTGGTTACTGGTTGGTAAACGCTTCATTCAACCCGACATTATTTCAAAAAGGTTTTGATGCGACAATGGTTCAGGTTCAAAAATGGGTAAACGACGGAATCACTCAGGGAGAATTAGAAAACAAGAAAGCCAATTTAATTGGAAGTTTTAAAGTTGGAATGGCAACCACAAACGGAATGACAAGAACAATTTTGAGCTTTGTTGAAAGAGGGTTAGAGCCTAGCTATATAGAACAATATCCGAAAGATATTGAAAAAGTGACTTTGAAACAGGTAAACGAAGCGATCAAAAAATACATCCAGTTAGATAAAATGATTATCATCAAATCGGGTTCACTTGACAAAGATGGCAATCCGTTGCAATAAATAAAATATTAATAGTTTGTCTTTCATTATTTTATTTTAGAATTGAATTAGTTATTATTTCATGAAAGGCCTAAAAGAGCTGTTTGCCAACAGCTCTTTTTTTTAAAATCAAATCAAAAAAATGAGAAATATCATAATCGCCTTAGTGTTTCTTCTTAGCGGAAACATGTTTGGGCAAATGTATAATCCAGTAAAATGGACTACAACTGTAGAAAAAGTATCGGAAAAAGAATATGTTCTAAAAGCGGAAGCC
This sequence comes from Flavobacterium sp. P1_E4, assembly GCF_056405915.1. NCBI lineage: Bacteria > Pseudomonadati > Bacteroidota > Flavobacteriia > Flavobacteriales > Flavobacteriaceae > Flavobacterium > Flavobacterium sp. P1_E4. The sequence goes on from NZ_JBFUBE010000026.1 coordinate 12,193, forward strand.
GAGATACAATCAGGCTGGCATTTGTATGGACAGTATATCGAAGAGGGTGGCCCGTCGCCAACAGCTTTTACCTTTAAGAATCCACAGAAAAACTTTGAATTGGTTGGTAAAACTACCGAAGAAAAAGGACATGAAGTGATGGATAAAATATTCAACATGAAAATTAAATATTTTGAAGGTAAAGCACTTTTTACTCAAAAAGTAAAATTCGCTACTAATGAAATTACCAATATTGGAGCAGAAGTTGAATATATGGTATGCGATGACAGCAATTGTCTACCACCGTCTTCAGAAGAATTATCATTTAAGTTTTTGAATTCCAAAAAAACAGCCATTGTTGAGACAGCGGTTGCAGCAAATAATACAACAATTACAGACAGAAAAACAACAGTTGCAAAAGACGAGACAACTAAAGCGGTGGTTAAAGATTCGAGCTCAAAATCTTCATCAAGAGGATTGATAAGCATTTTTATTATTGCTTTTTTATCTGGCTTTGCTGCTTTGCTAACGCCTTGTGTTTTTCCAATGATTCCAATGACGGTAAGCTTTTTTACCAAGCAAAGTAAAACTAAAGCGGCGGGAATGAGAAATGCTTTCATTTACGGATTCTCAATTATTCTTATTTATGTTTTATTGGGTTCCATTGTAACGGCTGTTTTTGGTGCTGATTCGCTAAATGCACTTTCAACCAATGTTTGGTTCAATATAATTTTCTTTATCCTATTGGTAGTTTTTGCCTGTTCTTTTTTGGGAGCTTTCGAAATTATGTTACCTAATTCTCTTGCAAACAAAGTCGATTCACAAGCCGATAGAGGAGGGCTGATTGGGATTTTCTTTATGGCTTTGGCTTTAGCCATTGTATCATTTTCTTGTACAGGACCAATTGTGGGAACCTTATTGGTAGAAGCTGCTTCAAAAGGAGGAATCGCTCCAATTGTGGGGATGTTAGGATTTTCAACGGCTATTGCTTTACCGTTTTCATTGTTTGCGGCTTTTCCGGGATGGTTAAATGCATTGCCAAAATCTGGTGGATGGTTAAACACTGTAAAAGTGGTTCTTGGATTTTTAGAGTTGGCTTTGGCGTTTAAGTTTTTATCTAATGCCGATTTGGTTTTGCAATTGCATTGGTTAGAAAGAGAAGTGTTTTTAACAATCTGGATTGCTGTTTTTGGAACTTTAGCTTTTTATTTATTTGGAAAAATTACATTGCCACATGATTCTCCGTTAAATCATATTTCTGTTGGGAGATTGAGTTTTGGTTTGCTGGTTTTGAGTTTTACGATTTATTTAATTCCAGGACTTTGGGGAGCGCCTTTAAAATTAATTAGTGGATTTCCACCACCAATGCATTACAGTGAATCGCCTGATGGATTTGGATCTTCTAAAAGTTTAGGTGAAGTAAAATCTCCTTTACCGGAAGGTGCAGAATTTGGTCCGCAAGATATCATTACTTTTCATGACTATGATAAAGGAATGGAGTTTGCAAAAAAGGCAGGAAAGCCAGTTTTATTGGATTTTACGGGTTATGCATGCGTGAACTGCAGAAAAATGGAAGAACTTGTTTGGTCTGATCCAAAAGTCTTAGGGGTTTTAAAAAGCGATGTGGTTTTAATTTCTCTTTATGTAGATGATAAAAAAGAATTGGCAGAAAATGAGCAATATGTTTCAGAAACTACCGGCAAAAAAATCAAAACGATTGGAAACAAATGGAGCGATTTACAAATTAAAACCTATAAAGCCAATGCACAGCCATTTTATGTAATTGTAGATCATAACAGTGCAAATTTAACTGAACCTTCGGCATATAATCCTGATGTAGAGAATTATTACAATTGGCTTAAGCTAGGAATAAAAAATTTCAAAAGATAAGTTTTTTTAAAAGATGAAAATAATGAACACAATTATTAAGGAAACTGTCTCGGCTGGATTGGAACAATATTTTTCGAAATTTAGAGAAAATATTATAGGCATTGACCATACTTTTGAGTCGAAGTATGGAAAGCAAAAAATGATATATGCCGATTGGATTGCCAGCGGAAGATTGTATGCTGCCATTGAAGATATTATGCGCCATGAAGTAGCACCTATGATTGCCAATACTCATTCTTTTTCGAGTGAGACAGGTAAAACTTCAACTTATGCCTACCAGCATGCAAGGCAATTGATTAAAAAGCATGTAAATGCAAACGAATCTGATGTTTTAGTTACAGCAGGGACTGGAATGACAGGCGTTTTGTCGAAGTTACAGCGTATAATGGGTTTGCGTTCAGTTGATAATATCTATAATGTGAAACTACTCTATGACGATGACAGACCAGTGGTTTTTATTACGCATATGGAACATCATTCAAATCAAGTTTCTTGGCATGAAACGATAGCTGATGTGGTGATTTTACCTGCAGATGAAAACAATATGGTTGATCCCAAGATATTAACTGAAACGCTAAAAAAATATGCCAGTAGAACTGTGAAAATTGGTTCTTTTACGGCCTGTTCCAATGTTACAGGAATTATTACACCTTATCATGAATTGGCCAAAATTATGCATCAACATGGCGGATTTTGCTTTGTAGATTTTGCTGCATCAGCTCCTTATGTAGAAATTGATATGCATCCTGAAGATGGTGAGGAAGAATTGGACGCTATTTTCTTTTCACCACATAAATTTTTAGGTGGGCCCGGAACGTGTGGGGTTTTGGTTTTTAATGAAAATCTATACAAAGCCAGTTTTCCTGACAATCCTGGGGGTGGAAATGTAAAATGGACGAATCCATGGGGAGGGTATAAATACAATGATAATGTAGAAGTAAGAGAGGATGGTGGAACACCCGGTTTTTTGCAAGTGATAAGAGCAGCCTTATGTTTTGAACTCAAAGCTCAAATGGGGATTGAAAACATGAAAAACAGAGAAGCTGAATTGTTGACACTTTGTTATTCTAAGTTGAATAAAATACCAAGATTAACCATTTTAGGAGACATATTGGCCGATAGAATTGGTTGTGTTTCCTTTACAATTGAAAATATCCATTATAATTTAATTGTTCGTCTTTTAAATGATCGTTTTGGGATTCAAGTTCGGGGTGGATGGTCATGTGCAAGTACTTATGCCCATCATTTACTTGGGATTGACGAGTTAGAATCTAAAGAGATTACAAATGGAATTCAATGTGAAAATCTGAGTAATAAACCTGGTTGGGTACGTTTGTCTCTGCATCCCACATTGACAAATCAAGAGCTGTTATTTATTTGCAATGCAATAAGTGAAATTGTTCGCAATAAAAACAAATGGGAAAGAGGTTATCGGTATAATCATGTCAGTAATGAGTTTGAAAATGAGTCCGCAGATGAGACTATTAAGGAAGATGTTAAAAAATGGTTTTGTTTAATATAAATTATTGGATGTACAAACAAAAAGTAGAGAGAAAGTTAAGATACTATTTGTCTGCATATTCATCCTGTTTCTATTTAGAAGGGCTAAACACTTATTGTTAATATTGAATAAATAGAAATATCTGTATCATTAATTCACAAACAAATGCGCATCCGCTGGTGTGAAAAACCAAAATGGGGTGACGTTTGAAACCTTTTTGACTAATAATAAATTAAAAACCTCCAAAGTCTTTTGATTCTGGAGGTCTTTTTTAATTTGAAAATTGTTTTATTATTTTTCTAATTTTTGTCATTACCTAAAATTGACAGAAAGTAAATATTCGGAGGCCTTAAGGCTCACCAAGAGTGCTAAATATTTTTTTAGATATTTGATAGGGTTGAAATTTTTTACATTGTTGTTTTATAGATGTTTATATTATTTTTTTGTAATCTTTTTATTTTTTTTGACCTTATTATTGTAAGTCAATTATTTTGTTGTTCAATTTCAGAAAAGGCGGTGAGATACATTTTGTTTTGTACGTCTAAAAAGCGCATTAGAGTAGTGTTGGAGTTTGCCATTTTGGTATTGTTTAAATAAAAAAGGTTAGTAAAATTAGAAAAAAGGCAGAGTTTAGTTAATAAAATTACATTAAGAAATCATTCTATGTCTGGGGATATTAATTTCGTGTTCCTGCGGATAAGGTGCACGATGGGTACTACTGACATCTTCCTTGATTTGATTTTGTGTTTTAAACTGGTCTTTGGAATCCATATAGCGAGGGTCGGGGATGAAAGGCATTTTGGCCATTTTGGTTACAGTAATGGTGGGAAAATGAAAATCGACTTCTACTGTGCCCAGGAGAAGATAACAGCCACCTCCCAAAAAAGGATATTGACTTAGACTGTCAGGAAAGTGTGCTGTATCAAAATAGGAACCCTCATGGTCAATCCAAGTTCCAAAATACATAGTTCCTCTTTTGGTAGGTACTTGTTTTCTTGAAATAAGATAGGCCAGCATTCGTACTTGTCTTTTATGGCAAGAAAGAAGATCTTTTGCCATTATGTCGCCACGGTTCTTGGTCTGCAAGAGATCAAAGGGGGTGCAGGAAACGGGGAAACTCAACAGTTCAATTTCGTCAAAAGCGTCTTCAAACAAGGAACGCTCCAAAGTTGGGAGTTTGTATTCCTTAACTGGTTCCTGTATCAACAGTAAGTTTCTGTTTTCGGGTTTAAAATTGTTTAAGAGTAAACTGGAGATGACCAGCAATTGATTTTTGGATTTACCGGTAAAGCGAAATGCTCCAATGAAAATAAGAATTTTAATGCCTTCAATTCCCATTGGGATTCGGTTGATGAAATCTTCAAGAGAAAGGAAATCACCATTTCTGTTACGATCCGAGACTATGAAATAAGCCATCTTGGATTCCAAACTCTGCAGGTGCATAAAACCCAAATATACATCAGTGCCATAGAGCGTGGTTTCGTATTCGCTTTTATTTACACAAGGATTATGGATGGTGGCTCCAGCCATACGCGCTTCATGCACATAGACTTCGGTTCTGTAAAATCCCCCTTGATTGTTGATTACGGCCACCATAAACTCAATTGGGTAATATACCTTAAGATATAAACTTTGATAACTTTCCACTGCATAGGAAGCAGAATGCGCCTTACAGAATGAGTAACCCGCAAAGGATTCAATCTGTCTGTATATTTCTTGACTAAGAGCCAATGGATGTCCTTTTTGTGCACAGCAGGCAAAGAAATTGTCTTTTACTTTTTGCAGTGCCTCTTTGGAGCGTCCTTTACCACTCATTGCCCGACGCAGAATATCGCCATCAGCAGCGGGAAGACCTCCGTAGTGAAGGGCAATTTTAATGACATCTTCCTGATAGACCATAATGCCATAGGTTTCCCCAAGTTGTTCTTTAAATACTTCGTGAAAGTATTCGAACCTGTCGGGATGGTTGTGGCGAAAGATATACTCTTTCATCATGCCCGACTGTGCCACACCCGGGCGAATAATGGATGAGGCCGCCACCAGTGTTTTATAATTATCACATTTCAGGCGTCGCAGTAATCCACGCATGGCGGGACTTTCAATATAAAAGCATCCTATGGTTTTACCCTGTGCTAAATAAACATTGGCTAAAGCTTCGTCTTTAGAGAGGGTAGTATCTCGAATATTCACTCGGATTCCCCTGTTCTTTTCAATGAGTTTCACGCTGTCATCAATATGCCCAATACCGCGTTGACTCAGGATGTCAAATTTTTCGAAGCCGATGTCTTCGGCAATGTGCATGTCAAAAAGCACAATTGGGAATCCCTTAGGAGGCATTTCCAGTGGTGTGTAATTGGTAATGGGTTCTTCGGAGATTATAATTCCACAGGAATGCATACTGCGCTGATTCGGGTATCTCTCGAGCAACATGCCATATTCCTGCACCAGTTTCACGATACTGTTACTGTCGTGCAATTTCATGGGGTTCTTGGCGAGTCTGTCGAGTTCTTCTTTAGGTAATCCAAAGACTTTGCCTACCTCGCGAAAGATGGAGCGGTATTTAAACTCCACATTGGTACCACAGAAGGCAACATTATCGGCTCCGTAACGGTTAAAGATGTATTCTAAAATTACATCGCGTTCTTTCCAACTCCAATCGATGTCGAAATCGGGTGGGCTCTTACGATTTTCGTTTAGGAAACGCTCAAAATACAAATCAAGTTCCAGTGGACAGATATCAGTAATCCCCAAGCAGTAGGCAACGATGCTATTGGCACCACTACCGCGACCAATGTGCATGAATCCACGACTGTTGCTGTAGCGAATAATATCCCAAGTGATTAAAAAATAACCACTGAACTGCAATTGGTCAATCACTTTAAGTTCCTTTTCAACTCTTGCTTTTGCTAAAATGTTTTCTTTGCCGTAGCGCCATAAAAGTCCTTGATAGGCCAAGGTGGTTAATAGGGCTAAGTCACTTTGCTGATTGGTGGTGTAAAACTTTTTATTTCTGGGGGTATTGAACTCAAATTTGAAATTGCAAGCCTCCATTACTTTTTGAGTATTGGAAATGATTTCGGGATATTCCTCGTAAGCCAGCAAAAGGGATTCCAAGGGCAGCATTACTTCAGATGTCTTGCAATAATCCGATTCAGTAAGTTTGGATAGAATCTTGTTGGTATCAATGGCCCGCAAAATCTTATGCAGGTTGAATTCTCTTTTGGTTCTAAAGGTCACAGGTTGGAAGATGACCATTTTCGAAATTTTATTTTTCCATTCCGACAGAAAAAGCTTTGGGAGCTCTTCCGGACGAATTCCGATATATTCATTTTCCTGAAGGGTTGGCGGAGCGTGTTCCAAGGAATACACTATGGATACATCATTGAACTTAGGAGCAATAATAGGCAAAGGCTCTCCGCTGAAATTGTGGGTTGTTAAAAAACGGTTCATCTCTGCTAAACCATTGGCATTCTTTGCCAGACCGATATACCGTAATTGGTGTTGACAACGAAACTCAATTCCTATAATGGGTTTAATGCCCACAGCCTCACATCCTTTTATAAAATCATAGATTCCTGTTACGGTATTGATATCGGTAAGCGCCATTGCCTTAACTCCACAGGTGACTGCCTGCCCAATGAGTTCCTCAAGGGGAATGGTGCCGTAACGCAAGGAGTGGAAGGAGTGGCAGTTGAGATACATTTTTTTATGGTTGATGGTTTAATCGTTGAATTGTTTAATCGTTTAATGGGTTTAATCGTTTAATGGGTTTAATCGTTGAATCGTTGAATCGTTGAATCGTTGAATCGTTGAATTGTTTAATTGTTTAATTGTTTAATTGTTTAATTGTTTAATTGTTTATGGGTTTAATTGCTTGGGGGTTAGGGTTCGTTTTAAAATTTCGTCTTTGGTGTTGGGTTTGAAGGAGGCGCCGGCGCAGCGCATTACGGCATCAAAACCATAGCGGCTCTTCATTTTGTCCATGGCGGCATAAAGGGACAGCATTTCCTGGGTGTCTTCAAAGAGATTGATTTGATAGGTCCCCCTGACGAGTCCGCTAAAACGGATGCCTATTAAACGAAGGCGCATACGACGTTGGTAGAGTTTGTCAAAGAGATCGGTTACATTTTTGGTTAGGATATGATCTGCTGAGGTATAGGCTATTTTGCATTGTTTGGTTTCGGTGTCAAAATTGGCATAGCGAATTTTAACCACTATCGTTGAGGTTAGCCACTGCTCGGAGCGGAGTTGGAAGGCCAGCTTTTCCACCATACCCATTAAGATCGATTTGAGTTTTGCAATGTCGATGGTGTCCTGGGAAAAAGTATGTTCGGTGGAAATGGACTTTCGCTCGGTATAGGGTTCTACCGGACTGTTGTCAATGCCATTGGCTTTTTTCCATATCTCCAGACCATTTTTGCCAATCATGCGTTGGAGCACTTCGGCTGGCATTTCGGAAAGCGTTTGGATGGTTCGAATTCCGATTCGGGATAAAAGTTGAAAAGTGACATTGCCGACCATGGGTATCTTTTGGATCGATAAAGGGTTTAAAAAGGCCCGAACGTTATTCTCGGGTATCTCTAAATTTCCTCTTGGTTTGCCTTCCCCCGTGGCTATTTTTGAAACTGTTTTATTGACAGATAAAGCAAAGCTAATGGGTAGTCCCGTTTCTTTAATTACGGATTGTGCTAGTTCATTTGTCCATTTATAACTGCCATGAAAACGATCCATACCAGTGATGTCGAGATAGAACTCATCAATGCTGGCTTTTTCCATTATGGGGGCTTTTTCCTGAATCACCTGTGTGACATCATGGGATAGTTTGGAATACAATTCCATATCCCCTTTGACAATCTTGGCCTGTGGGCAGAGCCGCATTGCCATATTAATGGGCATTGCCGAGCGCACCCCAAAATGACGAGCCTCATAGGAACAAGAAGCTACCACACCACGATCACCACCACCAATAATTAGTGGAATTCCTTCTAATTGGGAGTTGCCCAATCTTTCACAGGATACAAAAAAGGTATCCAAATCCATGTGTACAATTGCCCGTATCATTTTCCTTTGTTTTTGTAGAAACAAAATTAGTACAGGTTGTAACATTTTTTAATATATTTGCTGTTACAAATTGTAACAAAATTGTTATGTCCTTATTTTCAGACAACATCAGAACTCTTCGGGTAAAGCAGAAGATATCGCAGGAAAAACTTGCCGAGAGCCTATGCATTACCAGAGGCAGGTACGTGAAGTATGAAGACGGCACATCAGAAGCTCCGTATGATATTTTGAAGAAAATAGCGCATTATTATCATATCAGTATCGATTTATTGCTTTCTGTGGATGTGCGTAAAATAGATACGCAGGATTTACTGAAATTGGAGAATAATCGGTTGGTTCTTCCCATTATGATCGATAGAGAAGGGGAGAATTTCATAGAAGTTGTCACCCAAAAGGTGAAGGCTGGTTATTTGAACGGTTATGCCGATCCGGAATATATTGAGAGTTTGCAGCAAATTTCACTGCCTTTTTTGGGTGCGGGTAAGCACAGGGGATTTCCGGTGGAGGGAGACTCGATGCCTCCGCATGAAGATGGTTCCATCATTATTGGGCGCTATGTGGAAACATTAGGCGAGGTACTTGATGGGAAGACCTACATATTCATCACTAAAAGTGAGGGGATGGTTTATAAGCGTTTGAACAAAAATAAAAAGAATGTACTTGTTTTGGAATCTGATAATCGGCTTTATCCTAATTATGAAGTTAAAGCTTCTGACATATTGGAGATTTGGGAGTATGAATGCAATATTGGGAGAAGTGACAGGAAGGCTGAAATTTCAGAGCCTGTTAGTGTGAAGGAAATGTTTTTGGAGTTAAAGAGGGATATTTTTGAAGTGAAGGAAAGTATTAAGAAGTGATATGATTGGAGGAGACAGGTTGCAGAAAGCAGAATAAAGAGCAAAGAAGCAAGAGGCAATCGGAAAGAATTGATTCTATTTTAAATTATAAATTGCTTCGCCAGTTCGCTATCGCTCGGGTGTAAATTTTGAATGGAGAATATGGGAATACTTTGCGTGCACGAATTACTGTGTCAGTTTACTTCGTACGTGTGTAAATCCGCGCGATCGGGGCAAATGATTTTATTTGAAGACATTAACAATGAAGTAACCTAAGAAAAATAAACCAACCGGACTGAACACCATCGTGTCCTAAACCGCTAGGCAACATACATTATTAATTTAAATATGTGCACATGAAAATATTAATTACATTGTTTTGTCTAGTGAGTTTATCCATCAATGCACAAGAAGGTTATTTGAGCAGTGAGCAAACAAATGTTGATTCTATCCCAAGAGAGAATTTGACTACTTTAAAAAATGATACCTCAGACTACGCTTTAGTCGCAGGAGGAAGTAAAGGTATTGGTTATGCCATTGCGGAGGCTTTGGCGAAAAGAAAATTTAATTTAATCTTAATTGCGCGTCATCAAAATGGACTCGATTTGGCAAAAGAAAAGCTGGAAACAAAGTATCAAATTCATGTCGAAACATTAAAACTCGATTTAGCCAAAGAATCAACCGCCGATTCTATAGCCAGATGGTGTACAAACAAAAAAATTCCTTTAAAGATGCTTTGTAATGTAGCTGGTTATGGAGGCCCAAAAGATTATTTATCGCTTCCCTTAGATTCATTGCGATATATGGTCCGATTAAATTTGGAATCCTGCATGGCTCTGACACTTACTTTACTTCCTCTTTTGGAAAAAAATGAGCCGTCTTATATTTTGAATGTTGCCAGTATGGCCGGATTCGCCCCTATGCCAGATAAAAACATATACTCTGCAACTAAATCCGCTGTGATTTTTTTCAGTTATTCGTTGCGTAATCAATTGAGGAAAAAAGATATCAGTGTGAGTTGCTTAAGTCCCGGGCCTGTGTATACCAAACCCGAAATTGCCAAGTATACAAAAGAAAAACTTGGATGGTTTGGAGATCAAATGGCTGTGCCACCGGATAAAGTTGGCGAAATTGCCGTTCGTGAGACGCTTAACGGCAAGATGATGATCATACCGGGAACACTTTCTAAGATGAGCTCATTTTTAATTCGAATACTTCCACGCAGGTGGATGGTATCTTTATATGGAACAACTAGCAATAAGTGAGAGCAATTGCCGGTATTATTCCGCGATGAGTTTCCGCAAAGTTCCTAAGTAAAATTAAACTGAAAAAACAAAAAATGGAGTGACTGCGAAAGTTCGGACCGTTAAGTTATTGGACAAAGTTTCTGCGTTAAAAAGCCGCTTGCCGGTATTCAGGTACTAGAGCGGGATTAAGTTAAGCTATTCTCGGATTTGCCAAATCATCCCAAATGCAAAGCCAACTTCTCATTAAGCCAATTTTTTTAAGATAGATGCGAGATGCAAGATGCAAGATGCAAGATGCGAGATGCAAGATGCGAGATGAAAGATGCGAGATGATAGATGCGAGATGAAAGATACAAGAGTAAAGATGCAAGAGTAAAGATGCAAGAGTAAAGATGCAAGAGTAAAGATGGTAATACCAACTCTAGATCCATAATAAAAAATTGATTTATGTATTTGCAGTTTGTACTTTTGCCTTTATGAATGATAATTTTATAAATGAATATTTTGGTATTGGCATCCAAAATGGTAAAACGCCTGAAAATTTGGGTGTTTTGTGGCGATCGGCTCAAAACTTAGGTGCTACTTTTATATTTACCATAGGCAATAGATATGCCAAGCAAGCCTGTGATACCCATAATGCGGTCAAAGCCATTCCGTATTTTCATTATGATACGTTTGAAGCTTTTTACGAAAACTTACCTAAAGGAGCCCGACTGGTTGGTGTTGAATTAGATGAAAACGCTTCCGATTTAGAAACTTTTGAGCATCCCAGACGCTGTGTTTATTTATTAGGAGCAGAAGATCATGGCTTATCTCTGAAAGCCATGGAAAAATGCCACCATTTAGTAAAATTCAAATCTGAAAAAAGCTTAAATGTGTCCGTGGCAGGCACTATTGTTATGTATGACAGAAACCTGCCTAAACCGCGATCTTAATATAAACTCAGTGCTAGTTATTTGATTTTTATTGAAAATTTGTGAGACCTGGTTTTTTTTGAATTTAAGACTTGATTTGGATGCTAATTTGAGTGAGCAGTGATTACTACGTCAGTTCACTTCGTTCGTGTGCGAATCTACACGATCGGGATTGCCTAGCGTGTAAATATGTAAACTTTTTTCAGGACGACACAGGGGGGGCAAGACAATTGTCGTGCCAGTGGCACGACAATTTGAAAATCGGTAAACTGATTTGCAAATTGCATCATTCTACGGAGATTTTTTACTTCAAAATTTCTGCGATACTTATTTTCAAATTGTGTCGACATTGTCGACACAATTTGTTTTCAGATATCGCAAATCGCGATATGCAATATGGATATCTAATCAAATAAAATTTTATTCAATTCTAATTTTAGTTTTGATTTAAGCTCTACAAAGCTATCAAAAAGTAGCTTATTCTCTTTGAGTGAATTCGAAGTTATGGATTTATCAACAATACTTAATTGGTAAGCGGTTGAACACTTCGTGGAGCGGGTTTAGTTTTATTAATAAAAGTTAAAGTGAATCGGATGGATTTCTTACTTTTGGCTTATTCACTATAATCCAATCATCATTACTACTATCATTATGAGGATAAAAGAGATTACCAAAAATGGCTTTGCCTTTTTTCTGATGTTATGGATTTCTGTCAACTATGCCCAAGAGCGAAAGGCTGGGGAACAAACTAATTCCGCCGCAGTCAAGAAAACTAGCCAAGAGAGAATTGCCGCTATAGAAAAAGCCTGTCAAGTCATAATTGATGAAAAAGATGAAAACTATTCTGCCGGCAGCTTATCTGTTGCGGAGGGTGGAATTTCATCCTCCGACCTGAATACACTACAAGTATTGGGGGATCTTACGGCTATAATCCAGCATCCAGCAACTTCCCAAGCCAAAACCCAATTGGACACTATTCAGCAATTAAACACCATTTACTCCAAGGATAAATATGCGGGATTGATTGCGCGTAACAATGAATTTATTAAAAAAGCATCCTTACTTTCCGCAACGCTTCATCAAAAAGCGGATGGGTTTGATGCTGCCCTTAATCAAAATAAACAGGAAGAGCTGCGGATCGTTTTAAAAAAAATGGGCGAGGCGTTTCATATTATGGGAGCAAGGCTGGATTCTTCTATTATGGATTTTAAACAAACGCTGCCTTATTTGGATGAAGTGTACAGCCAATTAGTGGCAATCGAGAATGAAGCAGCAGTAACGACTACCAGTTCATCAAATGCGTCCCAAAGGAGCAATGAACAGCTTGCACTTTTTAAAAAATTCTCTTCCTCTATTGCGCTTATCAAAAGCCTTAATGGGGTAGTGCTGCATTTAGTTTCTATAAAAGAATGTATTGCTGTTGTTTCTAAAACTCAAGATGATTTGGCTTTTCTGGCTCAGGCTAGTCGTTCTTTATGAGGTGTTTTGCTTTTTGTTTTAGATTTAATATAATGAAAGCCAAATTGTGAGACTTGGCTTTTTTTGAATTTATGGTTTGAATTGGATGATAATTGGAGTGGACACGGATTACTGCGTCAGTTCACTTCGTTCGTGTGCAAATCTGTGCGAGCGGATTCGTAACGTAAGTTAGAGTAGTTTATTTTATTATCTTTTTAATGAAAAGTGGCCTTTTACGGTTCTACCGTTTTCAAAATTAACAACAAACCAATAATCTGTAGCGGGTAAAGGTTGACCGTTATAAGTACCATCCCAGCCAATGCTTACGGCATTAGGAATTACTTTAAGCATTTTTCCATATCTGTCATAAATAACTATTTTTGAATTTTTAAATAATTCATTGTTTATTCCTCTTATATTCCAAGTATCATTATAGCCATCATTATTTGGTGTAAAATATGAAGGAGCACCCAGAACAGAAATATTTTTTGAAATAATACTACAGCTATTTTTGTTGTTTACATATACGATATGAAAACCAGGCTCAACATTTTCAAATTTATTGGAAAGCTGAAATGGTCCTGATGGATTATCCAAACTGAATTCACTATTTTCCATTTCAGAGGCTATGATAGTTATTGTATTGTTTTCCGTTATATCTGAAATTATAATTTTTTCGATAATTAATGGAATTGAATAAATTACCGTATTCGTACTGATGCTTTTACAATAAGTTATATTGTCTGTTACCTGACAGGTATATGTACCGTCCTGACTTACGTTTATATAATATTGATTAAAAGACAACAATTGACCGTTTCTGGACCATTGGTAACTATATTGAGATTGAGAACCTGAAAGTAAACCTGCATTTAGCTGTACTAATTCGTTGTTTTCAGAACAAATTACTTCACTGTGATTCAACATTAGATTTGGAGTGTTTAGCACTTCAATTTCCATCTTAGCTATAACAGCACATAAACTTGCTGTTGGTGTAAATGTGTAGGTGGTTGTAGTTTTATTGTTTAAATCCGGAGACCAACTACCTGTAATATTGTTGTTTGAAATCGTAGGTAACTGAGCCATTAATTCTCCTGAACAGACAGGAGCAACCTGTGTAAAAGCCGGCGTTATGCTTGAGTTTACCTTAATAGTCATTGTAGCCGGTACAGCACATGAACCTGATGCCGGGATAAAAGTGTAGTTTGTCGTAATGGTATTGTCTAAATCCGGTGACCAGGTTCCGTAAATTCCGTTGTTTGAAAGCGCTGGCAATGGTTGTAATACAGTTCCTGTACAAATATCATTTATCTGTGTAAAAATTGGTATAATGGGGGTGTTAGTGGTTACCGGTACTGCTGTTCTTGCGGTTTCAATGCCTCCTACAGTTTGCGAAACGTAATAAGTTCCCGTAGTTACAGCGGCCGTTGACAACATTGCTGAACCTCCCGTAGCCGCTGCATACCATTTCAGATTCGTACCTGTTGCAACTAAATCGGCAACAGTTGCAACACCGCAGAATGTCAGGGGAGAGGCCGTTGGCGGCAAATCATTATTAATTCTGGCTATAAAGTTTCGACTTATTCCATTATATGAGTGAAAATCGCCTCCAATAATAATTTTTCCATCCGCCTGAACTGATGCAATCATTATAAATGCATCTGTGCCTGCCAAAGGATCAAAACTGGTGTCTAAAGTACCGTCTTTATTTAGCCGTGCAAGACTGTTTCTAGTTATACCATTGAAATCAATAAATTGACCTCCAATAACAATTTTGCCATCCGTTTGAAGTAACAATGTCAAAACAAGACCACCAGCTCCTGTACCCGGAGTAAAGGTGGTATCCATGCTTGCATCAGGGTTCAAGCGTACAACGCCAGATATAGGAGTGCCATTATAGTTCCAAAACTGCCCTCCAATAAGAATCTTGCCGTCATTTTGAACTGATATTGCATGAATCATCAGCACCATAGAGCCTCCGTCAGACATAAAGTTCATATCTACACTACCATCAGCATTCAAACGCGCCAGTCTTTTTCTGGGTATGTTATTAAAATAATCAAAATCGCCACCGATGATAAATTTACCATCAGATTGAAGCGAAACTACATCAACTGCATTATTACCAGTACCCACACCTGCATCGGGATTAAAACTGGTGTCCAAACTGCCATCTGCATTCAAACGCGCTATCCCATATCTGTTCACACCATTATAAGACGTTAAATCACCGGCAATGACAATTTTACCGTTCGGTTGAACAACAATACTCATTATATTTGCTTCGTTAGAGGCTGATTTTGCACCCATGCCGGGATTAAAAGTTGTATCCAAACTTCCGTCCGCATTCAAACGGGCTACTGAACCTCTATTAATATTGTTGTATTTGGAAAAGCTTCCGCCAATGAGGATTTTTCCATCCGGCTGAAGGACGATTGTGCGAACAACAGTTCCTGAAGTAAATGTACCATCTACACCAGTACCAACATTAAAACCCGTGTCCAGACTGCCATCTGTCTTTAGGCGTACAATTTGGTGGTTTGCAATGCCATTGAAATTATTAAAATAACCGCCAATAAGAATTTTACCGTCCGGCTGAATCGCAGTGGCATGAACCAAAGCATCTGCACCTGTACCGGGGTCAAAAGTAGTATCTAATGATTGTGCAAATCCAATCGCCGAAAACTGCAACAATAAGTATAAAAAAATGTTTTTCATGGGAATGTTTAATTTGTAATAACAGAAGGATTCGAACCTTCGACCGCCTGCTTAGAAGGCAGGTGCTCCTTATACAATGGCTTGTTTAACCAAACTCATGATGTACTCTAAATTTTCAGTATCTTTTACCATTACTTCGTAGTCTCCATTACCTTGGTGACCCGTTTTAGAAACATCACGCATTAATTTTTTTGGGTCATCTAATTTTCCTTTTTTCAAGTTAACCCAGATTTTTAATGATTTAGCTTGTAATTCTATATCTACAATGTTCTTATTTAATTTAAAAGCGATATACCATTTTTTAGGAACAATTTCAAAATCTGGTTTTAAATTTAGGACTGCTTGCTTAAAACTTTCATACAGTTCAATTATTTCTTCTGACCTTCTATTTAAATGATCTTCCTCAGTATAGACTTTGATTTCATCTGTAACCGACTTCATTGAGCTATTTTGTTGTGTTAGTGGCTTAATACTTTCGGCTGATTTGGTTTTCTTGATCGGGTTGATACTGATTAAATCATTTTCATAGCGTTTAACTTCCCATAACTCAATAGCAATATCTTTGAAGTTGGTCGCCAATCGCTGATTTTCAGTAAAACTAGGAGACACAAAAACTACTCTTGTTTGTGACCAATCTACTGAAGCACTGTGAATGGATTTTTTTAATGTTTCGTTATAAGTCAAGACAAAATCAGCTTTGTTCTCCAGCATTAGACTTAAATAGGTAAAACCTTGATCAACCACACTTACGTTTTTATCGCGTTTGTATTCTATGATGACAAATGCTTTGGATTGTGGATCATAGCCTAAAGTATCGATGCGTTTGCCTTTTATCACAAATTCTGAATTTACCATTTCTAAACCCATAAGTTCAGCTAGATTTTTTTCAAACAATGATTGAATTTCCTTTTCTAGTTTAAAAGGTTTTTCTTTCAACAGATTAAGGTTCGTAGTGTTTTTAGATTGGTATAGATTCATGGCTAATTATTTTGATTAAAAAAGTTTTTTCAGTTTACAACTTATGTCGCATCATTTCATATAATGGAAAAAGTAACTTAAAAACATTAAGGGTTTCAGTTGGCAAATTTTCTTCGGACATTTCTGAATCAGTTATTTTATAATCACGTCCTATGATGAAGTATTTTTTAGAATTATCCATTTTACAAAAGACATATAAATCTGCTAGTGTTTCAAACGAGTCACAATCTCTTTTTATATCATTCACACGAATCCAATATTCTTTTGGTAATGATGTTACTTTATCAAAAAACTCTTCTTTATAGCTATTTGATACCATTTTGTCAAAAAAGTCCTTTCTGTCAAATGAACTTCCATCATTATTTTTCCCAAATAACAACCAAATCCCAATTGAATTCAAATCAATACGAATTTGTAATCGAGCATGATTGATAAAACTCATTTTATCATCTTCATCATTTCCGTTTTTTTTATTTGGAACTTTTGGAAAAAGGTCTTTGTATTTCTTTATTTCGGCTTTGGTTTTCCCATAACTCAACCACATGGCTCCCAAATTTTGTGAAGTTGCTCCTTCAATATGGTGATACATTGAAACAATATGGTTTTTTGTGTTATGGTCTAATTTATCAATACCATACGCTCTAAATTTTGGGAAAATAGCATTATTTAACTCTAAAAATCTATCTTGAACTTCAATTCTTTCATTGTTAGCACTACGTGAAGAATCTGTCCATAATTCTCTCCTAAATGCCAAATGGTGTTCTTTTTTAAAATATCTATCAGAAAAATCAATTGAATCTAGTGGTGCTAATTCATTAATATTATTTGAAGATTTTTTAAATTTTATTAGTCTTTTCCTTTTTTTTAACTGGCTTTCAATTTCTTTAATCAAACTAAATTGATCTTCATATTCTGAAATATTCTCATCAGTCAGTGGATAAGTATCTTTATTAAGCTCATTAAACCATTTAAGAATAGATAGACATTCTTCTTGATTAGTTATTTTGTAATTTAACTCAACATTATCTTCTAGACCGCCATCAGTTAAATTTGAAGATCCTACAAAAGCTATGTAGCTATCTTTAACTCTAAATAAATAAACTTTAGGATGATAATTATTATCTGTTTTATATATGGCAGAATCAAAAAAATCTTTTTTAAGTTTTTCTTTCATTTTTCGTAAAACAATAGGATTTGTGGGTAAATCTATACCAACAAGATAATGTTGTTTACAATTTTTTTTGATTGACTCTTGTATGTAATCATAGGTTTCATCTTTGATTAAAGCGACTGCAAACCAAATTTCATCAGCAACATGTAAAAACTCTTCAAAACCTATTTTTAAATTTGATACAATCATATTTGGTAACATTAAAAAAAACTTAATCAATATTGGTTTAACTTATCCAAACTTTCTAAACGTTTTAACAAGATGTTCAAGAAATCCTAATTTCTTTTCTTCAACAGGTTCTGCTGTTAATTCAGGCTCTTCAATTATTATAGGTTCTTCGTTTACAATTTCAGTAGGTTTTCTTTTCTCTCCAGGCTCATATCCTCTATATCTCATTTCATTTATGGATAATCGCAATATTAGTTCAATATAATCATAACTTCCTTTGGGAAACCAAATTGGTATAATTCCATAACTTAATAAATAATTATTGCGGATACTTAATTCATCTTTATCTTCTGGCATCGATTCTAAAGAAAAGTGTTCTTTATGATAAACATCTTTATTTTTTAGTTGATCGTTAACTGCCTGAAAAACTTCCATAGTCCTGTCATGGTTTAGACTACAGCCCAAGAATAATAAATTACTAGTTCTATAATAATAGGAAAGCAACTTTGGGATAGGCTTTGTTAAATCCAAAATTCCTTTACCATACGCTTCATCATATTGATTTTTACTTAAAATACATTTATTTGGTTTATAAATATCCCCATGTAGCTTTATGATGGTAGTTTTTTCGGATTCAGGTATTTCTCCTATGTTTACATTATCAATTAATTGAATTTTGCGTGCAGAGCCAATATCAAAAGCTTGTTCTAATAAGTGGTCGTAATTAGTTGTAATTATTGTATCATTAAATAATTCTGTAAGATTTAATAAAGTTGTGTTTATATCTCCTCTTTTTGAGAAAACATCTTTAATTTCTTGAATAAAAGCATCTTTGTATCCCTTCTTCTCAATTTCATCAATAATTTCTTCGTATTGTCCATTCTTCAATAGAGTATCAATATGTGTAGCATCAATAGCAGATGTTCTGCCTTGTTGTCGTAAATGTTCCTTCCATGTAGGAAAGCCCGAATCTACAGATAAACCTGCTCCGATAAAAGGCACAACTACACCTTCCTTAATATATTCTATAAGCTGATCAAACCTAAGTTGATTTCTCTCATACCAGTGCTTTTCTCCCGTTTTTTCTTGAATATAATCTTCACTCAGTACTTGTTTTAAACGTAAATCGCGAAATTCAGTGAAGGCTAACTTGTAAGACTCTGCATCACTAGCATATAAACCTTTACTAGGTTGAAATAATCCTTGAACACTATATTTAACTCTTGTGTCCTGACCTTCATCTCCATCAAACCATTCATTAAAATCGGTAAAGTATTTAAATAAATGATGGTGATCTTCATCACACCATGTTTTTTTATCTGTCTTTACTACATTATTTTTATATGTCGCATCTAAAACACTCATTCAACTACTTTTTCAATTATTGTTTTCGAAAGAAATATTTTTATTTCCTGTGATTTTTTTGTTTTTTCTATTAAAGAATCACACAAAGCAAATAGTTCTTTAATTTTAGACATTATTCTTTTTTGTTCTGAAATTGGTGGGTAAGGAATTTMAAATTGTTCAAGAACTTTTTTACTTAATCCTTCTCTGTTTGCTCCAATTTGCCTTCCCCAAATTAAATTTTGAATGTAAGGAGATAATATACATGAATGTAAATATGCGGTTGATTTCATATTGGTTGGTCGAATTATTGTAACATGCTGACTGACATTAGCAATATTGGCTTCTTCTGGAAAAATTGTACAACGGCCCAATGAACCACCTGTAATATTTAATAAAATATCATTAGGAAATACTATCGTATTTGACATTTTCTTATTTGTAGCTTCATCAATAAAGGCAACATCATCTAATAGTAAACCTTCATTCCTAATGTTTTGCGACCTTAAAAATAAGATGCCAGAATCTGAATAAGCATTATTTCCTCCTCGAGGAGTGCTTCCTGAACCTAATTTATTAGTTATATTTCCTAATCTTATCCATTTCCAGTTTTGAGGAATTCTAAATGGTTCTTGTTCGTTTGTAACTTCGGTTAAAACAATGTCTTTTATTTTTTTCTCCTTAACTAATCTCTCTTTTTCATTACCTATTTTCTTCAACAACTCACTTGCAGGTTCCTCATTTGGGTCTTGTTGTACTAGTTTACCCATTACTGCCAATTGTAGTATAGTTTGTTTCAGTTGGTCAATACTATCTTCGGTGCAAAAAAGAGTGTCAAAATGTTGAGACATTCGTTCCCATGCCACTTGTAACTCATTGGCATCTGCCGCTTGGGTTAAAGTTTCTAATAAGGTTTTTACTAATACCTGATGGGTTTTTAAGTTGTTGAATTGTTCAGCTTCAAGCTTATCGCATAAGGCCATTAGCTCATCTACTTTGGAAGCAATTAAATACTGCTCTTTTGAAGGTGGAATTGGAATCAATATTTTAAACAAATGAGTACTTCCAAAATTTGGTTGTATACCAACCAATTGCGCAGTCATTTGATCTTTAAATAATTTAGAATCAAGAAAAAGCTTTAAATAATTCCGAGGACAATCTTCCAAAAATGGATGCATACGAATAGTACTGGTATTAACAATAACCTTATAACCTGGGTTATTAAAAAATGCTGATTTTCCCCAACTACCTCCTGAACTAGCAAATACCAAATCATTTTCTTCAATTGTAAAATGCTGATATTTTTGTTGATATTCTTCAATATCAATGTATTTGTCGGTATTATCAAGAATTAATTTATCGCCTACAATATTTTGAACATTAAGAAGTTTAATTCCGCTATTTCTAAATTGCCAATTTCTTATTCCAGGACCTTCTTGAAAAAAATATAAATCAGAAAACCAAGCCCATTCCCATCCATCTAGTAAGGAATATGGCATTTTAGTTTGTTCAATTTCTTTTAAACTTTTCTGCTTTGGGATTTTTCCTGCGGCAATTAATTTATCTTTTTCTAAAGCAATCTTTTTTATTAAATGATTTGCAGGTTCATTGGACGAATCTTGAGGGATTAATTTGCCTCGTAATGCTAATTCAATAATTAATGCTCGTAAGCTAGAAATACCTTCTAAACTAATATTATCAACACTTTTTACTCGGGTTCTCGATTTTATGCCTTGAGCATCAGTCCAAATGTCAAAACTATTTACAATGGTATTTATCATAATTAGTTCCCATTATTGTTAAAGGCTTCAGCTAATACAGCTTTAAGCTGGTTTCTCAAACTGGTTATTTCGCCTTGTTCTTTTGCGTAAAGCGCAAGCAACTCATCAGGGTCATGTGTTATTTGTTCACCAACATGAGGGTTTTTTATGTCAAGGTTATAGTTACGTTCTACAATGTCTTGGGCAGAAACTTTCCATGCTTGTTCATTTTCAACTCTTGTAGCAAAACCGTCTTGTTCATTACCCCACCAATCTATTTCGGTTTGAAACTCTTCAAAACGCATAGGTTTGGTTTTATTATAGTTTACCACACCATCTGGATAAGGGTGTTCGTAGTACCAAACATGTTCAGTTGGTTTTCCTTTGGTAAAGAATAAAATATTGGTTTTAATACCAGTGTAGGGGTTAAAAACACCGTTTGGTAATCGAACAATAGTATGAAGATTACACTCGGTCATTAACTTTTCTTTAATTCGAGTCTGAATACCTTCACCAAACAAAAAGCCATCCGGTAACACAACTGCTGCTCTTCCTTCATTTTTAAGCAAATGAATGATAAGAGTCATAAAAAGATTGGCAGTTTCTCTAGTACGCAATGTGGAAGGAAAGTTGTTTTCAATACCATCTTCTTCCATACCACCAAAAGGAGGATTGGTTACAATTACATTCACTCTATCAGCATTGGTATAATCACGAAGTGGTCGAGCAAGAGTATTATCATGTTTAATATTGATAGGTACATCAATACCATGCAAAATCATATTGGTAGTGCATAGTAGATGGGGAAGAGCTTTCTTTTCAACGCCATGTATTGATTTTACTAAAACCTCTTCATCGGCAGGTGATTTTACAAAGTTTTCCCTTTTGTATTCAATTACATTAGTAAGAAATCCACCAGTACCACAAGCAGGGTCTAAAACCGTTTCTTCTAATTTTGGTGCAATTCTATTTACAATGAAAGTGGTTACGGCACGAGGTGTATAAAACTCTCCTGCGTTTCCGGCACTTTGCAAATCTTTAAGTATTTGCTCATAGATACCACCAAATGTGTGGCGGTCGCCAGAAGCATTGAAATTAATTTCACATATTTTGTTTACTACTTGGCGAAGTAGTGTACCTGATTTCATGTAATTGTAGGCGTCTTCAAATACATTTTTTATTACCAAGGCCCTTCCACCATCTTCACCCTCTATTTTTAATTTTGTTTTTAAAGTTGGGAAAAGTTCAAGATTCACAAAATCGAGTAACGTCTCTCCTGTATCTCCCTCAGGATCTTTAGCCCAATTTCTCCATCGCAGTTTTTCTGGTATTGGTGATTTATAATCATCCTCTGTTAATTCTAACTCATCCTCACGGTCATCTACTATTTTTAAGAAGAAAAGCCATACTAGCTGACTTATTCTTTGTGCGTCTCCATCAACTCCCACATCCTTTCGCATAATATCCTGAATGGATTTTATGATACCTGATACATTACTCATGCTGTTTTGTCTTGTTTAAATAATTCTTTTTCTAATTCTTCTATTGCTGTTTCGTATTTTTCTTTTCCTCCAAAAAAGTCATTTATAATTTCCATTGGAGTTCCATAATCGCTAAAAGGTTTGAGTTTTAAAACCTTTGCGTTTTCAATACTAACTACACCCTTATCGGCATACATCTCAAGTAAACCTTGTAAAACAGCTTTAGCTTGTTCACCATATTTTGTGAAATAATCTCTTTTCTTAACATTATCGGCTCGTTCTTTTCTTGTCAATGGTGGCTGACCAAATGCTACATGGCATATCAAATCAAAATCACTATATTCTTTTCCTACCAATTCGGCTAAATTTTCAAGAACTACACCATGTTCTTCAAGCAACTCAATAATGGCTTGTTTCTTTTTAGCATCATTCCAATTTTGCAAAAAATCATCTAGAGAAGCATATTCTGATTTCACTTGCTTTTGAGTAAAATCTTTGTAGGATTCTGTTACCAACTGTCCATCATCACCAAGATACTCAATTCTTTCATTTATAATTTTAGCAGGAACACCGCTGATTATAATTTTTGTTCTGCCTGAACCATCTGTATCATCACCACCACCTGTATCGTCATCATCACCACCCTCAGGATCAGGAGGGATAGGGTCATCATCTGGTCCTGGATTATAAATCACTACTGGCTCACCATCAAAATCTGGGTCTTTAAAATGTTCTGTAGCTTTTTTAAAATCCATTATGGTAAAGTAGAACTTATTAAATTCTTCATCGATACGCGTTCCTCTACCAATAATTTGTTTAAAAATGGTCATGGATTTAATTGTTTTATCTAATACAATTAATTTACATGTTTTGGCGTCAACACCTGTTGTCATTAAATCAGAAGTTGTAGCTATTACAGGAAATGGACTGTAAGAATCGATGAAATTATCTAATTCAGCTTTACCTTCAACACTATCACCGGTTATACGCATTACGTATTTAGGGTTGTCAATGGCTATTTTACCTGCTGCATTCACAATTGCTTTTCTCATGCGTTCCGCATGGTCAATATCTTCGCAAAAAATAATAGTTTTTGACATAGGATCAGTAGCATTGAGTAATTGCATAACTCTATTAGCTACTAATTTTGTTCGTTGATTCAATACCAGAATTCTATCCATGTCTGATTGATTATAAGTACGCTGTTCAATAGCAGCACCTAAATCGTCTGTCATACCTTCTGGAGGTGTCCAACCATTAACATCTTTATCAATATCAATTTTTACAACTTTATAAGGTGCAAGAAAACCATCTTGAATACCTTGTTTTAAACTATATGAATAAACTGGCTCGTTAAAATAAGTTAGGTTCGAAACATACTCGGTTTCCTTAGGGGTAGCTGTTAAACCAATTTGAACGGCATTTTTAAAATAATCTAAAATTTCCCTCCAAGAGGAATCATCAGCTGCGCTTCCTCGATGACACTCGTCAATAACAATCAAATCAAAAAAATCTGGAGTAACACTTTTAAATATTTTATCACTTTCATCAGGTCCAGTTAGTGCTTGATATAAGCCCAAGTGAATCTCATAAGAAGGATCTATTTTTCGATTCTTGATTTTTGTCATTACAGAACCAAACGGTTTAAAATCATTAACAAGAGTTTGGTCAGCTAGAATATTTCTATCTACAAGAAATAAAATTCTTTTTGCAAATCTAGCTTTCCATAATCGCCAAATGATTTGAAAAGTAGTATATGTTTTGCCAGTACCAGTTGCCATTACCAAAAGAATTCTATTTTGACCTTTTGCAACAGCTTCAATAGTACGATTAATTGCTTCGACTTGGTAATACCTTGGTTCTTTGCCAGAACCATCAGTATAATAAGGCTGTAAAATTAGTTCTTGTTGACTGTCTTGTATATTGTGGTGTTTTTTGTAACGTTTCCAAAGTTCTTCAGGTGTTGGAAAGTTTTCAAGAGGAAATTCTGTTTCAATATCTTCTCCTTCTTTTGTTGTTTTATCATGTGAGGCAAAAGCATCACCATTTGAACTAAATGCGCTTGGCACACCTAAAATGTCTGCATAACTTAATGCCTGTTGCATACCGTGACTAATAGAGAAGGTATTATCTTTTGCTTCTATTATGGCTATTCTTGTTCCCGGTTCCCAAGAAAGAACATAATCAGCAAATTTTTTTTTCTTTTTATTTCTAGCCGACATTTCACCACGAACAATAACTGGTCCAGGTGTAAGAGTCACTTCTCGTCTTATTTGAGTGAACGAATCCCAACCAGCATTTTTGATTGCTGGAGTAATGTATAGATCACAAATGTCGCTTTCGCTAAGTTCTTTTTTATTTGTCATATTTAAATAAAAAATTTAATTTACCCCAAACCTACCAAATTTCTCACACATACACCCATCAATGGGGTGTTTTAATTATACTTTGTATTGTAAAAATTTAAAAAAAAACGTAAAGGCATGGAGATATTTGTATAACATAGGGACGAACACTTCATATAGCTGGCTTTTATCATATTTACGGTTTTGAAGTACTTTAAAAAAAAGCAAAGTCATGAGACTTTGCGGAACGGGGGCGTGTTAATAACTGTATTGATAAGTATCCTAAGATATTAGAAGTGAAAAATTGCACAAAAATATTCACTTTTTGGTATTATGGGGGTAGCTATCATGCATTTTATTGTGCTTAATTCATCATTTTTGGCATTATGGGGTACATTAGATGTTTCCTTCATAATGGTTTATATTTGTAATACTAATGAAAATCATTAGCACACATAAAAAAACCAAAAGTTGGAGCTTTTGGTTTTAAGTGGATTTGTTCAATCCTTATTTTCGGTCATATGAAAATACTATATTTAATTTGTGGGTCTTTGATATTATCTCAGGTTGCCCTCCTTGTCAAGGAAGTTCGAAAACTTATCCTTGCTTGTAAGAAGTAATTTTTTAAACCACTAGACCTTTTCTCAGGTTCTAGTGGTTCCTTCTTCGTTACAAAAGTAATAAAATATATTACAAAATAACATAATATGTTACTTTAACAATAGATGAACACGTTGTAGGGGGGGATGTACTTTGTGGGCACGGATTGCAAATCCGCGCAATCGGGACGCATGCGCCAGCAGGTTAAATCCGAGCTATCAAGTTTAAAGTTTTTTTAACCCCTTCATTAGTAAGTACAATATTTGGTGGATATTCTTGCTTGAAAATAATATCTCGTTTTCCTTAATACTGAGTCCATTGAGTTCCGAAATTTTCTTTACACCAAATTTTGACAATTCTGTTTTTAATAGATCAAAGTCTGTATAGTCGCATTTAGAATTGACATAACTTTTAAATTCGCTTAAAAATTCAGTATTGTATTGAAAATCATTAGTTAACTCTTCAACCACGTCACCTTTAATTAGTCTTATTAGTTTTTCTGTCGCTCCACCAAATCCTCCGACTAAAAAGAGGGGCTTACTTTCTTTTAAGGTGTAAAGAGCTTCTTCAATAACTCCAGGTATATATCCTAAATAATCTGTAGATTTTCCTCCAACTAAAATTCTGGCTGAACAATCTTTAGCCATTTGAATTCTCATTTCTTTGAAACATTCGCAAAATGCATATCTATCTTCTATACACTTGGTGGGTTTATATTCTTTTTGTTCATCAATTGAAACAGTTTTTGGAACTAGTATTTCTTTTATTTCAATTTGTTTTGAATGAAAATCTATCCTAACATCACGTGTTAAACGTTTAGTATTAGGAAATACAAAATAGTTAACAAACTTAAAATTTTTGTCATTTGTCTTTTTATATTGGTTTGAAAGTTCTGAAAAATAATAAGTAAAACCATTTTCTCTTAAGTCGCCACCATATAAAGCTGTTCCGTCATTAGCGATAATATACCTTGCAATTTCAATTGAAATATCATTCAAATGTTGTTCAGAAAATCCTATTTTCTCTAAATCTTCATTTATTGATACTGAAATGGCAATTTTTTTATTATTTAATATTTTTGATTTTTTAGCTYGTTTTTTTTCTTGTGATATTAAATCGGAGTCTACACCTGATATATCTATTTTTTTCTTTTTTATAAGTCCAATTTAATAGGAGTTGTAAAT
>NZ_JBFUBE010000027.1:0-35091 GCF_056405915.1 Flavobacterium sp. P1_E4
TCATTCATATGTCCAGGTAATGGTATAATTTCCTTGAGCCGAGTAGGTCAAAGGATCCGTTGTGGTACCCGTAATTGTTCCTGCACAGTTGTCGGTTGCCGTTGGAGCTGTAATCATACCTGTAGTTACGGCACATGAGGCTGTTACATCTGGCAGATTCGTCACATCGGCTACAGGCGCGGTTGCGTCTTGCACAATTACATTTTGCAGTTGGGTGGCGCTATTCCCATTTCCGTCATCATATGTCCAGGTAATGATATAATTTCCTTGAGCTGAGTAGGTCAAAGGATCCGTTGTGGTACCCGTAATTGTTCCTGCACAGTTGTCGGTTGCCGTTGGAGTTGTAATCATACCTGTAGTTACGACGCATGTGGCCGTTACATCTGGCAGATTCGTTACATTGGCTACTGGCGCGGTTGCATCTGGGGTAACTGATATATTTACTGATTTGGTTAATATGCAACCATTAGCATCTGTAATTGTTACAGTATAGCTTCCTGCCGCAAGTCCGGTAGCGGTATCAGCCGTTCCTCCAGAAGGTGACCAAGAATAGGTATATCCTGGAATTCCCCCAGAAGCCGTTACAGAAGCTACACCATTATTTCCACCGTTACAAGATACATTGGTTTGGGAAGTTATGGCTGTAATTGGAGCAGGTTCAGTAATTGTTAAACTTTCTGTTGCAGTACAATTATTTGCATCTGTGATGGTGCAAATGTAAGTTCCTGCTGTTAATCCTGTAGCGGTATTTGCAGTTCCACCAGAAGGTGACCAAGAATAAGTGTATGCACCGGTTCCTCCAGTTACATTCACAGAAGCTAATCCATTAGTTGCACCATTACATGTTAAATTAGTTTGTGTTGGAGTAACAACTATGGCACTAGGCTCATTAATTGTAAAGTTTTTTACAATTGAACAACCACTAGAAGCCGTTATTGTTACACTATAGTTACCTGCGGCAAGGTTGTTGGCAGTTGCTGCATTACCTCCTGAAGGTGTCCATACATAAGTAAAAGGACCTGGAGCTCCCGATGGTACAACTGTGGCTGTACCTGTAAATGCACCATTACATAAGACATCAACCTTAGATGTAGTGGCAACTAATGTATTGGTTGTGGCAATAGTAAAGTTTTTTGTCAATATACATCCGTTAGCATCTGTAATTAAACAGCTATGGTTACCTGCTGCTAATCCGGTTGCTATTTGAGATGTTGCTCCCGATGGTGACCATAAATAAATATAGGGTGCTGTTCCTCCAGTAACATTAACAGCCGCTTGTCCCCCCGTTATGCAGGTCGCATTTATCTGGCTTGTTGTTGCGATTAAGATCGTAGGTTGGTTAATAGTATAGTTTTGAGTTGCAGAACATCCGTTGGCATCCGTTACGGTTACGGTGTAGCTTCCAGTCGCAAGTCCTGTTGCAGTATTAGCAGTTCCACCAGAAGGCGACCAAGAATAAGTATATCCAGGGGTTCCACCAGAAGGAGAAACCGATGCGGAACCATTTGTTCCGCCGTTACAGGACACGTCAGTTTGGGATCCTGTTGCGGTATTGATTACCGGAGGCTGTGTAAGGGTGTAGTTTTGAGTTGCTGTACACCCGTTTGCATCCGTTACGGTTACGGTGTAGCTTCCTGCCGCAAGTCCAGTAGCCGTGGCTGCCGTTCCACCAGAAGGCGACCATGAATAGGTATATCCCGGAGCTCCGCCAGAAGGAGTAACCGATGCAGTACCATTCGTTCCTCCATTACAGGATACGTTTGTTTGGGATCCTGATGCAGTACTGATTACCGATGGCTGAGTAATAGTGTAATTTCGAGTTGCTGTACATCCGTTGGCATCCGTTACGGTTACGGTGTAGCTTCCTGCTGCAAGTCCTGTTGCTGTAGCAGCAGTTCCACCGGAAGGGGACCAAGAATAGGTATATCCCGGAGTTCCACCAGAAGGGGTAACCGATGCGGTACCATTTGCTCCTCCGTTACAGGACACGTCAGTTTGGGATCCTGTTGAGGTACTGATTACCGATGGTTCAGTAATAGTATAATTTCGAGGTGCTGTACATCCGTTGGCGTCCGTTACGATTACGGTATAGCTTCCTGCCGCAAGCCCTGTTGCTGTAGCAGCCGTTCCACCAGAAGGTGACCAAGAATAGGTATATCCCGGAGTTCCGCCAGAAGGAGTAACCGATGCACTACCATTCGTTCCTCCGTTGCAGGACAAGTTCGTTTGAGATCCTGTAGCAGTACTGATTGCAGATGGCTGAGTAATAGTATAATTTCGAGTTGCTGTACATCCGTTTGCATCCGTTACGGTTACGGTGTAGCTTCCTGCTGCAAGTCCTGTTGCAGTAGCTGCCGTTCCACCAGAAGGCGACCAAGAATAGGTGTATCCCGGAGTTCCACCAGATGGAGTAACCGATGCACTACCATTCGTTCCTCCGTTACAGGACAAGTTCGTTTGAGATCCTGTTGCGGTACTGATTGCAGATGGCTGAGTAATAGTATAATTTCGAGTTGCTGTACATCCGTTTGCATCCGTTACGGTTACGGTGTAGCTTCCTGCTGCAAGTCCTGTTGCTGTAGCGGCCGTTCCTCCAGAAGGCGACCAAGAATAGGTATATCCCGGAGCTCCACCAGATGGAGTAACCGATGCACTACCATTCGTTCCTCCGTTACAGGACACATTCGTTTGGGATCCTGATGCAGTACTGATTACCGACGGCTGAGTTAGGGTATAGTTTCGAGTTGCTGTACATCCATTTGCATCCGTTACTGTTACGGTGTAGCTTCCTGCCGCAAGTCCAGTAGCAGTAGCTGCCGTTCCTCCAGAAGGGGACCAAGAATAGGTGTATCCCGGAGTTCCACCAGATGGAGTAACCGATGCACTACCATTCGTTCCTCCGTTACAGGACACGTTCGTTTGTGATCCTGATGCAGTACTGATTACAGATGGCTGAGTAATAGTGTAATTTCGAGTTGCTGTACATCCGTTGGCATCTGTTACGGTTACGGTGTAGCTTCCTGCCGCAAGTCCTGTTGCTGCCGCTGCCGTTCCACCAGAAGGCGACCAAATATAGGTATATCCCGGAGTCCCGCCAGAAGGTGAAACCGAAGCGACACCATTCGTTCCTCCGCTACAGGTCACATTCGTTTGCGATCCCGCTGCGGTGCTGATTGCCGATGGCTGAGTAATAGTAAAGTTTTTGGTAATTTGAGTTGATTCGCTATCAGTTATAGTACAAGTATAGGATCCCGCTGCTAAATTGCTAGCAGTAGCTCCCGTTCCTCCCGAAGGTGACCAAGAATAACTATAGGAGGCAACCCCGCCTGAGGCAGTTACTGAAGCATTACCAATGTTAACCCCGTTACACAACAGATTGCTTTGACCAGTCGTTGCTGATAAAGCGGCACTAGTAGTAAAAGTCAAATCTGATCCATAGCTTGTACCTGCTGAATTGATTGCATACGCCCTAAAATGAACAAGTGTTCCTGCAGGCAAAGAGGAAATTGTAGCACTAAAACTCCCCGTTCCCGAGCCATTGACTACTTTGGTATTGGCAGTGGTTGGGTTGGCAGTCGTTGCCCAGACAATACCTCTTTCTGTTACTGTTGCTCCACCATCTGCGGTAACATTTCCACCCAAAGTTGCTTTTACAGCACCTACACCCGTTGCTGCAGTTGTGGTGATTGTTGGTAGTACTGCGGTTGAACCAAATAATCGGAAGTTGTCTATTGCTATTTCTTGTGTTGCACTAGCATTAACAAAACAGTTCATACGAATGTCCAAAGTTGTCCCTGTTCCTACTATATTGGCTGTAAATTCAGCAAAAGCATAAGTTAAAGAAGCTCCATCACCTATATTGTCACCATTGGTGTCAAGTTGGAGTGTGTTACTTGAAGCTGCGTTACCCGCAGGAATGTTACTGGCAAACATTAAACCCCTTATCCATGAACCACCATCGATACGGTATTCAAATGCCACAAAATCCTGTTGTGGAGGAGTAAGACTGTTCCAATCAATTCCTTGCCATCCACCAACATTATCTGCGGCAAAAAGGCCTTTAAAAGATAAGCTAGTTTTTCCGGAAATATTTATACCGGTCCATGTAACCTGCTGATTTGCTGAAATGGTATTATTTGTTGTACAACTAGTACCTTTATCGATATCTTCGGCAGCCCACACTTTTGATCCTTCATAACCTGTATACGTTCCATTTTGTAAGCTAAGAGCAGAAGCTAATGGTGATGTTCTAAAAAAATACACAGTTGCTGGTGTATTACAATTGAATTCTGCCACTGATGGCGTTCTTGTCCCCGTGCTTGGAGCTCCAGCGTCTTCGAATGTGTCACTCCAAAATTGCGTTTGGGAATTTCCTTTTATATAAAAGAAACACATTAGAATTGTAAAAATAAAAGTAAAACTCTTTTTCATAATCAAATGGATTTAAATTAGGGATTGTTTCTGTATTTTGATTAAATCATTAGTTAGTATTGGCCTTAATACTGCAAACTGTTTTGCAGTCATAATACCATTGTCTGTACTAAGTATTTCAACAGCAATTTGTTGATTCTCTTCACATGCGATGTTAAGAGTATTTGTCAAGGACACAATTGCACCTGCTTGGCTGTTATGGGGTATATCTAACAAGG
This sequence comes from Flavobacterium sp. P1_E4, assembly GCF_056405915.1. NCBI lineage: Bacteria > Pseudomonadati > Bacteroidota > Flavobacteriia > Flavobacteriales > Flavobacteriaceae > Flavobacterium > Flavobacterium sp. P1_E4. The sequence goes on from NZ_JBFUBE010000027.1 coordinate 4,650, forward strand.
TTGCAGAGATTATTTTAATTTGTTCTCCGTAAAGGGATGCGTCTGCACCTGTATTCCAAGGATTGCAAGCATTAATTAATGAAATGATTTCGCTGGCAGACATACGTTTCCAATTAATATAGGTGTCGGATAACTCTGGTTTTTCATAATAATAAGATAATTTTTCATCCTGTGGCTGGCTTGGAATGATGCTTGCAAATTGGATCATATTAGCCACATTTAAGGCCACTTGGGCCATGCGCTCACTTAATTTAATAGTTAGATTGCCATAGGTGTCTCCTGTTCCAATAGTAATTGGGTCATTAAAAATAATATTCCCTTCATCGAACTTAGCATTCATAAAGTGGGCGCAAATGGCAGTTTCGGTCTCCTGATTTTTGAGCACTTCAAAAATAGGCATAGGTCCGCGGTATTGAGGCAAAGGGCCTGGGTGGAAGTTGATGAATTTATCCTGTCCATAAGACAAAACGGTTTCGGGGAGTAAGAATGGAAATGAGATGCAAAATATATAATCAGGTTGAATAAAGTCAATCCAAGATCTCATTTCTGCAATGCTTTTTTTATTCGGAAAAGATTTAAAACCGATGTTACTTTCTTCAGATTCTCTTTCTAGAGCTTCTATAATTGTGTCATTACTTTTGCCAATTCCGATAGCGCAAATGAATTTTTCATATGCGAGTAATTGCAAAGTTTGAAAGGCGAATTTTCCTCCACATAACACCAATATTTTTTTTTGCTTTTCCATATCAAATACAGACATAACTATTGTGCCAAGCCGATGTGGCTTTATCTAAGTCTTGGTTAATTAATTTCTCGAAATTTTTATGAACTTCATCTAATTCGCCATCTAATTGTACTTCGCATTTTCCTTCATTGTTTGGTACAATACTCGCTTTATACAATGGTGAAATAGAAGTATTTGTTTTAGAATTAAAATGAATATTTCCTCTGGGACTCATAAATTCAAATGAATGTAGACTTGATGCAATTTGAGTTATATTATTTTCATGTTCATCAATCAATTCAAGAACTCTTAATGCAATTGTAGCGCTTTCCCAACTTAATAATGAGAATAAATTTGGTGTTCTACCTGCTGCTATTATTGCTTTTTTAAAGATTTCATTTTCTTGCGACTCTATTTTTTTTGACCAAGCGGCTATTCCTTTTACAGTGTTATTAGGATATACAGCTTTGGCAAGCATTGTTTCTTCAAATCCAAAAGGGGGTAAATAAATAGGGATATTTTCATTTCCAAATGATTTTTTGATCCCTTCAAAATACCACTGTACAAAATCACCACTAAAAATACTTAGTAAAGCACTGTCGGGATATTGTTCTAAATGATTTATCAAAGGCTCTATTGTGAAATCCTCTGTTTTATAGCCAGTAGCATGGTTAAAGGCAATTGTACCACCATTAGCTTCAAAACTTTTAGAAATGCTGTAAGTGTGTAAATAGCCCCCATCATAATAACCGGTAACCATTCCTGCGCTTTTATAACCATGATTTAATGCCTCTTTTGCGGCAAACCAAGCTCCTAATGCATTGTGTAGGGAATGGTAAAAAATATTTGGACAACTAGGCCATTCATGAGGTAAGTTAGCACCAGTATCTAAAACGATCAGCATTTTATTGGCAGCAAGAAAAAGTGGGCGAAGCAATTGTGCCGTACGATGCCCTATATAAGCAATTACTAGAGAGACGTTTTCTTCTAGTAAAAGTTTTTCCGCACTGCGATAGCATTGTTGTTTTTCTGCACCAAATCCAATGTTTTCTGTTACAATTCTAACATCTGTTCTCCCCAATTGTTTTAATCCTGATCTAAGTCCTTCATATAGATCAAAACCCATGGTTTCATAATAAGTGGATCGGGCTAGTAAAATTCCTATTGTTTGCATATTTTTTTATTAATTAAAAGAGGAAATTTTCAAATCGAAAATTTCCTCTTTATATGGTTTTAATTATTGTCTGCTTGGGAATATTCCTTCTGTGGCAATAGAATAATTGATGACCAAATATGGATTCAATATATCTATTGGTAAACCAGATCCGCTAGCATCGGTAGCACCCGAAAGTTCAACACCACCAGTATAAACTCCTGCGGTTGCTCCATTACCTGAATAATTAGGGCTTGCAGCAACGGCTGGGAAATTACTTTGTGGAGATGCTTCATCCGCATTTGCAGAAGATGCCTTTAATTTAGCCGATACCGCATTTAAAGTATGATTATGTGCCGGCATGTTTGTTATTAAAATAGTTGCACTCGTTGCTCCGGCTTTTTCTCCTATATCATAACGAGGAAGGCCTTGTCCTTGACCTTGTCCAATTGGAGTACGACCTTGTAAATCAGGTAAAGCAAATGTTGATTGTCCGTCTCCGCCATAATAGGTTCCCAATAAAGAAAACAAGGCTGTGTTTGAATTAATTGATAATAATTGACCGCTGCAGGTTTGGTATCCTCTTGGCGCAAAATTGAATCCCAAAATTTTAATTTCCCCGATGAAAGGTTCTGTTGACATAGTTTTTAGTTTTATGGTTAAAAAAATAAATAAAATAAATTCTTGTTAATTGAGTACACGTAACTATACCTGTTTTTATAATTAATTGAAGTTGCCGGTTAATTGATTTTCAAATAAAAATGGGGTTAGTTTTATTCGAAAACCTTCCAAGGTTTCTGTATATATTGTTCTTGGAAATAGCTAGTTGATATCATTTATTGCAGTTTCAACTTTTTTTCATTTATTGCAGTTTCAACTTTTTTTCATTTTTAGATTTTCATTTTTTTGTTCTAATTGGTCAGCTGCTTTGGCATTTGACTCGAGTCGAATTTTAAATAAAAAAGCATTTTATTTTTAATAGCATTTCAAAAGTAAAAAGCTAATAAATGAAAAAGGAATAATATGTTACAGGATGGGGTTTTCTTGTCATGAAATCACTTTTTAGTACCAGTTTTTTCTTGATTGTATTAAAATTGTAATTCTATGGTTTTAATTTTAATAATACTTTTAACTACTATTTTTTAATTTTATAAAGATATATAAAATAAATAACTATAAATCAATAAGTTGTGTTATTTTAAAATCAATTAAATACCTTTTGATGTATTTTAAAAAATACATTTATTTGTAGTGCAAAACTGGTTAAGTGTAATAAAGGAATTATAAAAAAAGCCCATTTCGTAAGGAATGGGCTTTTAGTTTTGTAAGTACTGAGACAGAATTTTTCAAACCATTTTCTTCAAAATCTAAAGAGACTAGCATGTTTTTAAGATAATTCTATGAGATAAATTTTAATGAGGTTTAATGTCCTGTAGATGCACATAAAAGCCAAACAGATTAAAGTAATTAAAAAGGCATTGAACAGTCAACAACATTAATTTTTGCAATCGTATCATCAATTTTTATTGATATCCCTCCAATCATGCCTCATTGATTTTACCTGTTTATACCATGAATTACGGGGCTTGGTTGCTTTCTATGTAACGGCCGTTTAAAAGTTAATAACAGAAATGAAAAACTATAATTATATAATTTTATAAAACATTAATTAATAGGTGTTTATTGTTTGTTGATTTAATTGGAAATCATTTCAACCTAAATATATACTTATAAAATGCTGCGAATTTAATAATAGGATTGACTGCCAAAGCAAATCTCAGTAAAAAAGTGTCTTTAAAATCATTAAGTCTCCTAATAAAAGGTTCAATTTATTTACCAACAGGATCTCTAATTTACTTTATATTTTTATTGACAATCGTTGGATTTAAACCAAATTAGTTTGATTTACAACTTACTCAATTTTTTCAAATCTTGTAAAAAAATGATTCAAAAACAGGTTCGTAAGGACCACAAATTTCTCAAGAAATGGAGAAGTTTTTTTGCTGTAAACTGAAAAAAAACCTTTTCGGGCATCAATCGGATCAATCCCAAATACATTTCTATTGTATTAATTTGCTAAGGAAACGGATTCGGATTGTGTAAGGTTCCAAAGACTTATCTTCATTAATAATACATACAAAACTTACATTGTTCAAAAATGTTATTTGCAGATATTAAGATTTTTAGTACCTTCAATTAAAATATAAATCAACTCAAACATATTCTTTTCTAAAAAGTGCATTTAATAATGAAGCAGTACAAATGAAAAGCAAATAAATAAATTTTAGAAATCTAATCTTTAAATATAAATTGTTATGAACAGAATTATTTTACTTTTTTTCGCCCTTTTACTATTTAATAGCTGTAAAAAAGAGCAGCCAAAAGAAAGCCAAATCAGCCCTGAGGAAGCAAAAGCAATTGCCAAAGAAGCCTATATCTATGCGTACCCTATGCTAATGGGATATAAATCTTTGTATTATACTACAATAGACAATAAAAGTCCCGGATATAGAAGTGGTTTTAATGAAATTACACATGATAGACGCCCGGCCGATTATACCCGTAAAGATGTGGTTTCTATGAACGCTGATACTCCCTATTCTTTATTTGCGTTCGATTTACGTGCAGAACCAATGGTTTTCTCTGTACCCGAAATTAAAGATCGCTATTACGTTTTTCAGTTCATTGATCTTTTTACACATAACTTCGCCTATGTTGGAACTCGGGTAACAGGAAATGAAGCTGGCGATTATTTATTTGTCGGCCCAGACTGGAAAGGCAAAATTCCAGAAGGTAAATTCAAAAAAGTTTTCCATGTTGAAAGCCAACTAGTAACAGGAATCGGAAGAACCCAATTGTTAGGAACTAATGATTTACCGAATGTTATTCAAATTCAAAATAAGTATAAAATCACCCCTTTGAGCAAATTTTCGGGAACTGAAACTCCAAAAAAAACTGTTACGAATATTGATTGGCTCCCTATTGCTGATCCAAACGATTTTAATACTATTAATTTCATAAAATACTTTAATATTTATTTGAATTTAGTCCAGCCTTTTAATAAAGAAGATGTAGTGGACCTTAAAAATTTTGAAAGAATAGGAGTAAAGCCTAGTGCAAAATTCGATTCCACTCAATTTAGCGATGAAATAGTTGCCGCAATAAACGAAGGGGTCAAGGAAGGAATAGCAGCCATAAAAGAAAAAGCCAGTAAAATTGGCCAACAAAAAAATGGATGGAACATGATGGATCCATTCGGAAACAGGGAGTTTTATAAAGGAAATCGATTATTGAGAGCTGCTGCTGTAATGGTCGGAATTTATGGAAACGACAAAGCAGAAGCCTTCTATCCGGTGGCTTATGTGGATTCTGACAACAATACTTTGAATGGTAAAACAGGGAAGTATAAAATTCATTTTTCAAAAGAACAGATTCCACCTGCTAAATATTTTTGGTCAATAACGATGTATGATAAGAGCGCAGACGGAATTGGAGGTTATTTGATTAAAAACCCAATAAACCGTTTTCTCATAAATTCTACAACAGAGGGATTGCAATATGATAAAGATGGAAGCTTAACAGTCTACATTCAAAATGAAAAACCCACTAATGAAACAGCTTCAAATTGGTTACCGGCCCCTGCGGAAGATTTTTATTTAATGATTCGAATATATGGCCCGAAAGAAGCCGCAATGAATAACACTTGGTCGCCTCCTGGTATTGAAAAAGTAAAATAGTTTAAAATCATTTTTCAACACAAATTCTATTACATATGCTAAGTAAAAAACAAACTCCAATTGCCTTAATCGTATTTATCCTTGCTTTTATAAGTTGTGGTAAAGAAAAAAAAGAAGTTGCAGCAAGTGAAACAGCTGCAAAGTCAAAAAATGTAAGTCTTGAAGAAGTTCGGGCAATAGCAAAAGAAGCTTATATTTATGGTTTTCCGATCGTAGATAATACCAGAGTCCAGTATGCCTTTTTCGTGAATAAAAAGGATCCCGATTATAAAGCTCCTTGGAATCAACTTTACAATATTCCGCGGGTATTTACACCAAAAGACGTAACGATTCAAACTCCAAATTCGGATACGCCCTATTCATGGATTGGTCTTGATTTAAGGGCAGAGCCAATTGTTTTTTCAATACCTGCCATTACAAATAACAGATACTGGAGTCTTCAATTAATTGATCTTTATACTCATAACTTTGATTACTTGGGAAGCAGAACAACCGGAAACGACGGCGGAAACTTCATGATAGCGGGGCCAAAGTGGAACGGTGAAACGCCAAAGGGCATTACCAAAGTTATAAAATGCGAAACAGAAATTGCTTTAGCGCTATTTCGTACGCAATTGTATAATGTCCAGGATTTAAAAAACGTAATTAAAATACAAAATCAATATATTGCCAAGCCTCTTTCGGTATTTTTGGGACAGCCATCTTCTGCTCAGTCCAAAAAAATTGATTTCATAAAACCATTAAGTCGTGACGATCAGAACACATCGCTTCAATTTTTTAATAATTTAAATTTCGCATTGCAATTTTGTCCCACACATCCAAGCGAAATAGATTTAATGAAACGTTTTTCCAAAATAGGTGTTTTAGCGGGAAAAACAATTGATACCACCTCACTAGATCCTGAAATCAAAAAAGCAATGCATGATGGAATAGCGGATGCCTGGGCTGATTTTGCAAAAACGAAAATAAAACTTGAAAAAGGGGAAATTTCTTCAAGCGACGGATTTGGAACAAGAGAATCATTAAAAAATAATTATTTATTCAGAATGATGGCCGCAGTCCTTGGTATTTATGGCAATACTAAAGAAGAAGCGATGTATCCTGTATATTATACGGACAGCAATAGTGAAAAATTAGATGGAAAGAATAAATATATTTTAAAATTTGGTCCAAATGAGTTGCCACCTGTCAATTCCTTTTGGTCTCTTACAATGTACAAAATGCCGGAAAGTTTGTTAGTTGATAACCCTTTAAATCGTTATTTACTAAATTCGACTATGATTTCTCAATTTAAAAAAGACCCCGATGGAGGATTGACTTTACTAATTCAAAATCAATCACCCGGAAAAGAAAAAGAGTCAAATTGGCTGCCAGCACCAAAAGGTCCATTTTCATTAATTTTGAGACTATATTGGCCAAAAGAAGAAGCCCTTAATGGATCGTGGAAACAACCGCCTTTAAAAAAGACATAGATTAGAAATAAATTAATAACATCTAATAACTATTACTGCATAAAATGGTTCATAAACAGGTTCGTAAGAACCACAAAACTTCTCAATTCCTTGAGAAGTTTTTTTTTGGACTAAATTCGGATCAGGTGCAAAACACCTCCGAAGTCGGCGTTTTATTAGTATTTTAAATAGAAACAGCTTAATTGACAATGTCATTCTTTATTGTATGTCATGCTTATGGATTGTTACTTATTGATACTATTCTCATCTTGATTTTTAGAAACAGCAGGAAATAATGTACTGATTTCATTTAGCAGTTCAAATTCATCAATTGGAAACAATTGCAGGGCAATGCCCAAAATAAGCCCAACATCAATCGACTGATTTTTTATAGTACTGGGGACTTCAGCACCATCTTGATCCAGAGCCACAATACATAATTTTAGCAGATTTCTAATAACCGCAGCGAGTTCATAATAATCATACACTCTTATCTCAGCAGTATGAATCCCGCTTTTATCTCCAACTGGCTTCAAAGTATTGAGACGGCTGGCAGCCAATCTCTTAATAGTTTCTAGCGTTTCAATTTCATTCTTTTCCATGATCTTTATTTTTAAAACGGTTAATTAATACATCAGTCCGCAAAGTGTATCAAACCTTTTTTTACCACACCCGAGCGAAGCGAACGGACAAAGTAGATTAGCACAGATTAGCACAGATTATATTTGTATTATTCGAGAAATCGGTGTTAATCTGTATTAATCTGTGCTAATCTGTGGCTAATTTTATCAGTTTGGTATTAGTCACGGATAGTCATATGATTTTATTAAAATAATTCATCAGTCCTGCTCAAAGTTTAATAACCCGCCTTCAATAACCAGATTGTGCAATTCATGCATCAGTTTTTCAACAATAGCATTCATCTGATCAACCTCTTCTTTGTGGAACTTTGATAACTTATGGTTAAGCGTCATATGCCTGTTTAAATACGGAAAGAAATCCGTCCAGAACCCCTCTATCATATAATTGTATTTCCGAAGGTCGGGATCGGCATAGAGGCATAATTGCCATAAGGCTTCATGTGACAGATAATTAGGCAGGTAATAGGTTTTTGCAAAAATGTATGTTCTGCAGAAGGACAGAAAAAACAATGTAAAAAAGTAATCAATGCCTTGATAGTTTTCTTTGGCGTTATTGGCCATCGTGAAAAATTGGAAAGCACTATCTTTGGCTGGCTTATAATAAAAATACAGATCAGCATGATAAGGACTGTGAGGAACCTCCCAATGCAGTTCCGGGTGGTATGGGCTGGATGAATAGATCAGGTTTTTATCCTGCATAATAGCAGCAAAGAAACTCTGATGCTCATACAGATTCTCTTGTATCCAATGACGGCTGTGAGCTATCAAAACAAAATCACATTTTCTGCCTATTTTGCTTTTTAAGGATTGGTTTATTGATCTCAATTTTTCATTACCCGCACCGTTGGCTAAAAGCAACAGGTAATAAGTCGTTTTTTCACCGTAGGTAATTTGATGAAACAAATAAATCTGCTCAGCTTCAACCGACTTTACTATGGTTTCTATAGCAACTTCGAGAATTACATCTATTGGCTTTTCAATCATTTGAATCGAAACTTCCTGCTTTTTAGATGATGCTTTTTTTATCCGTTTCTTTAATTCGTCCAACCGGTCTTCGATCAGGCGGTAGAGATTTTGCTCGACAATTCCAACTGCCTTATACATTTCATCTTTATGTATTGGCTCACCATCATTGACCGAAGCTTCTTTTGCTTTTTTAAACAGCTCAGTAAGATAATAGCTGCTATGGCTGTTTTTTACAAAGTATTTTTGAATCTCAGGAATATAGGCTGCCAGATTATTGATTCTTTCGGCTAAAGGCAGTGAATTAAACGTATTTACCAAATACAGTGCTTCCAAATACTCCAATTCATATTCAATCAATCTTGCATAGGACGTAAAAACACTGTTTGCAGCATTTTCTGAAATGAGATTATGGATTTGACACCTTTGAAGATCGTGATCATTATAAAAACGCTCTTCAAAAGCATGAAACTTTTTCTTGTATTTTTTCCAGTCCCTTGTAATAATAAGCGGATTTAGAGTGGCTGCATTTTGATAGATCAGCGCCGAAGGCTGACAGTATAATTCAATAAAGGGATGCCCCATAGAAAATCGATGATGCAACCTTCCGGAATAAATGAAAATAACATTGATTTGATAACTATTTCTAGCTTTCGCCACCCATTTAGCCGACTGCAGCTGATCCGCATCTGTCTTTTTTTCGAGATTAATGACAAGCTGTGAGTGTAAAGAAAGTTCCTGTTTGGTAAAAAACATTTGAGCGATAGTATACTGATTGACCAATTGTCTCAGGATATTTTCTAAAAACTCGTTTTCGAGTTTTGGAAATGAAAGTTTTTCTAGAGTTTTCATGATACTGTGTTTTTGAAAATTAGATAAAGGATAATTTATTCCACTGGAGGTTCAAGCTGTTCATTTTTCTTTATTCTCTCAACACCTCTTTCTTTCATCAGTTCCGCTGCATCGAGCATTTTGATTAAATGAATATAAGGTGTAGTAAGGTCGGAGTCAGCATCTAGATCATATGGAGACAATGATAGCTCTGTGATTTCACTTAAGAAATATTCAAACTGTTGAAGTGTTCTCTCTTTAAATGCACTTTGAAGCACCAAAAAAGGATTGTCGTATTCTTCTTTGGTCAGGGAAGAAAGATGGAATACCGTTTCGGAGCGGGAAGACTCTTTCACTTTCCATTTTTTGTCTTTCCCCTTCAGACAGTAACAGACTTTGAGAAAAGTACCTATAGCAGTATAAAAGACAAAAGCATTGCAAGGAGCATCCTGCTTGTAGACTTTTGACTTATAGCAGTGAAGTACAGCTTGACTTAAATTCTGTTTATAATAATCAAGATGTGCAAAGTCAAAAATGGCGTCAAATGCCTCAAACGGATTTCCTGCCACAAACCCTGCCCAAAATCTTGTTTCGAAGGAGATTTTATTCTTTTTCATAATTTCATATTTTAGGTTCATTATCCGCTTTCTCATTTCTATTTTCCTGATCATTCAAAATCTCCAAATACAGTGTATGGAGTTTATCCAGTCCTTCCGCTTCAGCGCAAGGCAGAAGCTGCAAAGCAATTTCCAAAACGCTCGTAAGATGAAAAGTGGGATCCTCGATTTGGCTGGAATTATCAAGGCCGGAATTCTCCAGCGTATGCAGGGCTATTTTCAGCAGATCCTGTACAGTGTAAATCAAATGCGTGTAGCGTTTAAATTTTATGTCGGCATAAAAAATGCCTTCTCTGCTTTTGTGAGGGGTAAGGGTTCTGAAAAAGAAACTGTCTTTCAGTTCCTTGATAAAATCATCAGTCCTTTTGTTTTCAGTTGTTTCCATAATTGCTAATTATTAGTTTTCTCAGTTTCACTTTCAATTTGCGTTAATCTATCAAGTTCTTTTTGGATTAAAACAGCCACTTGATTCTTAAATTTACAGCATCTTTGTTCCAGTAACTCGTAGTATAAATAATCAACATCATTAGCTTTATTAAAGCGTAAGGCACTTGGCTGCTGCTTAAGTAATTTAAATAGGAATCGATCTTCCTCAGTTTTACGGGGAAAAAAATCCGTAGTTATAGTAGTGAAGTATGTGCAGAGATTAAATAAATGGTCTAATGAAAAGTGAGTAGGAGTGTAGCCCATAAAAACACAAATCAAAGACAAACAAGTTTGTTCCACAATTTGATGAAGACCAGACATTTTTACTTCATAAGCAGAATCTATTTCATCATCATTATAAACCCAGCCCCAAATAGTGGAAATATTATTCTGCCTATTTGCTGCATAAAGCGATGTGGATTTTAGATTTCTTTTTGGAGTTCCATTAGTAATTAGATACGGACGTTTGTCTGTATCTTGAAATAAAAGCGCTGCGTTTTGCATGATGCTCCAAAAAAAGTACTGCTGGTCGTCGTACATTTTTTTAAGACTATGCACATGGTGTATAAGAAGTGTAGCAGTTATGCGTCCCTGCGTTTTTGTTTTTATTTTATCACAAATATCATTGGTCGCATTCTCTCTGGTTTCTTCTACAAAAACCAGGAGATACAAATGAATGTGCTCTTCTTGTTTTACAGTATCCTGAAAAGGAGTGTGGAAAGACTGAGTCTGCTTTTTTTCTCCAAAACAATAAATCCCTCTAGTACATATACTTTCTATAATAATAGTGCTGACTAGGTATAATTCTGAATTGTCAATTATTTTCATATTTTTACTTTTTTAGTTAGAGTAGCCAGCGGGTTAGCTTTGGTAAAGTTGGGAATGTGTAAAGGGATAATCTATTCGCTATACGGATATAATATCTGACAAAAGGGATATTTTACAAGGATATTTTTTTATCTTTGAAATACAGACTTTTTAATCCAAATGGCTTTATCTTTGAGCCTGCAGAAAATTGACACTCATTATGGAACAAAAAATACATCAGGGAAGAAACGTAAAACGTTTTAGAGAAATGCTTAACATAAAGCAGGAGGCATTAGCTTATGATCTGGGAGACGACTGGAATCAGAAGAAAATTTCAATGCTGGAGCAAAAAGATGTAATTGAAGATAACCTGCTGAAACAAATCTCAGCAGTATTAAAAATTCCTGTGGAAGCTTTTCAGAATTTTGATGAAGAGCAGGCTGTAAATGTAATTGCAAATACTTTTGGTAATAATGGTATTGGATATCAGAGAAATGATAATCCTACTTTTAATCCTATAGAGCAAGTCCTAAAGATGCACGAAGAAAAAATTGCATTATACGAGCGTATGCTAAAAGAAAAAGATGAAATGATGGCAAGGCTTGAAAAATTAATCAATAAATAATCATTTATAAAGATATATTAATTTCACAAAGAGACTTTCGAGTCTCTTTTTTGTTTTGGAATATTATTTTACGGGTGCGAAGTCAGGAGACATTCGCATAGCTTCAAAGGTCCCTTCGTAAAGCGGTTTTATTACTCTTTCTATAAGTGCAGAAAGCTATCACTCCTTTGCAGATGAAGGCGCTCTTTGAGTACCTTTAATCTTAAAAAAAATATCTCTTAGATTATCAGTCTGTTAATTTTATTTTTATTATTTTTACATCACGCTGAAATCGGAAGCGTGCCGCTCATCACTGCGAAGCTGTATCAGTACCGGGATACTTATAAACTCATTGCGAAACTAATTTCTCGTTTCGAAAGATGGATGATGGGCGACATTTTTTGGCGGGACTTAATTTCACAATGAAAAAGAACACGACTAGCCACACAGATGGACAATTAAAACGTCAGGCTAAGAAAATCAAAAAAGAACAGAACATTACCCACACACAGGCGTTGGACATAGCGGCCATACAGGCTGGATTTACCAATTTCAAAAACTTCCAGAACAGTCTGAATAAGACGGGCGCTGCAAAAAAACAAAGCGACGCACAATTTCCTCAGGAGAAACCCCGGCATGCAATTTCAAAAATTTCGAACCCGCATCGTAATCTGCTGGTAGCTGGAGTAAACGATCTTCTTAATAAGAAGCTTATAATATTAGAAAGTCCCGACTCACAAAACACAAGAAATGATCAGGGACATGTTTTTACTGAAATTTTCGGATTCCCTTCCGTTGTAAAATGGCGCGATATTGGGTTTGGAGAACTTGAAATTTCTGTCTGGTGGAAATATGACCACAGCAGACATCCTCAAGCAGAGCTGGAAGGAAACAGACGTGAGAATTTCAATAGTACAACTCCTCTTGCACGAAAAGAACTTTATAAAAATTTTGTCGGAGTGACCGCTACTGGCTGGCTGGAAAGGGAAAAAGGAAAACACCTGATGGGAAAAGATAGTGAAAGACTTGTGGGAATCTATACGCGAAAAGGAGAAAAATCAGCACTGGAGAAAATGACAGTGCAGATTCCATTGGGTTTTGAAGCGGAAGGAAAGTTTTATTTTTAAACCAAATACATAAAAAGCCTGCTTATGTGCAGGCTTTTTATTTTATATGTTTCTGATTTTCTTCCATTCTGCTGTGTATATAAAAATTAGGGTACGTTTTTATATATACCCGATCGAGGTGGATTTGTAATCCATGCCCGCAAAGTATACCTTAACAGATTAAAAAAAGAAAATCTAGTTTCTATTAATATAGGAACGGGAACGGAAAAAATTTGATTGCTATCGTTGAGCATATCCGAGCGATCGTGGTTATATAAATTTTTAAATCTGTTTTATAAATGCTGCTAAATCATTCCATTCGTTAGGTTGATTATTTACATCAATAAAAGGTATCAATTCGTAAATTCTGTTCTCAATTGTGCTGTCAATTTCTATACCTAATTCAGTAACAATTTTTGTCAGAATAATTTCGACATCATCTTTATTACATATATGATCTATTAATCCTGTTTTAAATTGTTCTTTACAATAAATTCTATATGAATTTGAAAGGTTTGTTCCATTATAAACTTTAGAAATTTCTAGACTACTTTTTAAGTTTGCTTTTCTTGCATCAATTTGTCCTTGAACACTATTACAAAATAATATATCATTATCCATAAAAGCTGTTTTCTCCAATACATATTCTGCATATTTTTCATCTATAACATTATCAATTTCTGAAATTGTTTTAATAATTCCTTTCGAATGGGTATAAGTAGATAATATTTTCGATAAAGCGTTCTTATCCTTTAGAATTGAAGATTCAATTGTATATGTATTCCAAATGAATGTCGAAAGTCCAGTTTTTCTTTTCAGTGCTTCCTTCAAACTTCCCTTTTGAAGATCTGTAGTATAATCAGAATCAACGATAATAGAACATTTATTCCACAGCGCTGAAATATTGCCTATTCCGCTGAAAAAAACTTTGTAATGTTTAATTTTACTAATTAAATTATCAAGTCCATCAAATGCCCAAAAAACACAGTCAATATTGATATTATTGATTTCCATTATTTTTCTTATATAATCACTGTCGTCACATCCTTCAACAAAAAATATTTTGTCCGCCTCTAGAGCATTTAATATATCTAATGAAGTTTCCGCTCCAATTTTGTGCATTATATGAGAATGGTATGATGGCGATATACCTGATTTTTTTGCAGTTAATGTTTGATTGTATATTGGATGATATTCTGTTAGTGATTTACTTGAAACATCTTCTTCAATAAAAAATATATTTTTAGGATTTGTACTTCTTATGAGAGCTTCATTATGAGTTGTTATAAAAAATTGTATTTGGCTATTAGCTAACTCCTTGATAAGTCTTTTTTGTATGTCTCTATGAATATGGCTATCCGGTTCGTCTAAAAGAATTACGTTCAAATCTTTTTTGACTTCAAAAAGATGAAGCAAAATTTCCATAATTTGTATTGTTCCACTGCCAAGCAATGAAATGTTTTTATATCCTTTCTGTTTTATGCTGACCTCAATTGAAATATTTATATCGATTTGGATATCTCCAATAATTCTAAATTCAATAGAATTATTATCATTAAATACAATTTGAGATAACATTGTTTTGTAAATCTGAAATTCATTGGCTGACTGAAATAAATTAAACAGTCTATTTCTAAAAAAAAGGACCGATTGCCTAGTTTTAACCCCTTCTTTAATTTTCGGAGGTAATGAAAACTCTTCCATGGTTGGTAATGTTGCAATTGGGGAAGAAAAGAAACAGCCAATAGGATTCGGTAATAAATTAAAAATTCTATTAAATTTCTGAAAATCAAATCGATCATGCTCTTTTAAAACAATATTATAATTATTTCCAGTTACTGCATTTATAACGAAACCAATTTCAATTTTGTCAGTATTGTTTTCTACTATCGCTGATATTGTGATTTTGTTACTAGTCTTTAAATCATAAAAAATATCTTTATATCCCGAAGTTCTTACTGAATTAAACTTACGATAATCGAAATAATTACCGTTCTTATGAGAAAACCGAAAATCATTCTGACTTATTAAAAGTTTATTATTCCCTTTTTGTGCTTTTGATATTAGATAGCCAAAAAGCTCATTCCATAATGAGATTGCTTCTAGAATTGTAGTTTTGCCACTATTATTAATACCTGTTATTACATTTAAATCTTTTTCACAGTTTAATTTAAATTTTCGGTAGCCTCGAAAATTATCAATATAGAATGACTTTATATGCATCTTCATTATTTTCTTAAATAATTAATAGTTTAGGAATTAAATTTAAGGGCTTATTGAATAGACGTGACATTATAAATTATTCAGGAAATAATTCTAAGTTCCCTAATCCATTTTTTTCTGTCTTTCTAATATTTGATAGTAATAACTAAAAGGTTTATTATATTTAATAATTTGTCTTTTTGGTTTTTTATCTTTTATAATTTCTGGTTCTTCTACTTGTTTAAGTAATTTATAATACAACTTGCTTCTATTTCGATCTAGATGCTTTATCTGTATAATTGAATGTTTATTGAAATTCAGTAGTTTAAATCCATTTTTCCAACACATATCTGTTGAAACTTCATTAAAATTATCCATACCAATACGTCCAACGGACATGCCAATTAGCCTATTTATTGCTGATTCTGTTGCAGTTCCTTTTGACTTACGCATTCCATTTTCAATTKCATTTTTTATTTCTTTAATTACTGCCTTTTGTTTTTGCAATTCTTTTTCAAATGATCTTTTTCTGACTCTAATTTCGCCCAAGAAATTAATCTCATATCCAACAAAACCAATCCAAGGAAAGGAGTTTTCTCCTATTTCACCCCATTTGTATGGCCCTTTTGATTTTCCTTTCCAGAAAGGTTTATAATTTATTTCATTGTCTTTTATTTCCATTAATTCATTTTCGGATTTAAAATTATGAGGAAAGAGTTTTAATTCATTTAAAGCGTTCTCATATATTTCTTTTGCAGAAGTGCATTCTTGTAAATCCTCTGAAATGATAATCATATCATCACAAAATCTTTGGTATAAGAAAGTCTTACCACTTAAAAGAGTATCAGCGTAATTAAGATATATATTGGCAATTAGACCAGAAAGTGCTCCTCCCTGTGGAACGCCAACTCTTTCAATTGTTATATCTGAATAATGATCTGAAACAACATTACCTATCCAAGAGAATTCGCCTTTGGGAATTCTGTATGAATTCCAATATTTTATATCTGAGGATTTTGGAACATTTATATTAAATGCGAAACAATCTAAATAAGTTTCAAAAATGTGTATCGAATTATCAAGATTTAATTCAGGATAAAGGATTTTTGACTTTGTAATAAGGTCGGTAAATAATGATTTTACAATTTTATGATTTACTGTATCATAAAATTTTTTCATGTCGCATTCGGCAATGTATAAGTCAGTTCCCTTATTTGCATTTCTAAATTTGAGTATATCATTTATACAATCATGATGGGATAATATTATGTTTTCTGAGTTTTTTTTAGATCTGAAAGCAAAAGAACTATCTTGAAAATGTTCATCAAATAATTGAGTCAAAAATTTATTTGTAGCACTTAGAATTATTCTTTCTTTCAAACTAAATATGCATATTGGCCTACATTCATTGACTGCACCTTCATCTAATTTTTCTTTTAATTTTTCTTTTAATTTTGGAAAAATGACTGGTTTTGTAATGGAAAATGACTTATTTTTAGATAATTCTAAAGTTTCATAAATGAACTTTTGTAAATCTAAATACCATTGCTCCTTTAAATCTTTTTTACTATGAACTTTAATTGTCTTTAACAACGAATAAAAATTTTTATCGTTTGATGTTAAAAATTCATTTCTCGAATTGGATTTTCTTCTTGAATTTTCACCAAGGTTAATCCATTTTTTTCTTGGAGGTAAGATTGTTCTCAAAAACACCGTTAAATCACACTGATATTGTTCAAAATCATTGTTGGGAGTTTTATTTGACTTTAAATGATAATTGTAATTAGAAGAGGAAGTTAATAGATGAAGTAAATGTTTTTTTGATTTACTTTTAGCAAGCTTCACACGAATTTTACATATTTGTCTTAAGATCTCGTTTTCTGTAAAATAATTTTCAAATTGTCTCATACATTAAAAAAAATGGGGTCTCCTGTAACGTGATTTCTCACGTATGACTATTGATACTGATACTGATACATATTTGTATTTAGTCTCTTTTAAACTCTCTGGCAGTGCTTTACCGTTAATGAGAAGTGATATTCGCGAATAGAAATTAATCCTCCACCTTCGGTACCCCATTTTTTTGTTTTTTTGTATGATAGCCTCTTTGGTTTGCTAAATAAACTATACTATTAAAATTTACATTTCCTTTTCTTGTTTCATAACAGTTGTTTAAAAAATTAGTACAACTTATTTCATTATATTTTGTCCCATCTAATACACTTAATTTTAAAAAGTAATTCAATCCGATATCATAAGTAAATGAATTAGCTATAGCCATTGCAACTTTACACCATTCACTGTATGAAAATGTGATACTCGATCCTTTTTTTGATAAATATCTTATAATATCGGTCATTATTTTTCTATCGAATTGATCATTTCTTTCATATGGATTATAAAGCTTGTCTTTTGTACTTACAATTTTTAATTCTGTCTCTTTATTACCCTTAGTTTTTGTCAAAACAATAAGATCATCACTTTTTACACTAAAGTTGGTAAATGTTTCTTTTATGATTAATTCTTCGTCATATGACATAAAACAAAGTCTAGTAATGTCACTACCACTTTTATCCAGTTCAATATTGTATTGTTCTAAAAAATGCTCTGATAGTTTTTTAAATGCACTTTTATGCAATCTATCTAAATCATTTTCATTTTCTTCGACTATATATTCAACTGAAACCAGACCTTTAAAACCTTTATTAGAAGGTGAACGCCAAAATGAAATTACATATTCATCATTTAAAAGTTGTTTATAATTTTCTATTAGCTGTTCTGAATTAAGCTTATCAATATCAATAACGATTAAAGAGTTGTATGTTTTTAATTTATTAAACGATCTGTTTAAATTAAAAGTTCCGCTAAAAGTCACTGCAGGCAACTGTTTCTTATAATTATCATAATATTCTTTATCACCTTCTTCAAGTTTTTTTCTTAATCGAAAGATTTGAACTTTATGTTTTTCTGATTTTATTTCATTTAAAATTATTTCAATTTTAGGCTCAATAGAAATTGCAGACCATGTATTTGCTTGATATGATACATTTAAGTCTAAAATTTCATTTATAGCCCTCATGATTTCCTAAAATTAGTTGATCTGTTTATGAAAATTATTTTTAACTAAATAGTAAAACAAATATTGCAATTTAATTCTTATATCCATTACGTAAACCATAATTTTTTATAATATTTATTTTACACTAGTTTATTTGTTACAAACTTTTAGTACTTACATGAGTATAAACCCACTATAACTGATCTGCAATCCTCTCCCACAAAGATTAGCAATTTCAGTTTTATAAAAAAAGCTACACGAATTATTTTCTTGCAGCTTTTTTTGTATGTTAATTTTATGGCTTATTACTGCGGGCATAGATTATAGCGTCAGTACACTTCGTTAGTGTATAAATCTGCCTGTCTTACTAAGAAACTTTTTTTTACCCAATAGCGCGGATTTGCAATCCGTGCCCACAAAGATTAGTAATTTCAATTTTATAAATGAAACAAGGAGTTTTTTTGGTTTTAAAACAAAAATTCTCTCAAAAACAACAACAGTCACCATTATTCAATTCATTAATAAAAATCTAAATCTAAATAGAAACATCAACAACTTAAAAGTTAACATTGTCTAAATGCAATACGAGTTTATATTTTGATATAAATCATGTATTTTGTATTTATATTATGTTATTTTTGAAAGAATTTTAAACCTAAATCATATGAAGTTAAATTGCCTACTAGGTCTTTTTCTGTTTTCCCTCTTTACTTTGAATGCACAAAGCATTTCAACAGAATTAGTAGAGTACCAGGTTTTACGAGAACCAAAAATTAGTATCGACGCCAATTCACGTCAGTATTCAGTAACAGTTACTTCGCCTTACAATTTGACAAG
This sequence comes from Flavobacterium sp. P1_E4, assembly GCF_056405915.1. Taxonomy (NCBI): domain Bacteria; kingdom Pseudomonadati; phylum Bacteroidota; class Flavobacteriia; order Flavobacteriales; family Flavobacteriaceae; genus Flavobacterium; species Flavobacterium sp. P1_E4. The sequence continues at coordinate 23,807 of NZ_JBFUBE010000027.1, forward strand.
TGATGAAGTTTATGCCCAATCTAAAGTTGATTTTCAAACCGAATTAAAGAATTTTGATAAGGTAACTGCGGATAGTGAAAACGAGTTTAAACAAAAAATAGCAGATTACGAAGCTGATGTAGCAAAAGCCAATGCTAAATATAAATCAGAGTCTGAAGAATTTAAAAAACTTACTTTATTAGAGCGTTTAACGCTACAGGATAAAAATCAAAATCCTAGACTTGTTCTTCCAAACAGACCGATTTATGTAGCGCCGCTAAAACCGGTTTATCACGAACCAAACCTTCAAAACTTTGTTATTATTGACAATAATGTTTTAGCTTCTCAGGTAAACATTGACGGTTTTACTAAAGACGGAAATTATTTGACTATTTTATTAGATATCAAAAAAACTAATTTTCAGGATAATTCAGGACAAACGTATGCCAATCAGCCTACAACACTTATTGTAAAGCAAAATGGGCAAGAAAAAATAAATAAAATCTTTTTTCAGGAATATAAATACATTAGTTCGTCTCCAACGAACAATATCAATAAACCTCGTGAAGAACAACAACATTTGAAAAAAGTCGTAGCTTTTATCAATGATTATTTAAATGAAACATTTGCTTTTAAAACAATCCGATATAGTGTAAGACTTCAGAGTGTTAAAAACAAAGGGCAATATGATGATTTGGAAAAAGCAGATATTTATGTTTCAACTAATTTGAAAAAACTTAGCCCTGAAAATCCGCAAATTAATGCCGCAGCTTTTACCGGAATGCAAAAAGGAATTGATATTTGGAGAGAAACCTTAACTAAGATTGATTTTAAAGATCCAAAAGCAGAATTTAATGCAAAAATTGCAAAGTTTATTTACTTCAATTTAATGAATTTAAATTTAGCATTAGATAAAAAACCTGAAGCAGAAAAAGTACTTAATGAGATGCAGGAAAATTTAATTTACATCAAGTTAAATTCAAGCGAGGAAACCGAATTAAAAGCCATTGAAAAGCAAATTTATAAAACGACTTAAAAACTACTATTATGAGAACAACAATACTTGCACTCCTTTTTTTACTGCTAAGCAATTCTGGATTTAGCCAGATTAGTAAAGAATACGGAACTAAATTTGACTACGATTCACGAGAAATAGATTTTAAAGTAGTTTTGGTTGATAACTACAATCATTACATGTCTTCTATAATAAATGTGGACGGAGGAATGCAGTCAAGCAACAAAATTATTATTAGAAAATTTGATCAAAAAAATCAGTTAGTTGAGACCTTTACAGAAGAATTCCCATATAAAGACGCAATTACGCTTCATAATTACGTTGGAAGTTATGAGCTTGGAAAAGAGAAGCTTATAGTTTTAACGGATTGTTATTCAAATAAAACAAAAAAGAAAGAAATTCATCAAATTACATTTGATAAAAAAACGGGTTTATTTGATAAAAAAGTAATCGCCGAATATACTTTTGAAAGCCTTTCAAAATCTGGAACTACTTATGCAATGGTTTCACAAAACAAAAACTATTTCGGAATTGTTTACAGTAAATTTGCAAATAAGAAAATTGCAGAAGAACATCAATGTACTATTATAGATGGAAGAACAGGAGATTTACTTTGGCAAAAAGACGTTTCCTTTCCGTTATTATCATTTACAGACAATGTAGTTTTAAGCGATAGCGGAAAAGTGATTTTCGTCAGAACAACTAAAGAAACTGGATCTCAAAACGTATTGGCCATAGCAGACGGAAATACTGTTGAAAACAAAGATTTTGGCAAAGAAGATGTGAAGATTAAGAAACCGCTTTCTTTTTCAGTAGGTCCCAACGAGTATCTGATCGCATTTAATAATTATGCACACGGAATAAATCGCGGCGAATTTGATAAAGTTCTTGTTTATGATCTAAATGCTGGTACGGTCTTAAAAAATAATCCTATAGAAAGTTTAAGAAATATTAAAGATTTAAAGAAAGTTAATTTCAATACTTTGTCGATACAAAATGATGAAATTAACTTATTTGTAGACTGTGACTTTCAAAGCGGAACAAAACCGGATCCTACCTTTCCAAATTCTACGTTCAAAGTTCCTGAATATTCAAACGGTCACCCAAGTTTGCTGATATTTAATATGAGTGGGGAACTGACAAGAACTGTAGATTATGATGTAAGACCAACCAGAGAAGGTTATAAATCAATTGGTGTTCAAAACATTAAAGGGAATTATTTTCTAAATACACATGTAAACGGACAATATGAGGTTCCTGGAATTTACCGATTAAATAACGGTTCGATTGACAACAATCTTAAAATAAAATCTTTAGACGATGATGGAACAATAATTACAGGTTTTGCGAATTATTTACCAGAAGCTAAAAGATTAATTTTGGCGAAAACAGAAGGCAATAAACAAATGGTCTTTATCAATCTTTTGAATATTCAGCTGTAAAAAATTAACTCAAAATAAAATTACTTTTATAATAGAAAGGCACTTGTTTACAGCAAGTGCCTTTTTTTATATTTATGCTTTCTGGCAGGACAGTAATTACTTTGAAGTATCGTTGCTGCGGGTATCACCGTTGTGAAGTTTTATACTTGTTAAACAAGTTGTGCACACAAGGGAGATACTCGCACTACCGGAGCTTAATGGTTTTATCACTTGTCCGATAGCGAATAGGCGAAGCAAATCACGCACTATCGTACTCAAAGATATATCCCTTCAATCTGGGTTGATTACAGCTATATTTTTTTTGCATAATACTCCCAAACAGTCTTTGTAATATCTGCGATTATTTTTTCGGTGTCTTCTTTTGTTTCAGTAATATTTTTTAGATAAATCGAAAGAATAAAATGTTTACCGTTGGGAAGTTTTACAATACCAACATCATTCAATGCAACCCGCAAATTTTCGTCATTAGTTCCTGAAATTCCCGTTCTGTGTGCCAATTCGGTGTTTTCGGGAAGTCCTGCTTTCATCCAAGTAACTCCTCGTGACGTTTCTACCATTATTTGGTACAGGTATTTTGTGGTGGCATTTTCCAGGACTTCGCCTTTATAAAATTTTTCAAGCAAAGCGGTTGTTGCCAAAGGTGTTGTAGTGTTTACATACAGATTTTCCCAGCTTGCCATTTGCTGTTCATTCACTTTTATCGTAAAATCCTTAATGCCTTGTTCATTAATGAATTTTTGAACCGTTTTAGTCCCACCAATAATTTTCAAAAGGATATCGCAGCCATTATTATCGCTGTGCGAAACAGTATATCGTAGCAATTGATCCAAGGTCAAATTGATATTTCCATCGGGAAATTCGTCCCTCATCGGACTCCAGGTATCCGGAAGCAAATCTTCTTTTTTGATGAAAAATTGCTGCTCTAATTTTAAATTTCCTTTATCGACCTGATCTAAAATCGTCAACGCAATGTGAAATTTAAAAACACTCATCATCGGAGCCTCTAAATTGCCATGGATGCTTAAGGTGTCTTTATCCTCAATTCCTTTGATGGAAATTCCGACAGTAGCATTTTTTGTGGAAATTATTTGGGCTATCTTTTTTCGAAGTTCCGCCGAAGTCTGTGCAAATGCCTGCACCGAAATAAGAGCAATACTCAGCAGCAATAGTATTTTTTTCATACAAGAGTTTTATTTTAAAAGGTTACTTTGTTTGATAATTTTTCTGATTTCCTGCTCAAAATAATAAGCAATGTCAAAATTTTCGTTCGCTTGATTTTCCATAACAATCACGCTGGTCTTCGTTTTGGGATAATATAAATTAGCAGCTGTAAATCCTTCGCCTGGATGAAAACCGGTGTGCCCAATTTCCATTATGCTGTCTTTATCGTTTATTCGCAATCCATAACCATATCCAATAGGGTTGTAGCTAAAAAGGGTATGCGTATTGGTGATGGAATAACTAGTCATCATTTTATAAGTGGCAGGTTTTAGTAATTTGCCATTGTGCAGACATTCGTTCCATTTTGCTAAATCAGGTGCTGTGACAATTAAATGGCTTCCAAAATAATTATGAATGTCAAAATTTAATTTTTCATTCAATTTATAAGTGCCGTCTTTTTTTACGGTGTGTCCTTTTGTCAAAAAATTATTATTGCTCTCGTTAGGATAGTAACTGTCATTCATTTTACATTTTTTGAATAAGGCAGTTACTAATTCCTCGAAACTTTTGTGGCTTTGCTTTTCAAGAACCTGTCCAGCCACATAATAGCCAATATTCGAATAACTAAAAGCTGTTCCTGGTTTAAATTTTAAAGGTTTGTCGATGTCTTCACTATTCAAACCCGATGTGTTGTTAAGCAGCTGGTGAACAGTAATTGTATCTGCCCAGGAATATTTGAAATCGGGTAAATAGTTGCGGATAGGTGTCTGCAGATCAATTGTTCCTTTTTCTACTTCCTGCAGGATAAGCACAGCCGTAAATTGTTTGGCTATTGACATTGTAGAAAATTTATCAGAAATTTTTAATGGTGTTTTTTTATTGAAATCAGAATAGCCGTAGGCTTTTGCATATTTCGTTTTCCCATCTTGCTTTATATAAACAACGCCGTTAAAACTTCTTGGGTTTACTGCTTGAATTAAGCTGTCAATTTTGGTTGCATAGCCGTCTTTTTCTTGCCCAAAAGAGTTACATGAAATGAGTGCTATTGTAATGGCAATACAGCTTAATCTGAAAAAATGTTTCATTTAAAATACTAGGAATTATTTAATGGATTGGAGACTTAAATTAAGGTTTAATTTCCTACGAATATAAGAATAATCTTTACTGCATACTATGTATAACTCTTTTGGATTCAATTATTTTTCAACACATTTGATCGAATGATGAAACAGCACGAGACAAAGTCATAGATACTGTATGAAAAAGCCTTGTAATCTATTTTTATTGCAAGGTTTTTTAAATTATTTCAATTAAAGCTGATTTTCTCAACTTTATTTCAGTTGATTATTACAACATTTTCAAAAATTTATGGATGTGATGATAGAATGAGGATAAGTATATGGGAAAGTTTTTGGGTAAAAATTGAGATTAGAGGATTTTAAACAAGTTTGAATTTCTTAACTTTGTATAATGAAAGAGAAGATAATAAGAGAAGTTTCCAAGTTTAATAATGAACTGAAACTGCAGGGGTTTAAAGCATTCCAGATAGAAGATGATGGTGCTGAAACCAGAACTTACAGCAGAAAGGAGTTTTATAAAATCTGCCTGACTACAGGGAAAAGCAAGATTCATTATTCTGATAAGACCTATGAGCAGGAAGGTACAATTCTCTTTTTTGGAAATCCGCACATTCCATATTCATGGGAAACAATTTCCACGACTTATATTGGTTATACTATTTTATTTTCAGAAGAGTTTTTTAAAAACTCCGAGCGTTCTGAAAGTCTGCAGCAATCTTCTTTTTTTAAAATTGGAGGAACACCTGTTTTGAAAATTAAAGAAGATCAAAGAACTTTCCTCAATACTATTTTTCAGAAAATGATTGCGGAACAGGAAAGTGATTATGTTTTTAAAGATGAGCTGATTCGCAATTACATAAGTCTTATTATACACGAATCTTTAAAGATGGAACCTTCTGAAAATTTCGAACAAAATAAGAATGCATCTTCCAGATTGTCATCTGTATTTTTGGAATTACTGGAAAGACAATTTCCAGTTGAAACTACTTCCAATCCACTTCAATTAAGAACAGCACAACATTACGCACAACATTTGAATGTGCATATCAATTACTTAAATCGAGCAGTAAAAGAAGTTACTGGAAAATCGACAACGACTCATATTACCGAGCGGATTATAACAGAAGCGAAAGCTCTCTTACAACATACTGATTGGAGTGTTTCTGAAATCGGTTACGCACTAGGGTTTGATTATCCAACCTACTTTAATAATTTCTTCAAAAAAAACACCGGTACTAATCCTTCCACATTTCGCTTAGCAGAAGTTTGAATTTCTTAATCTTTGGTTTGATAATCGTTACTGCCTTGCTTAAAGCCAGTCTTACCTTTGTATCTGATTATTTAATTCAAATATTATGTCAGATCCAAACCCTATTTCCGATGCTCTACCATTTCAAAAAGATATTTTTGAGAGACTTTTAGCTGGAGAAACCATACTTCCGAACGATTCGCAAATAGGTAGATTGAGAGAGGAAGCATTCGCTGTGAAATCATTACTGACTCAGATGAACAATGCTGTAAATCCTGAAGAAATTACGCAGTTACTAAGCAGGATTTTAGATAAAGAACTTGAGAATGTTGCCGTATTTACACCTATTTACATCAATTGTGGAAAACACATTGCAATTGGTAAAAACGTATTCATCAATTTTGACTGCACTTTTTTGGCATTGGGCGGAATTACCATTGAAGATGACGTTTTAATTGGCCCGAAAGTCAGTCTCATTACTGAAAACCATCCATTAAATCCTGAGGAAAGAAAAGGACTAGCTGGTAAACCAATAGTCATCAAAAAAAATGCATGGATTGGTGCCAATGCTACGATTTTGCCCGGCGTAACAATTGGAGAAAATGCAGTTGTCGCAGCAGGAGCAGTAGTCTCTAAAGATGTTCCCGATAATACCATTGTTGGTGGAATTCCTGCAAAATTCATTAAGAATGTTCAACCTTAAAAGAGATAATTATGAAACTGAAATCTTTAGTAACAGTTATCGCTATTCTTTTCGCCTTTTCTTTTTGTAATGCAAGTTGTAGCAATGACGATGAAACAGTACCAAGACAAAATAATGAGAATGGAAATAATAATACTTCAACAACCAAAATGAAAATTACAATTGGTACAGCAGTTTTTACAGCAACATTGTATAACAACCCAAGTGCAGCTGCATTGAAAGCAATGCTTCCACTTACCATAGATATGACCGAACTAAATGGCAATGAAAAGTACTATGATTTTCCTATTCCGTTTCCAACAAATGCTTCAGTTGGAGGAGATATAAAAGTTGGCGATTTAACGCTTTACGGAAACAATGTGCTGGTGCTTTTTTATAAAAGTTTCAACACCTCCTATAGTTATACAAAACTCGGGTATATTGATAATCCAGCAGGACTTGCTACTGCATTGGGTATCGGAAATATAGTCGTGAAATTTGAAAATAATTAAAATCAAATCATTATGAAAAATATAATATTGAAAATAACTCAAAATAAAATGAAAAAGGCATTCGCAATAGCAATATTCTTCCTGATAACAGGGCAAATATTTGCGCAAAAAGTAAAATCAAATTTAGAAAAAATGAATACATCAAAAGAACATTATACATTCCAACTTAGTGACAAAGTAATACGTCAAAAAGTGAGCTTCAAAAACCGTTACGGCATTTCATTAAGCGGCGATTTATACCTTCCGAAAAATGCAGGAAACGAAAAATTGCCAGCATTAGCCATCAGCGGACCGTTTGGAGCTGTGAAACAACAATCATCTGGATTATATGCCAACCAAATGGCAGAACGTGGTTTTATAGCTTTAGCTTTTGACCCATCTTATACAGGAGAAAGCGGAGGCGAACCACGAAATCTAGCATCTCCGGAAATTAATACAGAAGATTTCAGCGCTGCGGTTGATTTTTTAGGATTACAAGAAAAGGTGGATAGAAATAAAATTGGTATTATCGGGATTTGTGGTTTTGGAGGTTTTGCTTTAAATGCAACTGCTATTGATAAACGAGTAAAAGCTGTTGCTGCCACAAGTTTGTATGATATGACTAGAGTAATGTCTAAAGGCTATAATGATTCTGTAACTCCGGAACAAAGAACCAAAACATTGGAAGCTTTGGGTAAGCAACGTTGGAAAGATGCCGAAAACGGAAAACCAGCAGATAGTCCAAGAAATTTACCGGAAAAATTGAAAGGGGATGAACCGCAGTTTGTAAAAGAATATTTTGATTATTACAGAACACCGCGTGGTTTTCATGCTAACTCAGTGAATTCTAACGGAGCGTGGCTGGTAACCAATCCGATATCTTTTATGAATATGCCAATACTAGCTTATGTAAAAGAAATTTCGCCAAGACCAATGCTTTTAATCGTAGGAGAAAATGCGCACTCAAGATATTTTAGCGAAGATATTTTTAAAGTAGCAAATGAACCAAAAGAATTAATAATTATCCCAAATGCAGTTCACGTTGATTTGTATGACAAAGTAGATGTGATTCCTTTCGATAAGTTAAAAAGTTTCTTCAATGATAATTTGAAATAATATATCGGATGGCGATTTGACACAAAGCCAAATAGCAGCTGTTACATCAAATTAACAAACCTCTAAAGTCATTTGATTTTAGAGGTTTTTTGGGTTCAACCCCGATAGCGCGGATTTGCAATCCGTGCCCACAAAGATTAGTAATTTCAATTTTATAAAAAGAACTATAGAAATTATTTTCTGGTATTTTATTTATGAGCTGGTTCAAAAAGTCCAATAAGATTATCGGAAGGGGCTATTAGCAGTATTTGAGAACCTCCAGGGCCGGTAATAATCTCATTCCATTATTTTAATTGAAGGACAGCATTTTGTTAATCGGTGGGATATCTTTTTTTTAAGAACACATTAATACAGTGGTTGATGCAATATTATAAATATTTATTTTAAAAATTTAAAGTTGTTTAATTATAGTATAAATGATTCAATGGCTTTTGACTTTTAAGGTTTCTTAACTTAAGTGTCGTTTTTTAACCCATGATTTCTGATGTAATTTTAATTTGAGATTTACCTACTAAAAAAGCCGTTTTTTAACTTAAAAAATTGTTGTTATGGATGATAAACACTTTTATTAATGATAATACCTGAATTATTTAAGGTTTACATAATTTTTGGCAAAAAAATTACCACGTAATTGTTTTATTATTAGTAGGTTATGTTAATTTTATTATATCAAATGGATTGCTTTTTATGTATTTCGTTTCCTATAAAGAATGTTTTTTATCGTTTATGTTTGATTTTCAACGGTGTATAAAGCTTTTTATTATTATTTGCTTTTTAATTTAATTAGTTTTACACCGTTCACTTTCAAAGTGATTTTGATTATCCCAAGTGATAGTTAAATAATTAACAATAAGCTGGTTATTACTCTTAAATAATATGAATTTTTTGATGATTTAGGGATTATCCAAATAAACCCCATAAGATTCTCGAAGCAATTATTATAAGAATAAGATTTTGTACTTCATTTTTTGAATTTAATCATTTTTGCTGTAAGTCACATTTTCTCTAAAGATGGACTTTCGGTTTCTAATCTAGTTTGCAATTAATTTGTTTTTTAAAGCATTTTCGGAAATTAAAGTTTCCGATTTTAAACAAATTTGTTAGAAAAGAATTTAATTATTGTTCCCCACAATAGAATGTCTTTTTGACGAACATTACTTTATAAATCTATTTTATGAAGTGGATACCTATTCCCTTTTTTAAGTTTCTGTCTGTAAAAGACTGTCACTTTTTATTTTATTTAATAAATTATATCTATGGAACAAAAATTATTGGTTTCTCGAAACCCCAATTTCTACTGATCTTTCCTTATTAATGTTATGGTCTAAAAAACCTCATTAATATGAAAAAAATTATATATTCTAAGATAAAAAGTGTGCAAGAATATTGTTTCACTTTTTCCTGTTGTCTCAAAACAGGCTTCTCGAATTTAAACTTCACGACGCCTTTAAATCGAGTTTTAAAACTTTGGCATACGTATTGGCATCAGAGTCTGGCTTTACCAGTAATTCTTTTAGGAATTTTTATGGCTGGTAATACAACAGTTAGTGCCCAAAATATTAAAGGAATCGTTCCGGTAGCATCACCCGTCGCAGGGGATGGAATTGATGGAGACTTTTGGGCTCATCAACCGATAGGAACAAATTTTGAAAAAGTTGGCGATTTGTTTGATGATCGATATAGCATCGGCAGTCCTGCTTATGATCCCAATAATCCAACTAGTATGCACAATGTCAATCACGGATTGATTGACCCTGTCACTGGTAATGTAACATACAAACCAAATCCTGTTACAGACCCTCCCACTCCGCAGAGTATTCCCGTGACTTATCAAATAAAAGATCGTTACATAGATGACCTTACGATATTCACTTCTTCCAACAAAATAAACGATAATCCTAGTACTTATACCTGGGGAGCAGGTTCATCTCCTAACAAAAATGAAATCCAAAATTGCGGAGCTCATTTTAGTTACGGCGATCCATCTGTTAAAGGTGGCGTAACAAATGCAACCGGCAACTTTATTAGTCCTTCGCCCGCTGGAGGAGTTTCGGGATCAGCAACTGATTTATGGTGTCTATTTGCCGGTGACCGTCAGGTAACCAATGGTAGTAGTTACATCGATTTTGAATTTTTGCAAGCTCCCTTAACTATTATAGGAGCCACTTATGGCCCTCCTGACCCTTTTACAGGTGTAGCTCCAATTTCTGGAGGTAGTGGTGCTTTTCATACTGATGCCCCTGATGCAACTGGTGGACGTACCCCTGGTGACATATTAATCACCATTGAGTTTACTCAAGGTGGTGGTGATGCAAATGTTGTAATTCGACAATGGCAACTAGTAGGTTCAACATATGAGTATGTTACTATTCCTAACACAACTTTTCCAGGATTAATTTTTTGTACCAATAATAATGTAACCACTACGGTTCCATTTGAGGCATTTGGAGTTAATCCAGGTGTTTATGCACCAAATCAATGGGCCGAAGGTGCTATAAACCTTACTCAAGTATTGACTTTTTTGCATAATCCATGTACTTCGATTAGTACCTTGTTTATTAGAACAAGAACTTCTGGTAATTCAGCTCAATCTGAACTGAAAGATTTTCCAGGAGCTCCTATTCAATTGAATTTGAATTTTAAACCAATTGCTGCTGCAGGTGCGGACTTTGCAAAAACTTGTACAAGCAACCCAGATGGAAAAGAAATAGGAGAAACTCCTGAAGCAGGATTCACGTATTTGTGGTCTCCAGCTATAGGATTGAGTGCAACAAATATTGCTAATCCTATTGCTAATCCAACAGTAACCACAACGTATACTATTACTAAAACACTTATCGCTACGGGTTGTAGCGATACCGATGAAGTGACTGTAACAGTAGACAAACCAACAGTAGTGGCTGTAGCGGGTAGTCCTTTTACAAAAACCTGTATCGATAATGCCAATGGAAAACTAATCGGTGAGGCAACCAATGCTGAGTTTACCTATTCATGGTCTCCTGCAATTGGCTTGAGCGCCGTCAATATCAGTAATCCAATGGCAAATCCAACGGTTACCACAACTTACACAG
>NZ_JBFUBE010000028.1:0-34092 GCF_056405915.1 Flavobacterium sp. P1_E4
GGTTTATAGCGGTCGATAAAGGTAAATCGTAAATTTAAACCTAGATTTCCATATGCTTCGGGTGGATTTTGAAATTAAAGAAGCTAAGCAAAGAGCGGTTGTTCCTGACCTAACTCCAAGTCGAAAATCCATTCAGGAAATAAGCGTGTAGAAAGCTCTTTGGTTGCTTGTTTGGACCCGGGTTCGATTCCCGGCGATTCCACAAATTTATTTCAAATCATAAAGCCTGTAAATCTTAGGATTTACAGGCTTTATTCTTGATGCTTTTGTTTCCAAAAAAAAATATAAAGACACTCTTCCAGGTTTACTGTAGGATGTAAAATAACAAAGCCCCAAATTTCGGGGCTTGTATTTATTTAATCTTATTGTGTTCACGAGCGGGACGCTCGGGTCAGCTGGGTTTATTTATCTAAATTCTTCAATGACCCTTCCTTTTTTATATATTTTAATTTTCTCAATAGTTTCTAACTTAAATTTCTCAATATCCCATTTTGCTTTCGGATCAAAAGAATTCATATGTTTAAATTCTGTTGGAAACAATTCGATTTCAATATTTTCATCATACTCTAGCATTATACTTGACGCCTTTCCTGGTTTAGAATCAATTATTAAAATTCTATTATACTCTGAAAAATTAGAGTCTTTTAAAAATAACTTGATCTCTTTGCCAATATAATTTTTACAATCATCAATTTTTATACCCAAACTATCAATATTATTGTTATGCTTTTCATTTTTAGAAACTTGAGAATTACAACTTAAAAAAATACTCAATACAAAAAATATAATAATTGTTCTCATCATTTTAATGGTTTAAAATTTTCCTTTTTCTTGTCATTTGTAACAAATATTGTTATTCCACTTTTAGAACCATTTCCAAAAGTCCCTATCAAAGCCTTATCAATTCCTTCTTGAAAACTTAATGATGAGTTATTGGGGTCAGATCGGACTGAGTCCATCTTACTTTGAATTTCTGTTTTTGAATTATTTTTAAAAAATTTTGTTGCTAATTCTGGATCAGAAATCACAGCAGCATATCTTTTATTACCTGCTTCAACCATTGTGAAGAAACCGCCTTGTGAAGAATTTTTTCTCAAATTTGAAATATCAGATGGAGAAAAGCCAGCTCCTAATGGAGCACCATCGGACTTGTTATAAGGATGGGTGTGTGCATATCCTATCAATTTTTCAGTAGAGGGTATATTTGAATTACGGCTAACAGAACCGTCTTCATGATCTGTATGCAAATTCCTCCCAATATGCCATTTATTGTCATTTGAAGTAGTAATTGTAAATCCTCATTCTTCTACTGTTTTATTTCCATGACCAGAATTTTTCCAAGCTCGTTCAAATGTTTTTAATTTAGTTACAGCATTTATTACATTTAAAAGATTTTGTACAGGAATAGGCTTTCTCCCATCAGGATCCATCATATTCACTGGATTATTCAGCGTGTAATTATAAGGTGAAGCATTCGGGAATTTCTCTGCCAGCGGATCCACACTTTGCCATATACTCGTTTTAGGATCATAATACCTAGCCCCATAATAATAAAGCCCTGTTTCCTCATCCAATTCCTTTCCATTAAATAAGTAAGGAGTACTCTCTGTATTAGAGTGCTCTTCTAAGAACGTCTCACCAAAAGCAAAGTACTCCAAATGCTGGGTAACTTCACCATTAGCGTCGCTAATATACGAAGAACTTCCTAAACAAAGTTCATCGAATTCCTCTGACAAATATAAACCAATGAGATAAATGGTCAGGATGGTAGTAAAAAACAAATGCTTCTACATTGTTGCCATTCCCGCTATTTCCACCACCGTTGCCGTTTCCACCACCGTTTCCATTTCCATTGTTTCCATTTCCATTTCCTTGACCATAAGCATTTCCGTTAGATGGGGTTTGACCACTATTACCGGAAGGAGTACCATCTACTTTCTCAATTTCAATATCTAAATCGGCATATTGCTTGTTGAAATAGCCTTGCAATTGGATTTGTTTATTGGTATAATCTATTTTATTACCTCCTGCTTTGGTTTGCAGCAAACCAAATAAAAACCAAAAGCCACTCCCATTACAGAAGTGGCTTCCTTTATTGATTTTACCTGTGCTCACGAACGGGATTCTTAAAGATGTTTTCGCAAAAAGTCGGGAGACTTTTATTACGTTTAGGTCATTTAAGAACTTTAAAAAAGTCATGAGACTTTGCCTAGCATCCCACTTTTTTAAAGAACTCTTCTGGGATCGGAGCGGGCTAGGATACTTCTCCGCCAACGGAGCCTCTTTAATTTAGTTTTAATAAGTTATCAATAGCTTCTTTTTGTTTTCCTTTTTCTTCGAATAGAGACTTCTGAGAAAGAATCTTAAGATGCCTGTCATCCTTGAAAGATCCTTTATAAAAAGGCCTTCTTAAATAAACTGACATCTCCGCAATCTTAAATGCTTTATCGAAATTTTTCATATCAATTTCTGAATTCACTTTTGCAATAGCCACATCATTTAATTTATTCGTCAATTGTACTGCTTCATCAAATTTTAAAATACATCTCTTTAAGTATTCATCATTCTTTAAAAAAGATATTTTTGAGCCTTCTTTAAGAAAAACATTTGATGAATCATTTATTATATTTTTTGATAGGTTAATAATTGTTTCGTTATAATTATTTAATTCTAATGAATCAGTTTTAAGGATAGTGCTCAATATTTTAACATCTTCATAATAAACACTAACGTTTATTTTTTTATTTGTTATAAATATTTCTTCCTTAAGTTCCTTATCGATAAATACTAATGTATATATATTTTCTGGATTTGGATTTTTATTACAAGAAAAAAACAGGATAGTAATCATTAAGTACATCATAATCTTCATAATTTTTGTTTTTTAAGTTCTTTTCCATTTTCGCCTTTGAAATACATCATATTATATTGCTTTGCTGTCTTTCTTACAGCACGTTCACCCGCTCTTTCAGCTGCTGATTTTTTGCTTGACCCATTTTTAATTTGTTTAGCATATTCAGTATCAAACTCTTTTTGATAAAAACCATCGGCAGAATCGAGATTTGTTGGTGTTTTAGATGTCATCACCAAAGCATAAACATTTTTACCACTTTGGTTTAAACTAACTGCTTCGTCAAAATCATCCATTGTTGCAAAATCCCCACCTGAAAAGGGAATAATGGCTCCATCCCAGGCTCCATCATTTTTACCATATGGATGTGTATGAAAAGTTCCAATTAAAATATTTTTCTTTTTTTCAATAACAATGTTAGGATTGAAAGTCCCTGAAGTAGAACCATTCCCGCCAACATTTACAAACTCAAATTCTTTTTTTGATCTATTTACGGTTAATGTAGCACCTCTTTCTGTTGACGTTCTGTTTTTATCAAAACTTTGATTCCAAGATTTATTCATCTGAGAATAAATTGCATTCGAGAATTTAATGCTATTTGCTTTACCCCATCTATTTTCAAATATTTTAATTACCCAAGGTTCTGGAAATGCCCCATCAGGATCAACCATATTCACTGGACTATTCAAGCAATATGCATAAGGAGAAGAGTGAGGAAGTTTTTCCGCCAACGGATCCACACTCTGCCATACACTAGTTTTAGCATCATAATACCTAGCCCCATAATAGTACAGCCCCGTTTCCTCATCCAACTCTTTTCCGTTAAACAAGTAAGGAGTGCTCTCAGTATTAGAGTGCTCTTCTAAGAACGTTTCTCCAAATGCAAAATACTCCAAATGCTGGGTAACTTCACCATTGGCATCGCTAATATATGAAGAACTTCCTAAATGGTCTGGGTGGTAGTAAAAAACAAAGGCTTCTACATTGTTTCCATTGCCGCTATTTCCACCACCGTTGCCGTTTCCACCACCGTTTCCATTTCCATTGTTTCCATTTCCATTTCCTTGACCATAAGCATTTCCATTAGGTGGGGTTTGACCACTATTACCAGAAGGAGTGCCATCTACTTTCTCAATTTCAATATCCAAATCAGCATACTGCTTACTGAAATAGCCTTGCAATTGGGCTTGTTTGCCAGTATAATCTATTTTATTCCCTCCTGCTTTGTTTTGCAGCAATCCTTCGTTGCTTTCTGCTAGTTTGGTGGCAACACGTTGGCTTTCGATATAAAAATGCTTGGTTACCATACTGTTGCGCAGCACTACATACGGGCTTACATAAATAGTAAAATTACCTATGCTGCCTTTTCCTGCCTTTTTGCTTCCGTTTATGGCTACGGTTTGCCCTCCTCCGCTACTTTTTAATACACGCTCACCCGCAGCATCATACACATAACTAAACAACTGTCCGTTATCGGCAATGGCTTTGATGCGGTTTTCTTCATCCCATAGTATTTGGCGTTGTTGCCCGCTCACGTCGTGTGTCCATCCGGTTTGGTTCCCGTTAGCATCATAAGTATAGGTTTGTTCGCCTATGTGCGTTGGTGCATGTGGCTGGGTTTGTCCGTAAGCATAGTCATAATTATAGGTTGTTTTATTACGTGGGCTCCAGTTGGTTTCGTCATAACCTTTAAACTGATGCAGCTGCTCTTTTTTGACAATACTGTGCACCGAGTTGTATTTCATGGCAAGACTGTACTTATTCTCGTGATTGCTCCCTTTGTGACTTCCCGTGGCAGTGGTCAATTGATACAAATCATCATACGTATAGTTATAATCGGTTTGTCCTCCCATGAGGTTGCTCGCTGGGATTTCGGCATTGTTTTGCAATCTTAAAATGTTGTTTACCTTATCGTAGGTATAGACATTATCCATCATTTTGCGGTTATCAGCTGTTTCAGCTATCATATTATGCAACCTGCGGCGTTCTGGCTCATAATCATAAAAAGTTTCGGTACCGTTCCCGTAGCTTAAATAGGTCCGTTGCTCAAATTTATCATAGCCTAATTGAGTTACATATTTGTATTCGGTTCCCGCTTTTACGCCTTTCATACTGTGCAGCAGTCCACCCAAGTTGTAATTGTAGGTCACTTTTTCCTGGTCAGGGTACAACATTTCGGTTACACGGTTCCAGGTATCGTACTTCCATTCGGTCTGGTACGTGAGCGATGAAGCTCCCGGTACTAAAATCGTACGAATGTTTTTAGTAACAGCCCCCAACTGGTTGTAGAAAAACTCTTGCCCACCCGTGGCATCTTCTTGCATTACAATACGACCAGCACGATTATCACTGGCTCCTTCTGCTCCATAAGTATATTTTACATTATTCACTGGGTTTTGAGGATACTCAATCGCAATTAAACGCTCTTTTTCGTACGCATAAGTTACAGGCGTATTGTCTACACTTAAATTGGCAGTTAATTTTTTAGTCATGTTATTAGCCAAATCATACTCAAAAGTCGAGGTACCGGCATCAGGATGCACTACTTGGGTACGGCGACCGAGCCAGTCGTACTCTGATTGGATTTCGTTGTTTTGATCGTCTTTGGCAATTAGCAGTTCGTTGATGGCATTGTAATTAAAGCTTGTCCAAACGTTACTGCCCTGGCTATATTGCTCTTGCACTGCTTTGGTTAAGCCACGTACATTGGTATAACTTTCTTTCCAGATACCATTGGCATCGGTCGCTTTGGTACTAAACTGTAAAGCGCCATCACGGTCATTTCCAAAACCATAAACCATACTACTTACAGCATTATCTGGCAAGGTCACCGTTAGGGTCCTATCCAATACATCATAAGTTGTTTTGGTTGGTGTAATATTATCGAAAGCTTGATTGAAAACAGCCTCGCTTCCTTTGGGTTCGCTTACGGGATAATAACTCTCGATTGCTCGACCGAATGCATCGTACATTACTCGGCCCGATACCGCCATGTGTTCTTCATCTGCTGACTGTGGTGCAGTATATAAATCGACATCTTTTTTGACCTGTATGCTACGTGCCAAACCATCGACTATGGTTACGGTTTCGATATCATTTTCAGGGTGTGCTGGATCATAGTGTTTGGTTTTTGCCCATGGCATGGCTGCTTCGGGATGGTATTCAAACGCAATTGTATACGGTTTTCCTGCTTCCAACTCGAACGGTCCTGTAATGGTTGTGATACGTCCTAATTTATCGATTTCATAACTCATTTCATTACCGTTTAAATCGGTATTCAATAACATTTGACCAAACTTATAGTCGTAAGTTGAACTTGAACTATAGCCATAACCATCTGTCACATTGATGGTGTAGGTATGAACCTCAGGGTCGTATTGATATTGAAAATCCAAACGCTCACCATTGGCATTCTCAGGGCGGATAATTTTTTTAAGATTACCATAGTTGTCATACTCTAGATCATATTTTGCCGAAACACCATTTTTTAAAAACTTACGGATTTGGGTAATATCTCCCGTTGACATATTGAGTGTTGTTTCGCTCTTACGCATCGTTTGCCCGTTTCCGGTAACAATAACACTGCTAGGCGTTGCCATGATGTATTTGCTTGGCACATTATGATAGGTAATGGTCGATGAAATATCATCATCAGTACCCGCATCTCCAAAGTCGGTAAAATGGGTTACATTTCCTAAAGTATCATATTCGTATGTGCTGCTTGTTGTTTTTTGCGCTATTGCAGCACCCTCATAGAAATTCTTTTCTGTTTTTACAGAAGCTAGAAATGCTTTGCCAGTGTCACTCGTTTTAAAACTTGCTGGCAGTACCGCTCCGTTATCAATGTCTTTTAACTCATATGTATTTAGAGTCTCGGTAAATACGTTTCCGCCTGCATCTTCCAATACTTCACGTTGCAGACTTCCTTTTTCGTAATAATTATCATTAATGAATTCCTGAACTACGGTACGGTAAATTGCATCGCTGTTTTGTGTATCCAGTTGATGGCTCTTCACGGTTTTGAATCCGTAGAAGTCACGCTCGTGACGGTCGTATTTTCCGTTTTCATATTCAAAAGTACTGACCATAGTATCAGGCCCGTCGCCATTGAAACCGTCTTTGAGCTCCACTTTAGTCAGTGCCCAAACGTCACTAGGGTGGTCGTAAGTATTACCAATACGAGCATAATCCATAGTGAAGCTGGCTCCCATTGGTCGTTTTACTTCTTTCAATAGATTGGTACGGGCTATGGTAGAACGTTTAACAAATAATTCGTTGTCTTTTTTGGATGTTAAAATATCAGGAAAACCATCACCGTCAATATCTGAATAATTGATTTTTTCTTTACTGGCACTATGACTTACGTTTACACTTGGATTAACACAAATCCTAATTCCAAGAAGCGGAATAGGTATACAAACAGTGAATGCCACGTTTGCCGATTCCCCTACAGATATGCTCTCCTGTATATCATCAATACCACTCCAAGAAGCCTGAATGAATCCGTTTCCGGTATTTAAGTAAACCACATGACTGTCCTTATCAAAATAATCCGGTAAGCCATCACCGTTAATATCCTGTACGGCGGTTTTAGCATGAGCTAATGACATATTAAGACCAATTCCTCCAGAAATACTATTATCATATAGGCTAATTCCTAAACCAGCACTAAAGTCTTCTCCTTTTCCATCACGAATCGTGCTAAAGTTCCATCTTTCTCTTGGAGCAAATTTGTAGCCTAAATTCAAAGCAACATCTCCTCCTTTATAGATTTTATCTGGTAGCCCGTCTCCATTGATGTCTAAGAAAGTGTGTGATGAATCTTCTTTATTAACAGACACACTCGCACTGATTCCCAGTGAGTTTGACGCTTCTTTTTCTTTGGTTGCTCCAACAATGTTACAATTATCATCATAAACAGGTGTTGAATCTGCTGTTCCGACCGGTACAGAAACACTAATCATTGATTTTGACATCGTAGGACTACCGTTTACTGATAATCCGATAGAACTGTGATTTGTTTTTTCATAATAACCTGTACCCACATTTCTAGCATTACTCTCAAATGTTCCATTCGATTTGGTGAACTGTACTTTATCCTCGGTTACAATGTCAGGATATCTGTCACCATTTAAATCGGTAAAATCGGTAATATTTTTAGTTTCACCGGAAGCAGTACTTCCGCCGGCACTTCCCGCACCGCCGCTTACACCTGCGCTAAACCCTAAACTAAAAGATTTTGTGATTTTATCGATACCTCTAGCTCCAGCTCCTCCATTAGTTGCCGGATTTTCGATAGTTAAATCGTCCATCCCCAAGCGTGAAGCAGACATTTTACTTTCGGCTACCCAATGTTTATCATCCTGACCTTTCCAGATTTTATTCACATTATCGGGGAACATCATAATAAACTTTGCATCACTTACATTTTGCCCACCTTGATTACCATATGATTCTTCCATTTGTTCCGGAGTAGAAGCACTGTCCAAATTAATGCTTCCTTGATTAGAAGATTCTAATTTTAACTCTGATTCATTTATAGGCTGATTAGCCCTGTCTCTATTCCCATTATAACCAAATTGTCCCCAATTTTGGTACATTGGTCCAAAAATTACTGAAGTATCTGTAGTAGCAAGACCAGATTCTATTATAAACGTATCGTTGTTAGCGTTATCGATTACTGCGATTAATTTGGAAACTGAAATTTTTTCTCCTACAGCTATGTCTTTTGTATGAATATCAAAATAAAGGACGTCGTCTTTTGCTACATTTACCACGATAGGGGTTGCATTAATTGCTACATCATCATCAATTGTAATACTTTGTTTAGCAATTAGTGTATTATTCTTTTTTATGGTTAATACTACCTGTCCATCAAGAAGCGGGCTTTGAAGTATGTTAAGTGCTATCTGAGGAGTGAAAGTTACTGACATATCCGCAGGAGCTTTCCAAGAATTGGTAGGCTTGATAGATCTTGCGTATAAACCATAATTTACCACTGGAAAAAATTCAAGCATAGCGCTCCCATCTGGGTTGGTAACTGTTGTTAAATTAGGGTCTGTAGAAGTAGTGTAATATACTCTAGGTGTCCATTTTAGTGCCTTCCAATCAATATTTGAATCTGAATTTACTACAAATGAATATCCTTCTTCTTTTAGTACACTAAGATTTATATTGATCGGCTGATTTATTGTTTGCGTAGCTAAATAAGTATTTTGCCATACTACTTGCGTTTGTCCGTTTACATCAGTTTTAATTATTGCCACCGTCACATCATCAGATGTAACTGGTTTTTCAAAAACTCCTTCAATAGCAATACTCCCATCAATTGGCATACCTAAACTTTGATTAGCCGATACAATAAATCCATTTGATGCCTTCTGCTGATATATTGGCAAATTATTAGCATCTATTAGTACGGTAGTATGTTGTGCATAGGTAATTATTGGATTCCAATCTACTACATCATCTTCCCCATTTTCAATAGATTGTACTCTAAAATAAATAGGGTCCCCTTTTGCTACAGCAATAGAATCTAAAATTGGAGTTTGAACTGTAAAATCATTTGCTGGAATAGTGGCACTCCATAACTCGATTGCTTTGTGCTGAATAGCCACACGTACTCCGTCTTTTGATTGGAAACCCGAGTTTAAAGCCACTGGAGCACTAACAGCAATCTTTCCTGCATAAGGTGCTTTCCATACACGTACTACATCGTGTAACGGAAATTGATCTTTTAATTTTTCTAATTCCTGCGGGTCAATTTGTATTAAATCTGGATCAATCCCAGTAGTTGATGAACCTATGGCACTTGGTGTATCACTACTTGATTGTGTATAGCTCGGAATTCCATTATTTAAATGGTTAAAATACACGATTCCTTTGTGTACAATATCCATTAATCCATCCCCATTCGCATCACAAAAATAAGTTTTCACTGTGTTTTTTGTATCGGTCTTTTGTAAACCAATAAATACACCAAAATGTGCCTCAATTCCATAAGTAAAGGTTTCTGATTTTGAAGTAGAAAAGTTGTTTACCCCAAAAACGGTCTCCTCTTCACCAAAAACTGCCGTACCATTAGGACCTGAAAGATTGGGTCTAAATTTAATTACACCCTCATTTGTATAAACCTTGTCTGGCAGATTATCTCCATTAATATCGATTAAGGATAACATCCCTTCCCCTTTACTTTGGCTAAACCCAAAATTACCTCCAACGGATTGTAATTTATTATACAATGAACCATATGCGCCTCCAACTGTTAAAGCCAGTCCAAAACCTCCTCCTGATGTTTTAGAACCACTTATAGCGGAAGCGTTATCATTAAAATCACCCGTTCTTACTATGAAGTCACCTTTTACATCATCATTTTGCGGATTCCAACTTTCTTCCGAAGCATAGGGCTGATAGCCTTGCTTAGATTTTACATCGTCAAAATAGTCAAAATCATGGTGGTTAAATTCTGCGCCTGATGAATCAAATTCGGTTATTTTACTTAATAACGTTTTATAAAAAGCACCTTGAACGTACGTTAACTCATAACTTCTAATATTTTGTCCATCAAATTTTACTTCTATTTTGCGTAATAAATCAGCTGTTACCTGTTTGAAGCCATAGCGTGCATTGATGCTGATGTCTGTTCTTTTCGGCTCGCTCAATTCCCTGTCACGAGTAAATAGAACTTCATATTTTCCTTCACTGCTTCCACTTCCTGTATAGGTTATTTTATCGATGTAATTGTTATACCCCATCACACTTCCGCCTTGAACTCCTACATCTTCCACTTTTTCATAATGATAGCGAACAAAGTTGTCGTTTAAATCTCTAGTTTCAACCAATGCCCAATGTGCAATATTCCCATCAGCATCTTTCAAAACGGCATTGTCATCTATTCCTTCTGAAGTAGTTCCCCCGTAAAAGTATTTAGAACCTGATTTATCAGTTACCTCCCACCAATAATTGGTTGGATTATCACCATGACGTATAATTTTATTAAAACTTCCCTCAATCCTTGGGTAAAATTGTTTTTCACTTTGCCTTGGAATAAAATCACCTCTGTGTGCCACTGGAGCCAATTGTTCTCCTGACATAGAATAAGTCTCGGTTTCTGCACTACCATCATAACGAGGAACTCCCCAACGGGTATCAATACTGATTGACGGAACACTTAAATTCCAGCCCACACCCAACCAATCGTTACCACCAGCACTGTTATATTGAATACCTAATTGTGGTTGCATCCCTTGTCTACCGGCAGGTAAGGCAATAGGGTACCCTAAATTGGCATTACCCATATTGTTCGCTGAAGGAGGATTGATTGTGTTTACCGCTACTGATGGATTGGCTGCTTTAATATCTTTAATTGAAGTTGAAGTAAACCCAGCGGTTTCAGGTGATTCAGGAACTTTGATAACTCCATTTATCAAATCTCCTCCTTGCATTAATTTTGAAACAATTAATTTACTTGTAGCGTTGAGACTGTCTTTCTTTAAAGCTATCCAATGCTTGGTTACCTCATCGAAATAATAGGTTTTTACATCTTGTTCAGTATATCCATCAGGAATTTTACTCGAATCAAATTCCAAAGAGATTTTAGCTTCCTTTTTGAATTGTTTTCCCTGGGTTGATAGTCTATATCCTTGATAATCTTTAGTCACGTTTACAATCATCCCATCTAAGGCAGGTAAATCTATATCGCGTAAAGCCGTAAAAGAAATATTATTTTTGTTTACTAGTGATTGTGGTTCTATTGCAATTGCAGCACCTTTTAACTGTAATTGAAATAATTTCTCGGGAGTATATTCGCTTACAACAGAATGTGCAGAACGAACAGCAATTTTATTTTGAAAATCTGGAGTAACCGGCGTTGTATAAGTTAATTGTTTTTCAATAATTTGACCATCTGCATAAACAATTTTTAGAGTTGCCCCCCAAACGGTTTGGGCTGACTTTCTTGGTATAAGGGCCTCAAATTCGGAGCCAAGAGTTTTTATTTGTACCCCATCCACATATACATCGGCTTGTGCACTACCTTTCCCCTGAATAAAACCTTTGACATAACCAAAACCATTATTATACTCTTTCGTAACAGGTTGATTGACAACAATACTTCTGCCCTGTAGCCCCACTTTTTTAATAACTATTCCTAAGTTTCTAACTCGGTAATTGTATTTAGCTAGATCTGGAAGTGTAAAACGAATGCTATTTGCACCTTTCTTTAACCATTCTGTCTTTAATTGTTCTTCCTGTAGTTGCCAGGAGTTATTTCTGTTAACAAAATACCCTCCAACAGAAAATTGATTATTAATACTTCTGGAAATACCAGTATGATTACTAATTCCATAAAGCTCATACGTTAAAAATACCTGCTCATCTGCCGCAGGTAACTCACTTACCGAAACCGTAAAAACGTTATCAGCAGGACTATCTAAAGGTTTGTCATCAAATGTCCCGATAAAACCTTCTTTGTGGGAGGAAGCATAATATCTTGTTGTGGTCTTTTTTGCTTTTAAATTTTTTTTCTCTGTTTTTGTTATTGCCCCACATAATAGTACGTTGAAAACAAGTAGTATTGATAAGAAATATTTTTTTTTCATCTATGTTTTATTTTGATTGGCTATTCTTTACGATTTCTTTTTCTTCTTGAATTTATTATATAGATCTATCACAGACTCTACTTCAAGCTTTTTAAACTCTTTATTCTCAACTCTTGCAATTAATTCAACATCGTCAGATAAATATTTTTTACAACTATTTCTAAAAAATCGTTCGGTTCCAATACCCGAAGTCATACTAAAGAACATAGCATTCTCTTCATCAAATTTTTTAATACAATAGACAAAATAAGGCAATGTGCGGTTTGTCACATAACTGCTTGTTAAGCTTAGGTTACCCTCTTTATCAAAGGAATAACCGTCTCCTGAAACATATAAATTGTAATATCCTTCTTGTAATAATTGTAGCCAAGCATCTTCATACCTTTTAGTTGTTCCTACTTGTCTTTTTATCCTCTCTATTACATATTTATTTCCCGTACTAGATTTAAAAACCACATTCTTTATTAATGCATTATCTATTTTTATGGTTTTTCCACCATCCCTGTCTTTGAATTTTACAACATCTGAAGTCATCTCTAATATCCCTTTTTTACTATCTCCATTAAGATAGTTTATTGTGCCTTCGTGAAAACCTTGAGAAATGACTTTCAAAGAAAACAACAAAAAGACAAGTATCATTTTTTTCATAATTTGATATTGTTTTATGATGATTCGTTTTATCACAACGAATCATTCGGTAATATTTTAATAAGGTTTACTGGTTTGGTAATATGGATACTGAAGTTATTTGACTATGAGTTTCTTGGTTATTTTAAACTTCTCATTAAAAATAAAAACTTCATAAATTCCCGAAGACCCAATTCGCTTTCCGCGAATGATATGGTTTGTTTTATTACTTGCCTTAGTAGTCGATACTAATCTCCCAGATGTATCAAATACCATAATTGTAAAATCTTGCGGTTCAGTCAGGATGATCGAAATATTATAATTTCCATCCAAAGATTCATTCGGATACAGTACAAATGAAGTGGCATAATTTGGATTTACTGTAACAGAATCAGACGCTGTACAACCTTTTTCTGTCGTCAACGTTAATGTATAAGTGGCTGCCTCAGTAATTGTGGCATTCTTTGAATCACCCGAGAAACCTTTATCAGAAGTCCAAAGGTATTTTAAGTCTTGTTCATTTGAAGTGACTATAGGCTCCAATATTATTTCCGCTTGCTCAGAAGTCAAGTACTTATCTACTCCCAAGTCAACCGTTACTGGCTCTGGATTAGTAAGCAAATAAGACACATCTTTTTTTGATTCGGCCTTATCGGTAACTTGTAATGTATAATTGGCTGTTCCTAATTTTGAAATTTTATTATCCGGAAAAGTACCATCTTTACTCTCCCAACTCGCTGCTACCTGAGAATCTTTAAGCAATTCGAAAGTATATGGGGCTACTCCTCCAATAGCATTAAAATCTAAGACACCATTAGCGCCAGAAGTACAAATCTCTGGTTTTTCTTCAGTTAAAGCGACTTCCAATTCACTACTTATTGCAAATGTAAAAACGTCTGTTCCAGATTTATCAGTATCCCATTTCACATTATTGAATGTCAATACAGTTCCATCTACCTTCGAAGCAGAGACATATTCCAGATTTTCGGGCAAAAAAGTTCCCTTCCCACTTTTGTCAACTACCAATAAATACCTTTTTAAATCTAAATTCAAATCGTTAAAAATTGTATTTGCATCAAACTGAAGTACTGTAGATAGTTCTGAAGAATTAGAACCTGTCGCTTTTATTAACCATTTTCTTTGCAGTAGTGGCAATGAAGAGTTATCCGTTGAAGTACTTCCTGCTAATGGCGCATTATTATCTCCCCATACCAAAAAATTTTTATCTTCAATAACTCCCTTATTCTCCTGATTGGATTTAGCAATTGTATCAACACCAATGGTAACTATACCTTCTATTTGTGTGCTGTGAGATTGTTTCTGATTTAGTTCAAGAGCATCGTCTTTGCCAATCCCCGCTATACGGTTTGCAAAAATGGAACCTTCTTCAACCGCATAAATAATTTTCTTCTCAGATGAAAGATAGTCCTTAGAGTTTGTTAACGTTATACCATATTTCAATGCCAATCCTGTCTCTACAGCTTGTTTAACTTTGTTTCTTAACACTGTGTTATAAATGACTAATTCTGCCAAAACCCCTTTTGAAGCTTTTTTTTCTTTTCCAGAAAAATTCCCGAACTCAAAAAAAGTTGTCGCATTATTTTCCTTGTTTCTTGCATCAAAAGTTTTTGTGTACGAGTTTAAAGTAGGCGCATCTAATTTGCCCCCTTCATAAGGAATCATTTCTTTCCCGTTTACAACATTTAGATTGGTCAAATTAACGGTTGAATTCGCAGCTTTAACACTCCATAATTCTTGTTCAGGCAAAACTTTGTCGGAAACATAAACGGTAAAATAGGTTGCGTTTGAGAGTTCTTCGATATTTTGTTTTATCCGCAAAGAGCTTGCTTTACTGTAATCTAAAATAATGGGATTAAAATTAATTAAGGTTTCTCCCTTGTCTGGGTCAGCACCGGTAATATAAGTAAACTCGACCTGATCTTTTATTAGCAAGTCATTTAAATTACTTTTGTTAAGTCGGTGTGTTGGAGAATTTTTAGTTTGTCCATTACAAATAATTGTAAAAAAACTAACCATCAGAAGATAGTAACTTTGTTTCATAGGCTATAGAATCAGTTAAATTTGGGATTTAAATGAAATTTCTTATCTATTTCCGCTGGCATTTTATCTTCTTCTTAAATAGATACGAAAAGAATAATTATAAATTTTATAAGAATTCTACTGCGAAGCTATAAACTTTTTTTGATTTAACGACATTATTTATTAATAAAAAATATTTTTTATTAACTTTTTTTTTGTTAAAACAAAAAATAACAGTTACACCTTAGGCTAACTAAGGTTATCTTATTATCAAATCTTAGTAATCAAACCCACGTGTATTTAGTTTCTTTCACAAACAAAACTAATACAGCTTCTCTCCAAAAATCTAAAGAAGAATTGGATTGCAAATACGACGAAAACAACTTTTAACAAAGAAGGTTGTTTTTAAGCAAAATATGTTACAATTTAAAAGTGGCTCCAAATAAATCCTAACTTAATACTTCTTTTACTAGACTTGGATCGACTTTTATATCAAAGCCTTTTTTTCATATTCCATTGATGTAATTTTTATTTACATATCCAAAAAATCAAAAATAAGGTCATTTTTAAGCATAAAAAAAAACGCTTCACAATTTCTACAAAGCATTCAAAAAACGATTCAACAATTCGCCTAGTGAATTAAAGCGTCATAAGTAGAAGATAATAATACCGCTTAAACTCCCCATTCAAAATTTAAATCCCAACCATAGCGAATTGGCGAAGCAATTCAAAATTTATAATTTAAAAATAAAATCCATTCTTGCCTCTTTCCTCTCACCTCTTGCTTCTTTCCTCTCACCTCTTGCTTCTTTCCTCTCACCTCTCACCTCTTTCCTCTTGCTTCTTTCCTCTTGCTTCTTTCCTCTTGCTTCTTTCCTCTCACCTCTTTCCTCTCACTTCTCACCTCTTTCCTCTTGCTTCTTTCCTCTCACCTCTTTCCTCTCACTTCTCACTTCTTTCCTCTTGCTTCTTTCCTCTCACCTCTCACCTCTTTCCTCTTGCTTCTTTCCTCTCACCTCTTGCTTCTCCAACCTGCCTTCTACTATCTCCCTCTCCTTCCCTATTCAATTCCCGAATTGAACACCACACCTTTAGTTTCTATAAATAATCTGATATAATTTTGTTCCTCTACCAAGAGAATATACTACTCCAGTAATTCAATCAGATGAACAGCCAAGTCAAACAAAAGATTAAAAATATACATCAGATGCTGTTCGAAATGGCAACTGGCAATCATACGTTTAGGCTGCAATTGGAGGATAAGAATAATGAGTTGGATGAGCTCATGATAATGCTCAATACGGTTGCCGAAAAAATGGAATTATTAGCTTCACAATTGGGATATATAAATCCACATTACACATACCAAAGTTTGGTTCAGACAACCATAATTCTAGACAAAAACTTCACAGTAAAGAGCTTCAGTGCTCAAGTACCTACCCTTTTGGAATACAAGCCAGACAAACTTTTAGAATTAGGCTTTCATGAAATACTGTCCAAACACTCCATTCCCCTATGGGAACTCATTAAAGCGGAGGCATCAGGCAACAAAACAACGCATGAAACCGTCCATTTCATATTTATTACTTCAAGTCAGCACCTCATCCCCTCCTACTGTACAGTTTCAAAGCTTTTGTACAGCAATATTATTATCATCAGTTCCATAACAACAATTCTTCAGGACATCGCACCGGAAACAACCAGCACGGTAAATAAGCTCGACCAAACCCAATCAGATGCAGTCCTCATTCAAAATGTCCGAACTTACATTTTAAACAACTTAGAAACCCCATTGCCAAGCACAAACGAATTATCAAAAATGTTCAATGTGAACGAATTCAAATTAAAAGACAGTTTCAGGTATTTTTTCAACACCAGCATCTATCAATTCTATACTGACGAAAGACTAAAAAAAGCACACCTTCTCATTCTTCAAACAAGCATCCCATTAAAGGAAATCGCATTTATCAGCGGCTACAATGACTACACCAACTTCTACAAAGCATTCAAAAAGCGATATAACTACTCCCCCAGCGAACTGAAACGCCATAACACAGAAGATAATAATACTGCTTAAACTCTTAACTCAAACTCAAGTGATAGCAAACAACCAGCAAAAAAACTCTTTCCTCTTGCTTCTTGTCTCTTGCTTCTTGTCTCTTGCCTCTTTTCTCTTGCTTCTTGTCTCTTGCTTCTTGTCTCTTGCTTCTTGTCTCTTGCTTCTTTCCTCTTGCTTCTTTCCTCTTGCTTCTTGTCTCTTGCCTCTTTTCTCATGCTTCTTGTCTCTTGCTTCTTTCCTCTTGCTTCTTTCCTCTTGCTTCTTGTCTCTTGCTTCTTGTCTCTTGCTTCTTGTCTCTTGCTTCTTTCTTCTTTCCTCTTCAGACCGAACTCCCCTTTTGCATACCGATATTCCCAATACGCAAACAGCTATTACTTTAATAAACAGAATTTTACAACACAAAAGAAACAACACCATGAAACTATCTATCTCCCAAACAAATAAAATCACAGCATGCATCAGTTATCTCTACATTCTGCTTTTTGTATATGCAGCAGTCAGCAAATTTTTAGACTTTGAAAACTTTCAAGCCCAGTTGGGACAATCTCCACTTTTAAGTCCCTTTGCCAATTTTGCATCTGTTGCCGTAATTGTTCTGGAACTGCTTATAGCTGTTTTACTGAGTATCCCCAGATTTAGATATTTTGCTTTATGGGCGGCAGTGGCCTTAATGAGTATGTTCACCGCCTATATTGTCATCATACTCCATTTCAGTTATTTTGTTCCCTGCTCATGCGGTGGTATTCTGGAAAAACTAGGATGGACGCAACATCTAATTTTTAATATCGCATTTTTGTTTTTAGCAATAGTTGCAATTCTATTATACGGCATAAGCAACCGCATTCTGATTCGCTTATCAATTTTAGCTTTAGGAAGTGTTTTGGTGATTACGGGACTATTCCTTTTTTCCGAAGATATTATGCAAAAAGAAAACCCTTTTATTCGACGTTTTCCACAGGCGACTGCCGCCAAGGTGGCAAGCATTGATTTGAAAAACCCATCCTATTATGTTGCCGGTACAGATAAAAGCAAAATTTATTTAGCCAACCGTTTAGCTCCTCTTCAGATTCTTGAAATTGATTCCAATTTAAAAAGTAAAAAGAAACACACCATACAATTGGACCGTGAAAATTTTAATTTTAAGGCAGTCGAAGTTCGGATAAGTGCTCCGTATTTTTATGTGATTGACGGAACAGTACCTGTTATTTACAGAGGATTAATTTCTAATTGGAAAGCGAAAGTTATCAGTGAGAATAAATTCTATTTCTCAG
The DNA here is from genome assembly GCF_056405915.1 of Flavobacterium sp. P1_E4. NCBI lineage: Bacteria > Pseudomonadati > Bacteroidota > Flavobacteriia > Flavobacteriales > Flavobacteriaceae > Flavobacterium > Flavobacterium sp. P1_E4. The sequence continues at coordinate 18,448 of NZ_JBFUBE010000028.1, forward strand.
ACATCATCTTCATGAATGATAAACAACTGGCTTTTCGAACCCAAAAGCCTCCAACAGGAGAAAATATTCTGGGGGTTTCCTATGACTATGTCAACCCAAAAATCAAATACAATCCACAGGTATTGCAAAAACAGATGGAAGGAATTTTTGATACCGATGGGACACTGCAGTATAGTGCAACATTACACAAATTAATTTACACCTACTACTACCGAAACCAATATAGTATTACAGACGAAAATCTTGTTGTTGAGCATCGAGCCAACACCATTGACACCACTACCAAAGCAAAACTAAAGGTAGTAAAGTTGAAACAATCCGGGGACATAAAATTGGCAGCACCTCCCTATATAGTGAACCGTCATACAACCGTGCAAGGCAACTTACTTTTTGTCAATTCGTTATTACGAGGAAAATATGAAGAGATTGACGTATGGAAGTATGCCACTGTAGTAGACGTTTATGATCTTTCAAAACGAACCTATCTTTTAAGTTTTTACGTGTATGATGAAGAAGTGGGGCGAATGAAAAACTTTTTCGCTAGCGATTCAGCGATGTATATCCTTTCGGGACATTATCTGCTCAAATATGGATACGGAAAAAGAATCCAATCAAAAATTAAATAAGGGCCTATAAATGGCATTAAAAAGATACCGGCCGGTGACAGGAGTATCGATCGAAAACCTGTAGAAAAGAGTAGATCAAATTCTATTAATTTAAATTTTTACTATTATGAAAACAACCATTTTAAGAGCATTTGTGCTGCCTATAGCAGCATTTGCTCTGGCCAGTGCGGGTGCTGTAAGTACTAACACTTCAGAAGTAAGCAAAGCTGATGTTTTGATTCCGGCTTTCATTCACAATCCGACAGTGAACGACTGTCTAAAAGTTCCTGATGTTGACTGTAGCGTAGGAGGAGGTCTTACCTGTCTTAGCGGAACAGTTACAGCCTATGGCGGAAGTCAAACTTCCTGTAACCAACAATTGCACCGCAATTAGGTAAATCCTTTTTTGGATGAAAAGTAATGCAGTTTCTTAAAAAAAGGAACTGCATTATTTTTTTATCTGTTTCTTATTCAGCCGAAGTTTCTTTCGATGCTGCTTTCAATTCAGCTTCCCCTTTCAATAAATAATCAAACCATTCCATCATTCGCCTGCTAAGATCCTTCTGATTGTCTGCATTCTCCAGTGAATGGTCTTCGTCAGGATAGACCAGCATCTCAGTTTCTACCCCCAATTTTCGAAGCGCCAGATAATAGGTTATGCTCTGATTCCAGGGAATGATCCTATCATTTTTGCCTGCCCACAGTAACAGTGGTGTTCTCACGTCTTCAGCATGCATAATGGGAGAGTTACGGATATAGGCTTCTTTGTCTTCATACAGCGATTTTCCAATGCGGAACTGTTGATTTTCAAATCGCCACATATCGGTCTGAAAACTGCCATTCTCACCGATATTAAAGTAAAAGGAAATGATGTCGCTCACTCCGGCTCCGGAAACAGCAGCCGAAAAAATGTTGGTCTGCGAAATAATAAAATTGGTTTCATACCCCCCGAAAGAATGCCCATACAAACCTATTTTGTTCTTATCAACCAAACCTTTCTCCACAACCGCATTGACTCCGGCAGTTACACACTCAACGGCCGAACTTCCCGGATTACCCATCTGGTATACGATATCGGGCAGCAACACAAAATAACCATTGAGCGTATAATTGGTCACGCTAAAACCATCCCGATTCAAGAAACTGGGATTGACATACTGATGAAGTTCACGGGACATCACATCATAGATATGCACCACCATTGGGTATTTTTTTGCGGGATCATAATCGGCGGGATAGAACAGCGCCGCTTTTAATTTTTGCCCTTTACTATTGCTGTAATGCAGTAATTCTGATTTACCAAAAGAATACTCATTTTGCTGCCTGTTGGATTCAAACAGAATTTTGGAAACAATATCATCCTTTTTCCTGAATTCAATTCGCGGCGGCTGGCTAAAAGTTTGATTCTGGAAAATATAGTTACTATTTTTACTCTTGCGGATTTCATCTATTTTACTGGGACCATATATCAGCGGCTTTTCTCCTACTTGTATGTTGTAAATAAAATACCCTGTTGACCAATTATGCGTATTCTTTGCTTCAAGCAACATATCTTTGGACAGATCAAAAATGGTCGCTTTCCTTCCGTCATAGTTACCCTGCCAGCGCCAGTCATATTCAGTGGGAGCTATCCTGAAAACCATGTTTTTCTCCCGTCCTCTGGTTAGTCGGATGCAAGAAGAACCATCAATAGCCACAAGCCAAATATCATTGGCATCATACAATAAAACGTTCTTCCCATCAGAACTCCAACCCGGATTGCCATAGGCCCCAAATTGATGGGGAGCATCAGCAGCATTGTAGTTGTCCCAGCGGGTTATCACTGTTTTGGTAAGGTTCATGTGCGTTTTTGCAACAGGATCGTAAACCCACCAATTGCTTTCCCGATAATACAGTATTTTGTTGCTGTAAGGATCAAATCCCATCTGGTTCAAATCAACAGATTGCTTTTTCAGTATCAGCTCTTTGGAACCGTCCTTTAGATGGGTTAGATAAAAATCCGCTTCCTCATAAAATTTGGATTGCAGTCCATAGGAAAATTTATTGTAGCCAATAGCATAGTCCTGCTGCCCGCTCAGCATAATTGCCGGCAACTCATCGTCGCTGATTTGTAAATATTCACACCTATCGGGATACCAAACCGCCACTTTGGGAATATCCCCCTCAGCTTGCTGACGCTGTCTGTCTATATAAAGCCATTTATCAGTACCCTCCCAGACTTCGGGGGCATCTGTTTTTTTTGTTGCATTTGGTTCCTTCTTTTTCGTAACCATAAAAAATACTTTTGTCCCGTCATCCGAAATGGCAAATGTGTTCCTTTTGAAAACTTCTATATCCTTTGAGCCCACTTTGGAAGCATAATCCAACGCGAATACTTTTTTATCGGCAATTCTATAATAATTCACGGTAATTGCCTTGGCAACAGAATCTGTCTCTTGCAAAAAAGCCAATGATTTAGCGCCTTTATCCCAAGTCAAATTAAAAAAATGGGTATTGTTTGCTGTTGACACCACAACACGGGAATACGGTACAAAATGGATAATCCCCACCTCATTATGCCCCGCCAGACTGCTGGCATACACCAGCGCATCCTTGCTGGTATCCAATGCATATTCACAGACATCAAAAACACTGTCAATCACCTTTCCATTTTGATTGCGAATCTGCATCAGGCTTTTTTCAGTAGAAGCTTTATTAAAGGTGATTATATACCGACCATCATTTGCCAATTCATACCGCTTGACATGCTCATATCCCGAAATTTTGCCTTTCCGTAGCTGCAAAACCTTTAATTTGGATTCTGGAGCCAGAAAAGCGAAGATTTGTTCCCCTCCAAATTGGCCGTCATTCCCTTTGGGGAAGGCATAACTTTTGTTTTTGGCGGTGTTTTGCACAAACAAAGTATCGTTATGGCTTTCATAGTGCATGGCATAACTTGCCCATTTTCCACAATCGGAAATCCCTTTTACCTCTAGTGTTCCCCATCTTCCATAGTCGTCCTCGGTTAATGACTTCTTTTGTTGTGCCTGCCCCATAACGGGGCAGGACAGCAACAATAAAAGAAATGCCAATACCAGACTCGAACATTCGAAATCCATTTTTCTTTTGAATAGCATCATATTTTTAATACTTATTTTTAGTATCCCGGATTTTGGGGATTCAAATTCGGATTGGAGTTCAATTCAAGCGCAGGAAGTGGCCATAGGGCATCTTCAGTATTCCATCCAGCTTTGGAAGCAGACAAGGTCTCGTCCAGTTTTCCACTTCGTTTTAAATCAAAAAAACGGTGCCCAAATTCAGTGAACAGTTCAAAACGGCGTTGCTTCAAAATATCATCTATAATTTCCTCTCCCGTCACTGCTGTAGTTTGGGGAAGCCCTGCCGTGGTCCTAATTAGATTCAAATCTTCTTTGGCACCAATCAGCTCGCCCTGATAGGCTCTGGCCTCAGCGCGAATCAGATATTGCTCTGCCAAACGAAATACAATTGAATATTCCACCGAGCTTGGGGTCGTCGATGCCTGTTTGTATTTTGAGGCATGATACCACGTTGAGACTCCATCTGTCACTTCGGTAGTCCAATGTGTTTTTCTCTGGTCGCCCGCATCAAAAGCATTTACAAAATCCGGTTTAAGTCCCACCACGGGTGGTGGCCCAGAAGTAAAAATGTACAGATTCCCCTCAATAGTATTGCTGTCGGCCGTATTCGGCATAAATTGCCAGATGGTGGTGGTACTTTCTTTAAGAAAGATTTTATCCAAATCGGTTTCCCAAGTATACAGTGGACTATTAATCACGGCAGAGGCCGCATTGGAAGCTTCGGGATACAGTCCCATATACAAATAGACCCTTGCTAAAAGCGCTGTAGCTGCGCTCCTATTGGGAATAATACGCTCAGCCGAAACATAATCCTCAGATAGCAATTCAACAGCTTTATCTAAGTCAATCACAATCAAGCTATAGACTTTCTCGGCTGACAGTCTTGACACTTTACTGTTCTGCGTATAATCCGTTGTGGTGATATAGGGAATATCGCCATACAGATTCAACAGGTAAAAATGAAGAAGTGCCCTTATAAAAAGCGCTTCACCACGCAATTGATTTTTATCCGCTTCCGCTATGGCAGTGGAATTATCAAGTCCTTCAAGAACCGCATTGGCACAATAAATCTGGTTGTAACTCTTGCTCCAGATATCGTTTACCCCATTATCCCCGGGAAATAGCGAATTGGTATAAAAATTATTCACCGAGTATTGGTAGTAGTAATCAAATTCATCGGCATAGAGCCCAAGAGAACAAGAAGCCCCCGATGAATTACCGGTCAATATCCCGCCATCTCTCATTTTGGCATACAAACCGGCCATAGCCGCTTTGGCAGTTCCTGCATCTTCAAATACGGTTTTGGCTGTCAGCTGCGAAGCCGGAAGATCCACTTCGACAAAATTGTCGCAACCGCCCAGTGTCAGACAAAGGGTCAGCAGCAAACACATATTGTTATTCATATATTTAGCACTTGTATGAAGTAGCTTTTTAAAAATAGTAAGTCTATTGATCATGGCGGTATGTGTTAAGGTTAAAAAGTAAGCTGAACCCCTGCGGTAATTATTTTTAGCGGTGGCAGGTAGGCGGTATATTTAAATTCGGGATCACCCCCTTTGTATGGGGTAAACGTCAATACATTCTGTCCCAGTAGCGACAGTTTGCAGTGAACTCCTTTGATGGCCTGCAACGGCAAGTCATAGCTTACCGCAATATTTTTTAACCGAATGAACGACGCATCCACAATAGTGACATTACTGTCCACATAATGATAGTAGGCATTTACGGCATCCCCATTTTCACCCGTCGTATTCATCTGAAAGGGAGCCTGATCTCCTGCGTGCTGCCATGCATTTGTCATGTCCGAATGTTGATTGACGAAAAGCCCCCCTGGACCGTTGGGATTGTAGTCGTAATTCTGCTGTTTTACAAACTGGAACAAAAAATCCAATTGCCAGTTTTTATATTGAAACTGGTTCTCCAAACCTCCAAAATACTCTGGCGTGAGATCCACAATAGTTTTTTTGTCTCCCAAGGAGCTAATCACACCATCCTTATTAACGTCTTCAACTTCATAAAGTCCTGTTTGCGGATTTACCCCATTAAACTGATACGTCTTTACAATGCTTGTTGGTTCTCCGATGACATAACGATTGGAATAAGTAGAGCCTTCGAGTCCCGGAAAAGAAAGCAGTTTGTTATTCGAAGCCGAGATATTAAAGTTGCTGGACCATTTAAAATTGGCGTTTTCAAAGTTTACTGTTCGAAGGGTAAATTCCAAACCCATATTTTGTACGGTCGCATTCAAATTAGCATTAATAGAACTGAATCCCGTCGTCCCAGGCAAAGGAATCCCGACCAGTTGATTCGAAGACCTGTTTCTGTACCAAGCCGCCGTAAAGAATAGCCGATCCTCAAAGAAACCCATTTCTAACGCCGCCTCCAGTTTTTTATTAATTTCCCAACTGAAATCCGGATTGTACAGTCGTGTGGGATCCAGACCGATGGCGCCATTGTAATTTAAACCGGACGAAACGTAGGTATCCTGATATTGATAATCACCTATCTGGTCGCTGCCCGTACTCCCGTAACTTGCCCGAAGCTTTCCAAAACTCAAAACAGTATTTTCCTTAAAGAAATTTTCTTTGGAGAACAACCACGCGGCACCTACAGCCCCAAAAGTGGCAAACTGCTTCCCAGGACCAAAACGGCTCGAACCATCCCTCCTTCCCGTTACGTTCACTATGTATTTTTGATCCCAATTGTAATTAATCCTTCCAAAAAAAGCTTGGTACTTATACAGGGTTTCATCGCTTACATAAATGGATTTTTGCGTGGCCGAAGCGATGTCTGTAATCTGGCTGTTACTGGCAAAACCGTACCCGAACTGGTACAACCGTGAGGAAGTTTGCTGTTGGGCTGTACCCCCCACCAGTATATCAATTTTACTGATTCCGAAATCATGCTTCCAGCGAAGCTGCGGTTCTACAATCCAAGATTGTCTCTCGGTATTGTTGGAAAACATGGCCGATCTGTTGCTTCCTATTTTATAAACGGGATCATACATCGTCGAGGGCAACAACCGCTGTTCCGTATTGTTTAAATCCGTCAGTCCCAAATTGGCTTTGAGTTCCCACTGGGGAGCCATCTGATAACTAAGTACGCTATTAACCACTAGGTCATTGGTTTTTGCGGTGGTGATACCACGCAGTGCTGCCAACGGATTTTGGAAGGTGCTGTTTTCAAAATTTAGGCTACCGTCTGGGGCATAAAGGGCGGGTGCATTGGGAGCGAGATTTCGCGCCGTACGACTAATATCCGTCTCAGGCTGTACATTGTCCTGTGAGGTGTACCCCGTTGAAAAAAGCAGTTTGAATTTTTTATCATCACTGCTGTGGTTCATGCTGAAATGCACAGCCGCTTTATCATACTCAAAATCTCCCGGAAGCACTGTTGTTTCGGTGTGGTAGGTGCCGCTCAATAGGTATTGGGTCAAATCAGAACCGCCCGATACCGATGCCTGCATATTGGTAATTACCGCCGTGCCTCCCAAGAGTTCCTTCTGCCAGTCGGTATCGCGGTTTTGATCCCATGTTCCGTTAATATCATATGCCCAATCGGGATAAATAGTAATACCGTCATTGGCAAAACCCTGTCTTCGCATTTCCAGATACTCCTCGGTATTCATCAGGTCGATCATTTTGGTGACTTTCCCAATTCCCGAGGAAGCCGAAACCGTCACGCTAGTTTTTCCCGCCTTCCCTTTCTTGGTACTGATAAGAACCACTCCATTGGCACCGCGTGAACCGTAGATAGCCGTTGCATCGGCATCTTTGAGGACTTCTACACTTTCAATATCATTGGGATTGATGCTGTTTAGTGGACTCGTGGGTGTAGGTATACCACTAGTAGTATTTCCGTACCCGATGATTTCCGATGAATAAGGCACGCCATCAATGATATACAACGGTTCGTTCCCCTCTTCCCGCAGGCTGTTGAGCCCTCGTATTTTTATTTGAAATCCCCCGCCGGGAGTTCCAGTGTCTTGGGTGATATCGACACCAGCCATTCTCCCCTGCATAGTGGCAAGCACATTGGTAACGGGCTGCTTCTCGATGTCTTTGGCCGTGATTTTGGAAATACTCCCGGTGCGTTCACTGTTCTTTACGGAATAGTATCCCGCATTGATCTTGACCTCCTGCAGTTGGGTAGTATTTTCCTGTAAGCTGATGTTGATAGTAGTGCGCCCTTGCACATAAACCGTCTGCGTTCTATACCCTACATAGGTAAAAACCAAAACAGCATCTGCTGGGACAGAAAGAGTATAATGACCACTATAATCCGTGGCAGTGGAGATATTGGATTTCCCTTGTATCGAAATACTGACACCAGCCAAGGGATTGGTTCCATCGGTCACAGTTCCCTGTACCTGATGTTGTTGGGTCTTTATAATAGCTTGCCGAAGAAAAGTAGCGGCTTGAACAGGTGAAAAAGACAGCATCGCTCCCATAAAAAACAGGAAACAAAAAGCCCTTCCACCCATAGAAAATGAAAAATTATTCATAATATTGGGTTGGTTAAATTAAATATTCGGTTATTGTTTAGCTACGGTCCTCTATGCAGTTGTCCAGACAGTTAGAGGGCCTTATTTATTATAGTTTTTTATCTATATCATAGGCACACATTTTAGTTTTTAAATTAAATATTTATTTGTTTTACATCATTGCGAGGCACGAAGCAACCTCACTATCATAGTCTTCCCCCAATCCTATCCACAATATTGTCATCCCGAAGAATGAGGGATCCCCACAAGCAACTCCACAATCCTAGTCAAATCAACAGTATCAAAAAAAAATCCGTAACAAATCTGTTCAATCCGTTTAATCTGTGGCCATTTTTTCCCCCAATCCACATCCACAATATTGTCATCCTGTAAGGATCCCCGCAAGCAACTCCACAATCTAAATCACACAATCTTTGTCATCCTGACGAAGGAAGGATCACACAAGCAACTCCACAATCTAAATCAAAAAAAACAAGCCTGCACCGAAACACTAATTCAAAATAAAGAAACAGCACAGGCGTTAAAATAAATGGTATTTTATTTTTGATTCATAGGCATACAGATTTTAGCGGTTTAAACTGCTGCGAAACTTGAAAAAAATGAAGAAAAAAATCGCTAAGAATAAAAGCTAAGTTGTACCTAAAATAAAAGGCATAAAAAATGGCATGGAACTCAGCTTATTGCCTTAGAGGTACTGGTATACCGGGGAACAATAAGTGAGCCCACGCCATGGGACGTGAGCATCGTACTTATCATTTCGTTCCTTTTAAAATTACCAGTTTTCTAAGACGAAATTCAAAGCGAATGCTTCAAATATTTTAATTGAAGAAACGCAAATATATGTATTCAATTACAAACTTACTAAAAAATTACCAAACTGTCACTATCGTGACAATAAATATCATTAATAATATATTCTTTTGTTTCAATGGTTAACAAAACGAATAATAAATCCTCATACGCTAAGAAAGAAGCAGTTGTATTTCTGCTTGACCAATTCATATGTGATTACATAAGAAATGAATGGTTGCATGTAGATAAGCCTGTTTTACCTCAAGCACAAGAATTAGGAGTACATCGACATATTATAAAAAAAATTATTGATGACCAATCGTATAGAGTACCGGTGTCAACATTAGCAATTATTTGTTTTTACAAAAAAATTACTTTATCAGATTTCTTCAAATTAATTGAAGCCAAATATGGCTCAAGAATTAATGATGATTTCGTATTAAAAACAAAAAAAGATGCCTAGGCATCTTTTTTGTTTTTAAGTAATTCCCAAATTGCTTATTTCAATTCCTGAATTGCATACTATTTAAAAAATTAAAACACATATTTTGATCTTAATTAAAGATTAAAATATGGAATGGTATGAAATTATATGGTTAGTCGTGGTATGGTTTATAGGCCTTTATCTACGAGGCAAGCTTTACGATCAATTAAAAAACAGATATCATAATGGTAGTTGGAAAAATAGAAATTAGTAAATGATGAAAAGAGATGCTATTGAGGAGCGTTTTTATGTATTTAATCTAAAACATAAACAGCCATAATCTCTTATTAAAATCATTTTGTATGTTTGTTATTACATACTAAAACACAAAAGACCAAGTATCCATCTAATAATTAATGGATTGATAAAAGTTTTCCTGTTTATACACAAATCAGTTGTTATTATAGAGAATAGCACAACTAAACATTAACACTAGAAAAACACAATACAATAAACTCAATAAATTGAAAAAAATAATCCGGAGGCTTTTTACTATTGGCTAAAAGTTTTTTAAAACTCAAATATATATATGGATTTTTCAGAATATCAAAATAGCGCAAAAAAAACAATCCAAGATTACACCAAAGGGAGAGAGGTCAATAACATTATCCCATTTTTAGGTCTAATTGGTGAAGCAGGATCAGTAATATCTGAGCTAAAAAAAAGCCTAAGGGATGGTACTGCATACACAAATTATAAAAACAAATTACAAGAAGAATTAGGAGATGTATTATGGTACATATCTACTATAGCAACTGAAAATAATTTATCATTAGAAAGTATTGCTACAGAAAACCTAATTAAAATTAAAGATCGATTTGAACTTGAACAATCTGAAAATTTTATAGTTTATGATGAGAAATATCCTGAAGCCGAACAATTCCCAAGAGAATTCGAAGTTGAATTTATTATTATCAATGAAGAAGGCAAAGAAAAAGTTAGAGTCATTAACAATACTTCAGGCAAACAATTGGGTGATGATATAACGGATAATTCACATGAAGAAGACAGATATAGATTTCATGATATTTTTCATTTTGGATATGTAGCTTTTTTAGGTTGGTCACCAGTTGTTAGAAAACTTATGGAAATTAAAAGAAAAAGTGACGAAACAACTGATGAAGTTGAAGATGGGGCACGAGCTGCAATAACTGAAGAACTTATCAGCTTATACATATATAGTTTTGCATTAGATCATCAACTTTTTAAATATAGTAATAATGTTGATACTGAAGTATTAAAAACCATTCAAAAATTAGTTAGTGGAATTGAAGTAAAAAATTGTACACAAAAACAATGGGAGACTGCAATTATAAATTCCTACAAGGTGTTCGATGAACTAAAAAATAACAACGGTGGTCGTGTATTAGTGAGTATAAAAAATAAGAAACTTATTTATTTAGGAAAAAGTTAAATTACTAAACAATAAGCAAATTAGAATTAAAATGTTAAAAACAGTTAATATACCGAAATCTATCGTATTAATTAATAAAAAAGTAAAACCTACACCAAGTATTGTTTATGATACATATTGGAAATTCATTGTAGAAAGACAAAATATATTTTTTGAAAGAATTAATAATAGTAAATATCCATGGTCATTAGATTCAATTTTAAGTAATCATAAGTTTACAAATGTTTATAGAGTTACAGACAGAGTAAGCCAATATTTAATTAAGGAAGTTATTTATAAAGGAAGTCAAGAACCAAATGAATTATTCTTCCGTATAATTTTATTTAAGATTTTTAATAGAATAACAACTTGGGAGTTTCTGAAAAACGAACTTGGTGAAATAACATTTAAAAATTATTCTTTTAAACAATATGATAGTCTATTATCTGAATTATTAAAAAACAATATACCAATATATTCCGCAGCTTATATTATGGCTTCAGGTAGATCAACTTTTGGATGGGAAAGAAAGCATCAAAATCATTTAGAACTAATAGTTTTAATGATAAAAGATAGACTCCCATATAAAATTCAAAATTGTAAAAACATGGAAGAAATGTATAAATTACTGTTATCATATCCTACAATAGGTGAGTTTTTAGCGTATCAATACGCTACGGATATAAATTACAGTACACTTACAAATTTTAATGAAATGGAATTTGTAAAAGCTGGTCCTGGTGCAAAAGATGGTATAACTAAATGTTTTGAAGATTTAGGGGATTATACATATGAAGACATTATCAAAATGATGAGTGATAACCAACACAAAGAATTTGAAAGATTAAATATTAATTTTAAAAATTTATGGGGAAGAGATTTACAACTAATTGATTGTCAAAATGTTTTTTGCGAAGTAGATAAATATTCCCGAATGTTCCATCCAGAAATACACGGACTTTCACATAGAACAAGAATTAAGCAAAAATTTAAATTACAAGAAAAAGAAAAAATTGAATATTTTTTTCCTCCTAAATGGAACATTAATATCATAATTTAAGATATAAAATATGAGTGCGTCAAAAAATGTTTTTATAAGTCATCATCACAAAGACGATGAAGCTGTTACTAATTTTACAAAGTTATTAGCTGGTAAAGAATATGGAATTAGGAATAGTTCTATAAGAGCGAATCCCAAAAACCAAGATAGGTTAGATAAGAAACAAATTCCTGAACAGACCTTGAAGCGACTTTTAAGAATGAAAATGCGTTGGGCAGGAACGGTAGTCGTGCTAATTGGTTCACAAACTCATTCGAGAGAATGGGTGAATTGGGAAATTGAACAGGCAGCCAAACTAGGAAAAAGGATTGTTGGCGTATTCATGCATGGAGGTAAAGATTCCGATATTCCTGAAAATCTGGAAAAATTTGGCGACGGTCTAGTTGGTTGGAATTCTGAAAAAATAATTGATGCTCTGGAAGGTAAAGATGTAGGTTGGTGTAGTTCAAATGGGGCTCCTCGAACCCCTGTAAATAATGTTAAGAGAATCGGCTGTCAATAATGAGTGTTTATTCATATAAAATTACTCGTGATTATGGTTTTGCACCAAATCCATTTGGAGGGCATTGCTCATTAGCTTGCTGTAAACCTCATATTAGAAAAAAAGCAATTGTTGGAGATTGGATTATAGGAACAGGAGCCGTTGAAAACAAATTACTAAATCATATGATTTTTCTAATGAAAGTTACCGAAAAATTAACTTTTCAAGAATACTGGGAAGATGAAAGATTTAGTTACAAGAAACCTATTTTGAATGGAAGTTTAAAACAAATACATGGTGATAATATTTACCATTATGAAAAAAACGAGTGGCTTCAATTAGATTCTCATCATAGTTTGTATAATGGAAAAATAAATGAAGGAAACCTCAAACAAGATTTAAGCGGCGAATCTGTCTTAATATCAAACCATTTTATTTACTTGGGAGATAACCATTTTAAGATACCTGAAAAATATATTGAATTACTTCCTGGACTTAGAATTAGAGATTATTTTACTGTACAAAATGAAAACTTAGCAAATGAATTTATACAATTTGTTTTAAGTAATTATGATTTGGGGTTAAATGGTCAACCAATAAACTGGACAGAATACAAACAACTACAACTATTATAATATGGCTTTAAACAGATATTATTACCCAGCAAAGTATGAATCTAGAAATAAGGTTTTGTCTTTGGGTATAAAATGTGTTTTTATATCACACCAACAGAAAGATAAAGATGCTGCAAAGAAGATTGCAGATTATTTGATAGAAGCAAGTGTTGATGTTTATTTTGACGCCTATGATGGTGACCTGAAAATCCATCATCAATCCAACAATGCTAAAGCTGTAACTGATTCAATTAGAAAAGGAATAAACAATAGCTCCCACATGCTCGTATTAGTTTCCCCAAATACATTGTATTCTACTTGGGTGCCTTTTGAAATAGGTTATGGATATGACAAAACTGACTTATTTGTGTTATGCCTTAAAGGAATTCCTAAAGGAGGATTACCTGAGTATGTAAGATCTGCTACTATTGTTAGAGATATTTATGATTTAAATAATCTGATTAGTAGAATCTCTAAAGTAGATAAAGAAATTTTACTTGAAACAAAAATGATGAGTGATTATGGAAGCTATACAAATCCCCTCTCGGATGTAATGGATGCTATGATAAGTGATCAATATAATTAATTTAAGAAAGCATTATGGCCAAATGGGAAGATTACGTAATTACAAAAATATCCTTTAACGAACAAGGGAACTCAATTGATAAAGTTATTGTCCACGAAGATTTTGAAGAGCATATAGGTGATGGAATGATTAAGAATCGTCAGTGGTTAGTAGAACAAACTTATAAAGAGAAAACATTTTGTTGTGCCGAAAAAAAAATTGGAGGTTGGTCAAGGATTTGCCCATTTAAACGCAAAACTGATGGTGGGTTTAATTGGACTGCGACGCTCCCAAAAGAATTGCCTAAAAGAAAGACATTTATTAGTTATTATCATTATGAAGATCAAGAGTACAAGGAAAGATTCAAGAATTTATTTGCCGATTTAATAACTCATAAATCTGTCGAAGATGGAGATATAGATTCGGACAATTCAGATGGATACATAAAACAATTAATTCAAAAAGGCTATCTGGAAGACACAACTGTTCTAGTAGTTTTGGTCGGTCCTAATACAAAACATCGGAAACATATTGATTGGGAAATATCAGGAGCATTGAATTATAAAGTTGGTGATAAATATTCTGGTCTTTTAGGATTGATACTTCCAAATCATCCTGATTATGAAACAGGTTATCACCATTACAACCTGTTACCTGATAGATTATCTGATAATCTTAAATCCAATTATGCCATAATAAGAGATTGGACAGATGACGGAACAAAAATGCAAGAATATATCGAACTAGCTTTTGAAAGAAGAAATACGCATTCGGATAATATAGATAATACATCAAAACAAATGACAAAAAACACTAATGAATAATATTAAATATCCACTAAATATATATGTAGTTTGGCATCCTAATTTTGAAGCTGGAAGAAAAATCGCAGAAGAATTGTATTCTACATTTTGTAGAGATTATCAAAACCCTTTATCAAGAGGGATTGGCATCCCTGTTTATTTTCGATATGCAAAACTAGAAGATAATAAACCTTTAGAAATAGATTTATCTAATGCAGAAAAGAACGCTATCCTATTACTTATAGATGAGGAGTATATTTTGGATGAAGATTTTCGCTCATATACTGAAGAACTTTCCAAGAAAATCGATGATGATAATAGAATATTTCCTATCTCACTTTGTAACAAAGCTTATTCTATAGGCTGTGGCCTAAGTACTCTTCAATTTACTGATGGAACAAAGTTTTTTGATAAAGATTTAAATCTTCAAGATAAAAAAGATTTAGAGAAGTCAATTAAAAAAATTAAAACAGAATTATTACACGATTGTTCTAGACTTATTTTAAATTTTCATCCTAAACAAATGGATAAAGAACATCATAGAATAGGTTCTCCTGTGAAGTTATTTTTAAGTCACGCGAAAAAAGATGGTGAAACTACCACAATCAAGTTTAAACAGTTCATCGAGAACCATCTTAAACTTGATGTCTTTTTTGATACTGTTGATATTGCAAATGGATATGATTTTGCAGAACAATTTGAGCAAGAAATTAAGCACTCAGCTCTAGTAGTCTTTCATACGGATGAATATTCAAACAGAGAATGGTGCAGACGTGAAATATTAATTGCAAAAAAACATAAATCTCCCATAGTAGTTGTCCATAATATCTTAATAGGCGAAAAAAGAGCATTTCCGTATTTAGGAAATATGCCAACAACTGTTATCGGTAAGAAAGAGATCATAGGGTTTTATAAAATTGTAAATTTGACATTATATCAGGTTCTAAATAATTTATATCAGAATAGACTTTTAGAAGGGTATTCAAAAATGGGGACGAATGGTCATAATGAAATTAAAGTGATAACTTCTCCTCCTGAGTTATTTAACTTTTTAGACATAAAGAAATATAAAGAAGATTTAGGAGGTAAAAAACTAATCATTTTGTATCCTGACCCTCCTTTAGGAATAGAAGAACTAAACATTTTAAATGAATTGGATGAAGATGTAGAATTTACAACTCCTATTAATTTGGACTTATGAAAAAGAATAAAATAGATATATCAGGTGTAGACTCCGATTTAATAT
>NZ_JBFUBE010000029.1:0-32944 GCF_056405915.1 Flavobacterium sp. P1_E4
TATTTATCACTTTATAATAATTACTAATTCAAATTAAAATCAATTAAATCAAATTAAACAAATTACACATGAAAAATTTAAAAACAATTGCATTGGCATTCGCAGTAGTATTATCTACATTAACAGTAACTGCACAAACTAAAAAAGTAGACGTTTCAAAAAGTACAATCAACTGGGTTGGAAAAAAAGTAACTGGTGAACATTCTGGAACTGTAGCCATCAAAAGTGGAGCTTTAGTTTTCAAAAAAAATGCATTAACTGGAGGAACTTTCACTGTTGATATGCCAACATTAACTTCAACAGATCTTACAGGTGAATACCTAGGAAAATTAAACGGCCACTTGAAATCAGAGGATTTCTTTTCTACTGAAAAATTCCCAACATCTACTTTATTATTTAAAACTATTGCTACAAAAGGAAATGGAGTATATACTGTTACAGCTGATTTAACTATCAAAGGAAAAACAAATCCTGTTACTTTTGACATTACTGTAAAAGGAGATACTGCTACTACAGCATTCAAAGTTGACAGAACTAAATATGATATCAAATACGGTTCAGGAAGTTTCTTCGAAGGTTTAGGAGATAAAACTATCTACGATGATTTCGACTTAACAGTGAACTTGAAATTTTAATTTTAGAATCCTTAATGGAAAGAGTACCCTCGGCATTTTTGTCGGGGGTATTTTTTTTATGGAAAAACTGAATTCTGCACAAAATGCTTATGACGAAAACAGGATCGCATGAAGGATGGGAATGGCATCCTTTTCTTTTCCTTCTTTAGGAAAAGAAAAGATATAATGGACAGCCTGACCCTTGTGGTCATGCCCTAACAAAAAACATTATATGAATTTGCTTTTGTGGTAGACAAGAGCATTTTTTTTAAAATTATAATAAATCCAAATTCTACTTAATCCTGAATTTTCTTAACTTAAAAGTCACAAATAAATAATATTAAGAAAATACGCTAAAAACATTGTTGCGGTACTTTTGAAAAAAAATAAAGAACCAAAAAACACTGCAAAACCTACAATCATTAGCGTTATGAAAAAAAAACTATTCGTTGTCATTATTATTTTTCTTTCGATTATACCTCTGAATGCACAACAAATAAAAGGAATTACTGGCGACACAAACTGGTTTGCCAATTGGACCAATTTCAAGCCAGCAACCACAGAATATAATGAAGTCAATCAAATATTGGCAGGCACAATCAGCTCCGATATGAAACTGACAAGAAACAATACCTATCAATTAGTAGGGACAGTTTATGTAACCAATAATGCGGTTTTGACCATAGAACCCGGAACAGTTATTAGAGGAGATAAAGAATCTTGTGGAACTCTCGTAATCACCAAAGGCTGTAAAATTATGGCAGAGGGCACTGCTACCTATCCAATAGTTTTCACTTCAAACAATAATATCTCTGAAAGAAGACCTGGAGATTGGGGCGGAATAGTAATCCTTGGCGAAGCACCTATTAATAAAATTGGCGGTGTTGGTTTTTTAGATTTCAACTTTGACCCGGCCGTTAGTTATTATGGTGGGCAGGATCCTAACAGCAATTCTGGTATTTTAAAATATGTTCGTATTGAATATTCCGGTCGAAAAATAAATGCGCTCAAGGAATTGAACGGTTTGTCAATGGCAGGAATTGGGAAAGGCACGAAAATCGATTTTGTTCAAATCAGTTTCTCCAATGATGATTCGTTCGAATGTTATGGAGGTGATGTCAATTTCAACAACTTGATTTCGTTTAGAGCGACTGATGATGATTTTGATTTTACACAAGGAGTTCAATGTACAATATCTAACAGTATAGCCATTAGAAATCCTTATTCTTCTGATTTTTCTGGTTCGCGTTGTTTCGAAATTGATTCTTACGATAAAATTGAAAATACCGACGTAAGCAAAAAGCTTACTAAGATTACTGCTAACAATATGACATTGGTAAATACCGAAGATAACAATCAAGGACTGGTAAGGGAAGCAGTTTATATCAAAGAAAAAAGCTATTTCAATATCAACAATAGTATTATTGATGGCTTTAGCAGTTGTGTTTTGCTCGAAAATAAAATTGGGGTTCTACCTGCCAATTTAGCAAAAATCAACATTCAAGGTTTACAAATTAACAGATGCAACGGTATTGTCCAAAGCGAAAATGCTACAGTAAATCCAGAGCTATCAAACTGGTACAATAGTGACACATTCTCATTAGAAACAACAAAATTGAATAATATTGAATTATTCTTTCAGTCTGATGTCAAAAAATCACCCGATTTTAGGGCCCGAAACGCAAGCTTTTTTGCTAGTTCAAAATAATTAGTTTTCAATAAACTTAAAACACACAAAGCCTGATATGTAGTATCGGGCTTTTTTTATTTAAACAGATCAAAAAAACATAAAACACTAATCCTTAAAATATTATATTTAAAATAAGTAAAATAGATTTTTTTGGATTAACTTTATATGTCATTTACAATTACAGCTTAGCTATTATTTAAGATTCCATTTCAAATCGATTTCATATTTTTTATCAAAATGAAATCAACCTACATTTCATTAATTGTTTTATTAACTTAATTACTAGAAATATGAGAAACTTAAAATCATTTAGTATTGTTTTACTAATTCTGTTTTCCTTTAACCAAGGAATTTCACAAACCTATAAAATTGATGTTTCCAAAAGTATCATTAAATGGGAAGGGAAAAAAATAACGGGCCAACACGAAGGAACTATTAACTTTAAGGATGGTTATCTAATTTTCAAAGACAAAAAAGTTAGTGGTGGTAGTTTTACTGCAGACATGAAGACACTATCAAATACAGACCAAACAGGAAATTCTAAAACAAAACTGGAAGGCCATTTAAGATCGGAAGATTTCTTTAGTGTTGATAATTTTACAACTTCAACTTTAGTCTTTAAGAGTATTGCCAGCAAAGGGAATAATACCTACCTAATCAACGCCGATTTGACCATTAAAGGAATTACAAACTCCATTCAATTTGATTTGGTTGTAAGTCCAAATAAAGCCACCGCTGAACTAACCGTCAACCGAACCAAATATGACATAAAATACGGTTCAGGAAGTTATTTTGATGATTTAGGAGATAAGACCATTTATGATGATTTTGAGGTAAATGTGGTTTTGGTTTACTAACTTCAACAATTTAACAAAAATTAAAAAAAAATATCTTTTTTTTTAATTCAATCTTTTTGTCAGACCAAATATCATTTATATATTTGCGAATAAGAAAACAAAACATGAAAACTATAACAAACAATACTTGGTGGTGGAACAATTTACGTCAGTCGTCGTGAACTAAGCTCCTATAGTATTATTTGAACTATAAATATAAAAGGCTTGTCATCACGACAGGCCTTTTTTTATTTCAAAAAATTAGGAAAAACAATTTAAAAAAATTCATTGTATCAAAAGCAACATAAAGCATGAAGACATATAAACTACAAACCAACTACAAACAAATCCTGGCAGATACAATAACACCAGTGAGTATCTATTTCAAAATAAGAGATAAATTTCCCAATAGTTTATTACTGGAAAGTAGCGACTATCACGGAAACGACAATAGCTTTTCTTATATCTGCTGCAATCCAATTGCTTCAATAAAAATAGAAAACGAAACCATCTTCAAAAACTACCCTGATGGTACTTCGGAAACAATTACCATTGATGCAAACACTAATATTCCTGAAATCATTCAAACTTTTTCAGGTCAGTTTCAATCTGATAAAACAGATTTCAAATTCATCAACAATGGCTTGTTTGGATACATTTCTTATGATGCAGTCCGTTATTTTGAAAAAGTAACCATTGCCAAAAAAGAAAACAGCAATTCTATTCCCGATGTCTATTATGCAGTTTATCAAAACATCATTGCCATCAACCATTTCAAAAACGAAGCATACATTTTTTGTCATAGCCTTGATGGTAAAAATAACATATCCGAAATTGAGCAATTGTTACAATCCAGAAACATAGCTTCATATAAATTTTCCAAAGAAGGTGAAGGTTTTTCGAATCTAACCGATGAAGAATTCAAACAAAATGTGGCTTTGGCCAAAAAACATTGTTTCCGTGGTGATGTATTTCAGTTGGTTTTGTCCAGAAGATTTACCCAAGGTTTCAAAGGTGATGAATTCAATGTTTACAGAGCCTTAAGAAGTATCAACCCATCCCCTTACCTATTCTTTTTTGATTATGGTGATTTCAAAATTTTTGGATCTTCACCTGAAGCCCAGATTATTGTAAAAAATCGTAAAGCCGAAATCCATCCTATTGCGGGAACATTCAAAAGAACTGGTGATGACGAAAAAGATGCTGTACTTGCCAAAAATTTATCGGAAGACAAAAAAGAAAATAGTGAACATGTAATGTTAGTTGATTTGGCTCGAAATGATTTAAGCCGACACGGGCATGCGGTGCAAGTCGAAAAATACCGAGAAGTTCAATTTTTCTCACACGTAATCCACTTGGTTTCCAAAGTGACTGGCCATTTACATGAAAAAGCTACTACGATGCAAGTTGTTGCCGATACTTTTCCTGCCGGAACTTTGAGCGGAGCTCCTAAACACAGAGCAATGCAATTGATAGAAGATTACGAAAAAACAAACCGAAATTTTTATGGAGGCGCAATCGGTTTTATGGATTTTGAAGGTAACTTTAACCATGCAATTATGATCCGAACTTTCTTGAGTAAAAACCACCAATTGCATTCCCAAGCAGGAGCCGGAATTGTGGCCAGTTCTGATGAAGAAAGTGAAATGCAGGAAGTTTACAATAAATTACTGGCGTTGAATAAAGCGTTGGATTTAGCAGAAACTATTTAAAAAAAGAAAAAAGAGACACGAAGAAAGATAAACAAAATGAAAAAAATACTAGTCATAGACAATTACGATAGTTTCACTTATAATTTAGTGCATTATCTGGAAGATTTAGATTGCGAAGTTACCGTTTACAGAAACGATGAATTTGACATAGATGAAATAGCGCATTTTGATAAAATTCTCCTTTCACCTGGACCAGGGATCCCTGATGAAGCTGGATTATTAAAAGCCGTTATACAAAAATACGCACCTACCAAAAGTATTTTCGGAGTGTGTCTTGGTCAACAAGCCATAGGAGAAGTTTTTGGAGGAACGCTTTCTAACTTAGACAAAGTGTATCATGGAGTTGCAACACCGGTAAAAACAGTAGTTGATGATGAACTTTTGTTTGAAGGTTTGGGCAAAGAATTTGAAGTAGGCCGTTACCATTCTTGGGTAGTTGACAGCAATTTGCCAGATGTATTAGAAGCTACTTCATTTGACGAAAATGGTCAGGTAATGTCGTTAAGACACAAAACATACGATGTAAGAGGCGTTCAATTTCACCCGGAAAGTGTTTTAACACCCAACGGAAAAAAGATTTTGGAAAATTGGGTGAAGAACTAAGTCAAAAGAACTATTAAGACCTCTGACTTTATGACCTTTAAACTTTAAGACTTAAATAAATGAAAACAGTTAAAATCCATCTTACACTCTCATGCTTTTTTGTTTTTTGCTTTCTTTCCTGTAATCAGAAAAAGGAGCAAAAATTAGAGCCGACAGTTAATGTCCAGCCTGAAATAGTTTTGGATTTAGTGGATTTACAATCAAAAAACAAACTGGGAAAAGATACTATTGTCACTATTGTAAACGATCCTGTTTATCATAAAACTAAGAAGTATCATGCTGTAAATGCATTGCTTCTTTTAAAAAATGAAACTGATTTATCAAAAGTTGACATAAAAAATACATTAATAGTTTTTGAATGTATTGATGGTTATAAACCTGAAATGCCTCTTGAATTGTTTTTAAAAACGAACCCTTTTCTGGCTTTCAAAGATGTCGATGCTCCAAAAGGTTCCAATTGGGAAAAGATTGTCAAAAATGGAAACGAGATGAATGCTGACCCATTTTATTTAGTTTATACATCGGCTCCAACGGAAGACCAAGAATACAAATGGCCTTATAATGTTATAAAATTTCACTTTGAATCGAAAAATAAAAACATCGAAGCCTTACAACCAAAAGACGATGAAAAAGCAATGAAAGGTTTTGCATTATTTCAGAAACAGTGTATCACTTGTCATGCGATAAATGGAATTGGAGGCGAAATGGGACCTGAATTAAATTATCCCAAAAGCGTAACCGAGTATTGGAAAGAAAATGAATTGGTTGATTATATCGTAGATCCGGCGTCTTTCAGAAACAAAGTTAAAATGCCAACATTAGGAATTACAAACCAACAATCTCAGGAAATTGTTGACTATTTGAAATACATGTCTAAAAATAAAAAGAAAATATAACTCGAAATGAACATACAAATTTCCGATACAAGAGACATAAACGTTGATGACATATTAATTCTTTACAAAGCAAACGAATGGAGTTCCGCACAGAAACCAACGCAATTATACAATGGATTGTTGAATTCCGAAACATTAATTACGGCTTGGGAAGACAAAAAATTAGTCGGACTTGGGAACGCTATTTCCGATGGACATTTAACCGTGTATTATCCTCATTTATTAGTACTTCCGGAATATCAAGGGAAAGGAATTGGAAAAATGATTGTTGACAAAATGCAGGAGAAATACAGTCACTTCCATATGCAAATGTTAACCGCCGATGGAAAAGCTGTAGATTTTTATAAAAAAAATGGTTTTGAGCGTACCGGAAATACAGAACCAATGTGGATTTATCAGGGAAATGAACATTGAAAAAAGCAGGCAGTTTTCAGTAGTTAATTAGCAGACAAATTTAGAAATAAAAAACTTAGAAACTTAGTCACTCAGAATCTTAGCATCTATATAAAGAAATGAAAAACATATTAAATAGATTAATCAACCACGAAATTCTCTCCAAAGAAGAAGCCAAAAATGTATTGGTAAATATTTCCAGCGGGAATTACAATCCAAGTCAGATTTCTGCCTTTTTGACCGTATATATGATGCGAAGCATCAGTATCGAAGAATTGGCGGGATTTAGGGAAGCGCTTTTGGAATTGTGCATTCGAGTAGATTTATCCGATTACAATACTATCGATTTATGCGGTACAGGTGGTGACGGAAAAGACACTTTCAATATTTCGACTTTAGCCTCTTTTGTAGCCGCTGGTGCCGGAATCAAAGTGGCCAAACATGGTAATTACGGAGTATCGTCTATTTCGGGTTCCAGTAACGTGATGGAAAAACTGGGAGTAAAATTCAGTAACGACAGTGCTTTTATCGAAAAATGCATCGACAAAGCCGGGATTGCCATTTTACATGCGCCTTTGTTTCACCCGGCAATGAAAAATGTTGGTCCAATCCGAAAAGAATTGGGTGTTAAAACTTTCTTCAACATGTTGGGACCAATGGTAAATCCATCTTTTCCAAAAAACCAATTGGTGGGTGTTTTCAATCTCGAATTGGCTAGGATGTATGGCTATTTATATCAAAATACCGATGTAAATTTTACGATTTTACATTCGTTGGATGGTTATGACGAAGTTTCTTTGACGGGACCTACAAAAATTATAACCAGCACCAAAGAAGGAATTCTAAATCCTATCGATTTTGGTGTTAGCCTTTTGGAACAAAGCGAAATTGAAGGCGGAAAAACTATCGATGAATCGGCAGAAATGTTTATGAATATAATCTCCGGACAAGGAAACGAAGCTCAAAACAATGTGGTTTGTGCCAATGCCGGAATTGCAATTGCAACGGTTACTAAATGCACACCACTGGAAGGTTTTGAACTGGCGAAAGAAAGTTTGTTTTCAGGAAAAGGGCTTTTGGCTTTAAATAAATTGAAAGAATTCAGCAAAGACTAAAATCATGGCTTTTGAATTAAAAAATATAGTTCCGTGGGGCCGAAGTTTAGAAGAATATATCAAAATGTTCAAGCTTACTAATTACGATTTGAATAAAAGAATTATCAGTTTTGGTGATGGTCCAGCAAGTTTCAATTCGGAGATGAGGCTACTTAACAAAAAAGTAGTTTCATTAGATCCAATTTATCAATTCACAAAAGCTGAATTAAAGCAACGAATTGAAGAAACAAAAGAAACGGTTATGGAACAAATGAGAGCGAACCAGGAAAAATTCGTTTGGAAAAGCATTAAAAATGTAGATGAATTGGAGCAGATTCGTATGGGGGCAATGTCTAATTTTGTTAATGACTTTGAATTGGGAAAAGAACAACGAAGATATATTTACCACGAGTTACCAAATTCAACAAAATATGATACTCTAGAATTTGATTTGGGTTTAAGTTCCCATTTTTTGATTCTGTATTCGCAATTAGGATTGGACTTCCACATTCAATCGATTACCGAAATGCTGAGAATTTGCAAAGAAATAAGAATATTTCCGATATTGAATTTGAACGCAACAAAATCAGAAGTTTTAGAAGGTATTATTACCCATTTTAAATCTGATTTCGATGTAACCATTGCATCTTCTGACTATGAATTTCAGAAAAATGGAAACCAAATGTTAGTCATTAAAAGAAAATAAATAAAAATGAATATTTTAGATAAAATTATAGTTGACAAAAAAAGAGAAGTTGTTCTAAAGAAATCCATCATTCCGGTTTCGCAATTGGAAGCTTCAGTTTTTTTTGGAAAAGAGACCATTTCTTTAAGCCAAAATTTAAGAAACAGTAACTCTGGAATCATTGCAGAACACAAACGTCGTTCTCCTTCAAAGTCAATTATCAATCAAAGTTTTACTGTTGAAGAAGTAGTTAAAGGATATGAAAGTGCCGGTGCTTGCGGGATTTCGGTTTTGACGGACGGAAAGTATTTTGGCGGTTCATTGGACGATTTACTTTTGGCTAGAGCCTCGGTAAATATTCCGCTTTTGCGAAAAGAATTCATTGTGGATGAATACCAAATCCTGGAAGCCAAAGCCCACGGAGCCGATTTGATTTTGCTTATCGCAGCCGTTTTGACAAGAGAAGAAATCAAATCATTATCTGAATTTGCAAAAAAACTAGGACTTGAAGTATTACTAGAAGTACACAATCTTGAGGAATTGGAAAAATCGATTATGCCAACATTGGACATGATTGGCGTGAACAATAGAAACCTAAAAACTTTCGAAGTAAGCTTAGATTTCAGTAAAGAATTGGCTTCAAAAATTCCTAATGATTTTGTAAAAGTTTCAGAAAGTGGGATCAGTTCCATTGAAGCTATTAACGAACTGAAACCATATGGTTACAAAGGATTTCTTATTGGAGAAAACTTTATGAAAACAGATAACGCCGGAAAAGCAGCAACGGAATTTATTAGTAAATTATAAATAAAACACAAATATTAACTTATGGCGCCTTAGCGTCTTAACGGTAAATCAAATGAAACTCAAAATCTGCGGAATGAAATACCCCGACAATATGCTCGAAGTAGGCTCGCTCCTACCCGATTATATGGGATTTATTTTTTGGCAAAAATCGGCTCGCTATTTTGATGGAGATATGCCCGAATTACCAAAATCAATTCGAAAAACTGGGGTTTTTGTCAATGAAAGTATTTCTGTAATTGAAGAAAAAGTAACGAAATACGATTTACAGGCTGTCCAATTACACGGTCAGGAATCGGTTGAATTTTGTTCGGAATTAAAAACTAAATTTGGTACTTCCATTGAAATCATCAAAGTTTTTTCAGCAGACGAAAATTTTGATTTCAGCGTTTTAAAACCATACGAATCGGTTTGTGATTATTTCCTTTTTGACACCAAAGGAAAACTTCCTGGCGGAAACGGAACAACTTTCGATTGGCGAATATTAGAAAATTATCCATCGACAAAACCTTTCTTCCTAAGCGGAGGAATTGGAATTGCCGAATTGGATTCGATAAAAGAAATTTCAAAAACCAATTTACCCCTTTATGCCATTGACATAAACAGTAAATTTGAAATTGAACCAGGATTAAAAAACACATCATTATGTACAGACGCGATTAATCGCATCTCTACTGAAAACAAATAAAAAAATTTAAAATGTCATACAACGTCAACGAAAAAGGCTATTACGGAGAATTTGGAGGTGCCTACATTCCTGAAATGTTATATCCAAATGTAGAAGAATTACGCCAGAAATATTTAGAAATCACAGCAGAACCAGAATTTAAAGCTGAGTTTGACCAACTGCTCAAAGATTATGTGGGCCGTCCAAGCCCATTGTATTTTGCCAAAAGGCTTTCTGAAAAATACAATACCAAAATCTATCTAAAAAGAGAAGACTTAAATCATACAGGCGCACACAAAGTCAACAACACAATTGGACAGATATTAGTTGCAAAACGTTTGGGCAAAAAGCGAATCATTGCTGAAACTGGCGCGGGACAGCATGGAGTAGCAACAGCTACCGTTTGTGCCTTGATGGGTATGGATTGCATTGTGTACATGGGCGAAATCGACATTGCACGTCAAGCACCAAACGTTGCCCGTATGAAAATGCTAGGCGCCGAAGTTCGTCCAGCTCTTTCTGGATCCCGAACGCTGAAAGACGCAACCAACGAAGCAATTCGTGATTGGATCAACAACCCTGTAGACACGCATTATATCATCGGATCTGCTATTGGGCCACATCCTTATCCGGATATGGTTACCCGTTTTCAAAGTATCATTTCCGAAGAAATCAAATGGCAACTTAAAGAAAAAGAAGGGCGCGAAAACCCAGATTATGTTGTCGCTTGTATAGGTGGAGGAAGCAATGCCGCAGGAACCTATTATCACTTTTTACACGAACCCGAAGTCGGAATTATTGCTGTTGAAGCTGCAGGAAAAGGCGTAAACAGCGGTCATAGTGCAGCGACTAGTAAACTTGGAAAAGTGGGTATTATTCACGGTTGCAAAACCCTATTGATGCAAACTCCCGATGGTCAAATTACAGAACCGTACTCGATTTCTGCGGGCCTTGATTATCCAGGAGTTGGTCCTATGCATGCTCATTTGGCACAAACTGGCCGTGGAGAATTCTTTTCAGTAACTGATGATGAAGCCATGAACGCAGGTTTACAGCTAACCAAATTAGAAGGAATTATTCCAGCCATCGAAAGTGCACATGCTTTTGCAGTTTTAGATCAGAAAAAATTCAAGCCAACAGATATCGTTGTAATCAGCCTTTCGGGTCGTGGTGACAAAGATTTAGACAATTACATCGATTATTTCAAATTGTAAAATAAGGGTTTGGGCGTTCCCAAGGGTCGGGCTGTACGTTCCCGCTTTTTTTGAGGCGAAAAAAATCGCCTCAAAAAAGAGCTCCACTACCATCCCTAACGCGCACACTGCATAATCATAAAATAACCACTATTGACTAAACCAAAAAAAAGAATCTATGCAAAAATTATTCGCTTACGGTACTTTACGAGATCAAGATGTCCAAGAAAACCTTTTTGGACGTATTCTTCAAGGAACTCCAGAAACATTGATTGGTTATGAATTAAATGAAATCCAAATCGAAGAGGAATTTGGTATAGAACATTATCCAATTATTATGGAAACTAATGATTCCAATGACACCATCAGCGGAATTTTATATGATGTCTCAATGAGAGAGCTCCATCAGGCAGATTTGTATGAGGGACTTCATTACAAACGCGTTGAAGTATTGTTGCAATCCAACCAAAAAGCTTGGGCTTATAGTGCAGCCATTTAGAAACAATAAAAGGAAATTCAAAACAAAATAAGGAAAAATGATTTTAGCTGCGGCGCAAACCAACCCTATTCGTAGAGATATTGATTCCAATCTTTTGGAACATTATCGTCTAGTGAAATTGGCTGCCGCAAACGGAGCGCAACTAATAGTATTTCCGGAACTGTCCATTACGGGTTATGAAAGAGAAGATGCCGCAGATTTGACTTTTTCTGAAAATGATTCCCGATTGGATTATTTAAAAAAATTAGCCACCGAAAATAAAATCACTATCATCGCTGGAGCTCCAATTCGAATAGAATCAAACTTGTTTTTGGGTGAATTTTGCATCGCTCCAAACGATTCTGTTTCCATATACACCAAACAATTTTTACATACAGGTGAAGAGATTTATTACCAACCCTCTTTCGATTATAATCCAATACTGGAAATAGAAAACGAACGCATTTCCTGTGCCATTTGTGCCGATATCGACAATCCGAAACACCCAGAAAATGCCAGCAAAAATAATAGTTCAACCTATATAGCCAGTATTTTCTTTTCGCCAAATGGGATTCCGCAAGCGCATCAGTCTTTACAAAATTATGCTTCTCAATACCAAATGAATGTTCTGATGGCTAATTTTGGGGGAGATTCATACGGATGTCCATCCGGCGGCCGTTCTTCTTTTTGGAACAACAAAGGAGAATTGATTGCCCAAATGAAAGATTCAGGATCTGGATTACTGCTTGTAGAAAAGCACGTTTCTGGCTGGACAAGCAAAATACTGAACGATTAATAAAACATAAAAACACAACTATAGGATTTAAAATCCCAAGATAAAATACTTTAAAAATGAATCGAATAAATCAAAAATTACAAGAAGACAAAAAGATACTTTCCATCTACTTTTCGGCGGGATATCCAAGCTTA
Source organism: Flavobacterium sp. P1_E4 (assembly GCF_056405915.1). Taxonomy (NCBI): domain Bacteria; kingdom Pseudomonadati; phylum Bacteroidota; class Flavobacteriia; order Flavobacteriales; family Flavobacteriaceae; genus Flavobacterium; species Flavobacterium sp. P1_E4. The sequence continues at coordinate 12,596 of NZ_JBFUBE010000029.1, forward strand.
AACGACACCGTGCAAATCATTCAGGATTTAGAAAAAAACGGTATCGACATGATTGAAATAGGATTACCTTTTAGTGATCCTTTGGCCGATGGTCCAACAATCCAAGCAAGTTCAACACAAGCTTTACATAACGGAATGACCACTCAAATTTTATTTGACCAATTAAAAGACATTCGCAAAAGTGTAAGTATTCCGCTTGTGATTATGGGTTATTTCAATCCGATGCTACAATACGGAGTGGAGAATTTCTGTAAAAAATGTTCAGAAATTGGCATCGATGGATTAATCATTCCAGATCTTCCAGTAGATGTATACGCAGAACAATACAAAGCTACTTTCGATAAATACGGATTAATCAATGTATTCTTAATTACACCACAAACTTCCGAAGAGCGCATTCGTTTTATTGACAGTGTTTCTGGCGGTTTTATCTATATGGTTAGTTCAGCGAGTGTAACGGGTTCACAAACTGGTTTTGGAAACACTCAGGAAACCTATTTCAAACGCATTGGGGATATGAATCTTAGAAATCCACAAGTAGTAGGTTTTGGAATCAATAATGCGGAAACTTTTAATCAAGCCACACAATATGCCAAAGGAGCAATCATCGGAAGTGCATTTATCACCCATTTAAAAGAAAATGGAACCGGAAAAATTGGAGAGTTTGTCAAAGCGATTCGATAAGCAGAGTTATCTTTTATACATTATTAAACCGCAAATTCGCAAATTATTGCAAGCATTCGATGCTTAATAATTTGCGAATTTGCGGTTGTTTTTTGTTCCTTTTTACACAACATTTAGAATTATTATTAAGGAAAACAAATTACCATTGTCCTAATTATTTAGGAAATAAATTGCCAATGCTGTTTAAAATAGCTGTGACTTTGAAACACAAATTTAATTACACCTACACTATTTTGGATTTATTTGTATGCAATAAATCGTATAATTTCCAAACCAAAATACATTTCACACCTCATTCATAATCATAATCGATTGTATCACATTTTGTAATCTGTTAAAACTTCAAACAAAGATTACCAAACCAACAGAAATCCTTCTCAAAAACAGTAGCATCAAATTCAATGCTTTTGTTTCGTATGAATATTGTTAGCTAAAATCAACTATAGCTCCAAACCAACTGACTTTCAATAATCACTTCTTTTGTACTCATAACCCTATTTACCCTCTTTATGACTTAATAATAAGGGCTAATGCTATTTTTTTTAAACTCAATAAATTAATTCATCAAATTTGAATTATTAAATTGAAAGTAAATCTATTTTTTACAAATAAAAGCATATTTATAAGTTAAATAGCATATATTTACTTAATTATTATTATTTTTCCTAATAAAACAAAGAGTCTTACTAGCTTTAAATAAACTCTGTAAATATCTATTTTATAATGAAAAAAGTACAACAAATTTAAAAACGAAACAAATCCTCCAAGACTAACATGAAAAATTCTGTAAATTTTTTTCTGAATGGAAAAGCCATAACCCTAGAAAACCCCTCACCAGATTTACTTTTAATTGATTATTTACGATCTCCAGAAGTCGGTCTCTCAGGACCGAAAAAACCATGTGGTCAAGGAGGCTGTGGTGGTTGTACAGTAATACTATCAGAATGGAATGATAAAAAAAAGGAAGCTGAACATCTTGCTATCAACTCATGTCTTAGACCTGTATGTGCAATAGGAGGCCTTTCTATTACTACGATTGAAGGAACTGGTGGTGTTCGTAAACCTGATCCTGAATTTCTTATACAAAAATCTAGTTCAACACGTAGTAGTTTAACTATCGATGAAGACAACTCTCCTGTACTAGATGCTGCCAAGAAAGGAGCTGAAGACAAACGTACTGCAGTTCAGGAAGAAATCTCTAAAAATCTTCAACATACAACGTGTTCTGCAGAATTGAAGATTATAGAAGAAATCTCAGATTATCCTTCGGAACAGTCACATTTAGGAATGAACCCAGTGGCATATCAATTGGCATTAAACAACGGAAGCCAGTGTGGGTACTGCAGTGTTGGATTTGTAATGAATATGTCGGAATTCATACATAATAATCCAAAAGCAACAAAAAAAGAAATAGAACAGGCATTTGATGGAAACTTATGCCGTTGCACTGGTTACCGATCAATTTTAACTGGAATGAAAACCTTTGCTTCAGATTGGAGTAATGCTGATGAAGAAAACAGAATGCAATGTAAACTAGATCCTGTTACTGTAGCACAACTTCCTTCCAATGTTGAAATTCCGTTTCCTAAAGCGGCACAACAATCAGCTTCTGGTGTTTCGACAAACCGTTGGGTAACTCCAAAGTCACTACCGGAACTAGCCGAAATTCTTAAAAACAACAAGAATGTCCGACTCGTACATGCTAACACCTCTTATGGAATTTACAAAAACGAGTATTTAGACACTACTTTTTTTGTCGATATCCGACTAATACCAGATTTAAATATTGAGTGTAAATTGACAGATGACTATCTCCAAATAGCAGCTAGTACAACATACAGTGAACTTATCGAGATTTTATCTCAAGGTATTAGTAAGCTCAAACAAGTTAACAGAAAGACTTCTTTATCTGATATTTCAATCTTAGAATCATTGGACTATATGGCACGCCGAACAGCTGGCCGTATTGTTCGTAATGTCGCAACAATTGGCGGTAACACCATGTTGGTACTAAAACATATTCCAATACATACTGGAGAACCTTTTCCATCCGATCTATTTACGGCTCTATTTGCTGTAGAAGCCAAGATTAGCTATTTATTATTGGACAAAAACGGTAGTTTTAAGGAGCATACAAAAACAGTTGAAGAACTTGTTGAAGCAGTTGTAAAGGACCCAAAACTTGCAGATGAGATTGTACTTACTTCCTATGTAATTCCTTTGAAGGATGCAAATGATGTTGTATTAGCACAAAAAGTGGCTCTTCGCGAAGTAAACGCACATAGTATAGTCAATGCAACTACCAATTTTAGTATAAATGATGAGCTTATCGTTAAATCTGCAATGCTTGTATTTGGCGGTATTGCACCTTATCCTTGGAGAGCGACAGAAACTGAGGAGGCCATGAAGAATAAAAAACTAACCTTAGCAGATGTTGAAAAACTTTCAAAAATATTATCTAAGGAAGTCTCCAAAGAACTTGATGCTCAGAAAAAAAGAATGGAAGAAGTTCCAAACGAAGACTTCACTTTGGAATATCGCACACAGCTTGCCGTTTCTTTTTTCTTTAAAGCAATTGTAAATGCCTTAAAGATTAAAGGTGCTTCCATACCTGAAAATCTGCTATCAACAGCTGAAGTAAAATGGGGTAACTGGCCAGTAAGTGACGGAATACAAGAGTATGCAACACAAGAATATAAAGCTCCAGTGGCACAACCTTATATCAAGGTTACAGCTATGTATCAGACTTCGGGACAAACAAATTACACACATGAACTCGCAGTGCCGCCATTGACTTTAAACGGTGCATTCGTACAAAGTCAAAGTGCGCTGATGAATTACTCTTTTGTAATTCCAAACAATAAAAATACAGCCACAATAGCTGAATTACGTGTATTTCTAAAAAATCGTTTTCCAACTTTTACCGACATCATTACCCATGAAAATATCAAAAATGGAGGTCGTAACTTGCAAGGAATGGGAAGTGATCAGCCTCTCTTCGCTACACAGTTGGTTAGTTATGTAGGACAATCTATTGCTATGGTACTGGCTCCTACCGAACAAGATGCAATTAAGATTGCTGCTTTCGTATCCACAGAATGCGTTCAATATTCAAAACCAGGAAGCCCTTGGATAGATAAATGGAGCGAACCGATTATAGATTTACTTGACGCAATTAAAAAGGAAAGTATTTTTCCCGACGCACCAAAATCCGCTTTTTTTGCTTCCCATATTTGGAAAATAACCCGCCCCGGAAGCCAATTTAAATGGACAACAGATTATGATTCTACGGTCCCTAAAGTTCTTTTACGCGATCAAAAAATAGACACAAAAGAAACTACTGTTGACAGCGTACCTTGTACTGTCGTAAGTTCCTCACAGCTATGTGGTGGTCAAGCCCATTTTTACATGGAACCACAGGCTTGTATCGTAACTCCTATGGATGAACACCGTATGAAAGTACAACCATCTGTACAGAGTCCCGGAGGAATGCATGATACTGTTGCTTCCGCACTGGGAATGTATCATCATCAAATAGAAGTTGAAGTACCACCAGTAGGAGGTGGATTTGGGGGAAAAACAGAACAAACACGTTTTATTGCCGGACCAACAGCCGTTGCTGCAAAAGCAACCAAAAGACCCGTTCGTCTTGCAGTTCCTCGTGATGAAGATACAGCAATGATTGGAAAACGTCATGCCTACTATGGTGAATACCAAATCGCTGTCGATTCTGGTCAGCATGATGAAAACAATAAAGGAATTATTCACGGATTCCAATTAAAAATGTGGGGAGATGGCGGTGCTTTCTATGACTGCTCGTTTATCGTATCCAATTGTATCCAATTACGGACTGACAATGCCTACAAAATCAAAAATTTTGAAAGTCAAATTGATGTGTGTCGTACCAATACGGCTCCTAGTACAGCAATGAGAGCCTTTGGTGATGTACAAGGCAAAAATATTGTTGAAAATGCTATCGATGATGCTGCTGTCTCATTAGACATGAGACCGGAAGATCTACGTGAAAAAAATCTCTACGACCGTGGTGATGTTACCCCATTTGGACAAGCACTCTCTTACTGTTATATGAAGCAAGTCTGGGCTTATGCTAAGAAAGTTTCCAATTTTGAAGCTAAGTACCTAGAGGTTGAGAAATTTAACAAAGAAAACAAATGGCATAAAAGAGGTATTTCTATGATACCTGTAAAATATGGCTCAGGATACAATTTACTTGCACTGGAGCAATCAGCTGCAATCGTGGTCATAAATCCTGGTGACGGGACTGTCGTCATCCATCAAGGCGGTGTTGAAATTGGACAGGGCTTGGTTACTCAGGCTCAGCAAGTCGCAGCTTATGTCTTGGGGATACCAATGGAAATGATATTTATTGACAATGTAAACACGAGTATCACGCCAAATCCGACAAGTACAGGTGGTTCTACAGGAACACCCTATTCTTGTGAGGCAGTAAAACAAACCTGCGAAGAAATGCGATCCAGACTTATGGAATTTGGTTTTCAAATGTTAAAAGATAATGGTGAAGAGTGGTGTAAAAATAAGAACATAGATTTTTGGAACTATGGCGCTGGAGAAAATAAAGGTTGGGCTAAAAAAATTAAAGGCGGTGACGGAAGTGAAATAATGATTTGGCAAAACCTAATCAGTCAAGCAGCGTCACAAAGAGTTAATCTTATTGCTTCTTTTACTGCTAAAATAAAAGGTGGTGAGGTTCAAATACCAGCCATGACATTCAAAACCGAAAAAGATCAGCCTAACATTCCAGGTATAGACCGCATTCCTGATGCTAAACTTGGTGGTGGTGTTGATTCATTTGTTGGTTTCACTTATTCTGCTGCTTGCTCTGTCACAGAAGTCGATATCCTTACAGGAGAAGTAAAAATAATTAGTTCTGACATCATCTATGATATGGGATGGAGCTTGAATCCTGCCATAGATATAGGACAAGTAGAAGGTGCTTTTGTTCAAGGTATTGGATATCTGCTAACTGAAAAATTAGTATCAGAAACAGATGGAGTCAATAAAGGTAGATTAAATTCAACCAACACCTGGCGTTATAAGATTCCTGCAATTACAACCATTCCGTTAGAAATGAATACTTTTCTTTTCCCCAGAAATGATGAATCTGTACAAAGCATTCCTGAAGATACCAACCAAATATTTTCAGCAAAGGAAGTTGGCGAACCTCCCCTAGTATTAGCAAACAGTGTTTTCTTCGCTATAAAAGCTGCAATTCGTGCTTCAAGAAAAGAACGCAATCTGCCTCAACTCTTTCGTTTTGACGCGCCAGCAACAGTTCAGGAAGTACGCAGAGCTTGTGAAGTAAGTGAAAAGAATCTTGGAGAATAAAACCAATTAAATAATTATATATAAAAATCAATTAATACTAACTAGTTAACGACCAATGAAACACTTAAAACCACTTATCATCGCAACTTCCGTCTTTTTTGCTTCCTGCAACGGAAAAAAAAATGAAGCACCAGTCGCTCAAAAAAATACAACTGTACTAACCGCATTAGAGAGCCAAAATTTTGAAGAAAATGGATTCCCTGATTTCGGTTACATGGTAAGCCCCGAGGAATACCAAGAAAAATATTCTGACCAACCTATATTTCGTCTAAAAGCAGATTTCCCAACAGAAATGCCTGCTGATATGCCCGCTTTTCTTGACATCGATTTCAAAAAAGAACCCTTAAAATATATTGAAGCCGTTCGTGATTATGGTTTTGAAGGAAATACAGAAGAATGGAATCCTTACAAAAATAAAGTTCGTAATTGGTATCATATTCCATGGTTACATCCAAGTGTTGAAGGACCGGGTGCCTATCCACCAAACGGCGGTACCGAAGGTTTCCACGGTCTTATTAAAGAGGCTCCACTGGGACCTTACCAATTAGGACCTAATCTTAAGGGAGTTGATGGCGATTATTCTGTTTATGCAATTACTTTAATTAATGATAAAGCAGGTTATGCAATGGGGAAAATGTGGAAAGACCCTGAAAATCCTAATCTAAAAACATTGGATAAACGTTATGAAAATGGTGGATTCCCGATAGGAACAGTTTTCGTAAAATTACTTTTTACCGATGCTCCCAAAGGAACAGACTTTGTAGATTATCTTGTAAATCCGCTAACATGGAAAGCTTACATTACTGAAAATTTTTGGAAATCAGACAAAAGAGTTGTTTCCGATGTACATCTGTTACAAATGGATATTTCTGTTCGCGATGCAAGAGCAGATAGAAGCCCGAGTAATCCTGACGGAACTGGTTGGGTATTTGGAACCTTTTGCTACAACGGAAAATTAAATCAGAAAAACAAACTCATGAACTTGGTGCCTGTTGGTCTTATGTGGGGGAATGATCCTAAAAACAGAATCAACAAAACATCTCCATATCCACCAATTAAAACTGAGGTTAACAAAGACCTAAAAGAAACCGTAATTTTCGAAGGCCCTAACTTACCTCCTCAGCATCTTGGTTGGAATGGCAGATTAGACGGTCCTGCCGATTTAAATACAGTTTCCTGTATGTCATGCCATAATGCTGCCGAATATCCCGCAGTAACATCACTTGTTCCTCCTAATGCGGCTCCAGATGGTGGAAAAACACCACCTGTAGGTGGTGGAGGTGATGAATGGATGAAATGGTTTCAAAACATAGAATGTGGAACATCTATGAATCAAACAGTATATTCAACAGATTTCTCCTTTCAGGTAGCAATTGCTTTGCAAAATTTTTTCACTGCCAAAGAAGCCGCAGAAAAAGGAAGTTTTGCTTCACAGTACAAAGCTGTCCAGGTACCAATTCGTCGTGGAGATATTGCTCCTAATAAATAATCTTACTGCACACGCAATCCATTATAGAATACCGATTCAAATCATCAAAAATTTGAATCGGTATAACTATACTAAATATTATAAGAAAACTTAAAAAAAATAAAATGGCTAATACTATCAGTAATGGAATTTCAGCATTAGATGAAAATGGTAAACCAGTTGACTGGTGGTTTGCATATAAAGTTCCAAAATTAGGCAAAACAGCAAACGAACCTACAGCAACTGGCTACGAATATGTCTATTATGACCCTAATATAAAAAAGGTTGTTCAATCTCCTAATTTACTAACTGATGGAAAAGGAGCACTTGACCTTACATTGAAGGCTATCTTCGACACACCATCACCAAGTACAGGATGGATTCTTTACAACGATGAAATGCCCGCAGATACAAAGAGAACTGACAGCAGTATGTTTGGGCATACCAAAGGCGTACTTGCATTTGATACTGATACAAAAACAGCCTTATGGTTACTCCATTCCTGGCCTAAATATGCAGACGCTGAAGCTACCTCAATGCCAACACCAGAGTACGGACAAACTTTTCTTTGCATATCCATAGACATTGAAACTGCAAGCAAAATTGCTGCTCAAATGGCTAACCATCAGGTTCCGCAAGTATATTTACCCCAGGTTCCAAATTCATTAGACAAAAACGATCCTCTTAATATTCTAAGTCAAACCCTTAATGCTAATCCTACAGCCGATTCGGATGTATTGGCTTACAAATCCAGAGGAGGATTTGACTTTAAAGTTATTGCAAAGAACAAAGAATGGAACAAAGATTTTTGGAACGATCTTGTTGGCCCAACACTTGGGGCAGATATTAATGTAGAAACATGGATTCGAGGTAAAATACCTCCTACACTAGATAGTGATGGGATTCACAAAACCTTCGATGTTAAATATATTGACCTAAGTCCACTTGGGGTGCCTTGGAATTGGCCGGAAACACACGACCACGCTAAATGGGCAATTAGTGTTGATTCAGACTGGGTTTGTGTCGGTGATATCAATCGCATGATTTCTCAGGAAAAACGTGGAGGTGCTACTATCGCATTTCAAGACAATGTTTTATGGACTGCTTTATCCAAAACAGATCTTATAGTTTCGCCTCCAGGACATACAAGAGTTGATGCTCAGAATTTAATCAAAGCGACACACTAAAGAATTCTCAATTCGTCACCAAAAACTTAGCAACCATAACTTCAATAAAATGAACCAATATCTAGCTCCAAATAAAGACAAGTTACAAAATACAATTAAGCATATTGTTGTGCTAATGTTAGAAAACAGATCTTTTGACAATCTATTAGGTTGGTTATATAGTGATGAAAAACCACCCCATAATCAACATTTTGAGGGGCTAACAAAAGACCTATGGAATCCAATTGATAATATAGATTCAGATGGAATCCCTTTTATTGAGAAAGTAATGATTGAAAAAAACGGTCAGCCCAAAAAAAGCAGAGGTGAGCTTGTCCCAAACCCAGTAGATTTCACCCTTCCAAACCCAGACCCGGGAGAAGGTTACAAAGACACCAATCATCAATTGTATCTAAAATATGATGTAGCTCAGCAATATGCTCCTCCAGCCATTAATATGGGATTTGTCCAAAATTATCAAAATGCTATGTTATACGGGGCGTTCAGTTTTGGTGATGATCCCACAAACCCTCGTGCCATAATGAAGTGTTACACTCCCGAACAAACTCCAGTTTTAAGCGAGTTGGCTAGGGGTTTTGCTGTTTGTGATCATTATCATTGCTCAGTTCCTAGCCAGACTATTCCTAATCGCGACTTTGTGCATGCAGCAACTTCGACAGGTCATGTTAATAACAGTCCTATTGCACAATGTGATGCGAGAACCATCTTTAACCAGATACAAGAAGCTATTGATGAAGGGAGAAAAGATCTTAGTTGGGGGATTTTTGGTAACAATGATTTCGCTAGTACCAAAGATGAAGATGGAAAATTCGGAAATAACCATTTTTCACTTACCAGACTTATCATGAAACAATTACATGATTCAAAATATAACAATAACTTTGGGACACTGACAGATTTTGAATCAAAATGTAAGGACGGAAAACTGCCTAGTTACTCATTTTTAGAACCTAACTATGGTGGGGAGGGACAAAACGACCAGCATCCACCTACAGACATTCGCGCTGGTGAAAAACTTATTGCTGATATATACAATATGATAAAATCTTCACCAGCTTTTGACAGCACTATGTTTATTATCACTTATGATGAACATGGTGGTACCTACGATCATGTTCCTCCTCCTAGCGGTGCCAAAAATCCTTATGAAGATGAACGAACTGGTCAGGATGGATTCCTTTTCAACCGATTTGGTGTACGTGTACCTTGTGTTGTCATTAATCCATATATCAAGAAAGGACTTATTGCAAGACCAAATGGTTATACTCCATTTGATCATTCATCTATTATCAAGACAGTTCAAAATTGTTTTAATCTTGAAGGGAACCTTACAGAAAGAGATAAAGCTGCACCAGATTTTTCATGTTTGTTAGAACTGAACAATGCCCGCAAAGATGATATTCCTATAGTAAACCCATTAAAATGGGATTTGAAATCTGGAGAATTACATATAAACGACCTGCATCATTTGATAGCTAATGTTCTCGAAGACATGACTGGTAATCCAAAACCTTCATCAAGTGAAATTTTAGAATATATTCAATTAAACTATAAAAATCTTTTCGGGAATAATTAATTATCCCTGAAAAGCATAAATCGTAGAATAAATGACCCACGAATTTTTAAAAATTATAGAGTCTTACAAAAGAGCCGGTAAAAAGAATTTACGAACGGTTCTTGCTACAATTGTCTATGTGGAGGGTTCTTCCTATCGAAAGGAAGGTACTCAAATGTTGATTGATGAAAATCAAAATATTACAGGTGCATTAAGCGGAGGATGCGTAGAGCAGGAAGTTATAAGACAATCGTTTAGTGTATTTTCTTCAAGTTGTTCAAAGGTCTTTAAATACGATGGGCGTTATAGATTAGGCTGTGAAGGAAGTATCTATATTTTAATTGAATTATTCCTTCCAGATAATAAACTCATCGATTTAATAGAGCATGCTATTTATGAAAGGCACCCTTTTTCGTTATCTTGTTCATTTCTAAAGGATGAAATAAGTAAACCAAGTTTTGGAACCTCTTTTGAATTCAAAGACATCACTATTTATAATTCTAATTATAAGGAAGACTCCAATACTTTAATTTTTAAACAGAAAATCCAGCCATTAAACAGATTATGCATTTTTGGAATAGAACATGACTCAGAGAAATTAAGTCAGATCGCTTCATTCTTAGGATGGGAAGTCATAGTTATAGGTTCTGAATACAGTACTGTAAATAGTAGTGATTTTCCATTTGCAAAACTGGTCTTGACGGTCAAACCAGAAGATTTAGATCATGATTTATTTTGCAAGAATACTGCTGTTGTAGTAATGAGTCATAATTACTCTAAAGATTTACGATTCTTACTAACTATTATTGCTTCAAAAGTTCGCTATATAGGTCTTCTTGGACCGGTACATCGTAGAGAAAAATTGCTTAATGCAATCCTTGATACTGATTTACTTATTGATGATATGGTCTTTGATAAAATTCATGGACCAGTTGGCTTACCTATTGGAAGTCAAACTCCAGAAGAAATAGCATTATCAATAATGGCAGAAATCATCAGCGTTTTTAAGTCAAATGCGAAAATTAACAATGAAATTCAAGAGTTCAAATGCACTGTTAAATAAGTATGGTATAATTTGTAAATTTGTAATCAAAAAAATTATAGAGAGATTGAAGACAATCATATAAATCTGTCTAAGCAAAACAACAAACCATGCCCACCACAACAAGAACAACCTCCGAAAACATTGATTTCCAAAAACTGGTCGTTTTACTCGATGAAGTTTTGAGAAGTAGAGATGGTGAAGACCATAGTTTTTATGCCCAGCATAATACCCTTGACAAAATCAATCATGTTGTGGTTTGTTATCAGGAAGCCGTAGCAATTGGTTGTGGTGCATTCAAGGAATTTGATCAAAATACTGTTGAGATAAAAAGAATGTTTGTTCATCCTGATTACCGAGGAAAAGGAATTGCCAGTACAGTTTTAAAAGAGCTGGAAATTTGGGCAAGCGAATTCAATTATACCAACTTCGTTCTGGAAACTGGAAAAAACAATCCCGAAGCCATTTCATTGTATCAAAAAAACGGTTACGAGATAATCTCTAATTACGGTCAATATGAAAATATTGAAACTAGTGTTTGCTTAAAAAAAAATATTTCTAAATAGTTTGCAATGACTCCAAGAATTGAAATTTTATCCGAAAAAAAATTAATTGGCAAACGATTGCAAACATCACTTGCGAATAACAAAACGCATGAATTGTGGAAAAGTTTTATACCAAGACGTACCGAAATTCAAAATCCTATCAGTTCGGATCTTTTTGCCATACAAGTCTATGAGCCAACCTATTTTGAAGCTTTCACTCCCAATGCCATTTTCGAAAAATGGGCAACGCTAGAAGTAACTAACTTTGAAAACATACCCGCCGAGATGGAACCATTTACTTTATCTGGTGGACTTTATGCCGTTTTTGAACTTAAAGGACACGACATCGCTATTTTTGATTATATCTTCAGAACTTGGATTCCAAATTCAAAATACAAGTTGGACCTCAGACCCCATTTTGAAATATTAGGGGCAAAATATAAAAAAGACGACCCTAACTCAGAAGAGGAAATTTGGATTCCCATCAAAGAAAAAACATTCTAAATAAAATAAAAAGTATTTATTTTTTACCATATAAGGCATATAAGTAATTGGTTTTTAAAGCCAAACTTATATGCCTTATATTATTAACCTCCATTTATACAGGTAATTACGAAATCGATATAACCGTAATTTACCCTATCATTAACCGTTAAAAAAAAGTTAAAACAAAATTAAACAATCGTTTAATTTAAACAGTTGTTTAATTTTGTACCGAATTTAAAAGTAAAGCTTTGAAAACGGATTTTAACGAAAAACAAATTCAAATTTTACAAGTGGCCGAAAAGCTATTTGCTGAAAAAGGATTCGATGGTACTTCGATACGGGACATAGCCAAGGAAGCCAAAATAAATGTCGCAATGGTTTCTTATTATTTTGGATCCAAAGAACAATTATTGGAAGCCATCATTTTAAACCGTGCAGTAGATATTAAATTACAGCTTGATATTTTGACTTTGGAAGATTTAGATCCACTTCAAAAAATACACAAGCTTATTGAACTTTATATCGATAAGATTAACACCAACAGATGCATATACAAAATTATGCACTTTGAATTTTCCTCAAGTCAAAGAGTAATTAATCTTCAAGCTTTTACTGATTTAAAGAAAGGAAATCTAAAATCATTAGAAACAATTATCCAAGAGGGACAAGAGAAAGGAATTTTTAGAAAAGACATTATTGTTCCGCTCCTTACTACAACCATTCTTGGCACCTATTTTCATTTTCATTTGAATAGACCTTTTTATCAAACTCTTTTAAACTTAAACACCGAAGAAGAATACAATACCTATATAAAAACAACTTTAACAATGCACATTCAACAAACCATTAAAGCCCTCTTGACATATGAAAGTTAGTTATTTAATGCTCTTTGGAGGGTTCTTCATTGGAATTTCATCCATCAACGCCCAAGACAAAACCAATTTAAAGCTCGACGAAGCTATACAATTGGCTTGGACAAAAAGTAATGAAATCTCATTGGCTAGCACCAAAGTAGAAACGAAAAAACAAGAATTAAAATCGGCTAAGAACACGCAGTATCCCGATTTGAAACTTAGTGCGCAGTACCTTCAATTGACGGAACCAACCTTACATTTAGATATAGATGCGGGATCATCGTCATTTCCAGTACCGGACAGAATCGCTATAGGCCAAGCCAGTTTGGGAGTTCCTATATTTGCAGGATTTAAAATCCAAAACGAAATCAAGCTCCAGGACAATTTGTTCCAAGCCGAAAATGCAATGGCTTCCAAAACCAAAGAAGATGTGGCCATGAGAGTCATAAATTACTATGCCAATCTGTACAAAACGCAAAGAACCATTGAATTATTAAAGGAAAATCAAAAAAGTGCAGAACAGCGCGTTAATGATTTTATTGCTTTGGAAAAAAACGGAATCATTCCGCGAAATGATTTATTGAAAGCTCAACTTCAAGTTTCCAAAATTCAATTGTCTCTTGATGAAGCTTTGAACAATGAAAAAGTAATCAATTACTATTTGGTAACTTTGTTGAAATTACCAACAGAAACAAAACTGGCAGTAAATGAAGGTGATTTAATTAATTTCTCTACTAATTCAGTACCTACAGACGAGCAACCGGCTTTTCAAAACCGAAAAGACTTAGAAGCATTGCAATTTCAGGAAAAAGCATCTCAAAACAACATTAAGATAGCTAAAGGAAATTATTATCCTAACCTAGCTCTAACAGGTGGATATGCTGCTTTGAATTTAAACAACATTATGACATTGGAAAATGCAATGTTTGTTGGTGTTGGATTAACATATGATGTCAGTGGAATTATAAAAAACAGCACCCAGGTAAAAATTGCCGAAAGCAAAGCTTTAGAAGTAAAAAATACTGAAGAACTATTAAAAGATAATATTAGAGTTCAAGTACAACAAGCAGTTACCAATTATGATTTGGCTATTAAACAAAGTGCAGTTTACAATCAAGCTGTTGAACAAGCAACCGAAAACTACCGAATCGTAAAAGACAAATACGAAAACGGGCTTTCGGATACCAATGATTTACTAGAAGCAGACGTAGAGCAACTGAAATCAAAAATAGCCGAAACAATTGCCAAAGTAGATATTATTCAAAAATACTACGAATTACTTTCAGCAACCGGACAACTATCACAAACCTTCAACCTTTCAAAAATATAACCATACCAGACCATGGAAAAGAAAAAAACAAACACCAAATTCATTATAATCCTATCGGTTTTAATCCTAGTTGGAGGAACTTACGGAATCTCAAAATACCTTCATTCTCAAGGACACGAAGAAACGGATGATGCACAAATTGAGAAAAACATGAACCCAATAATCCCAAGAGTTTCAGGATATATCAGTAAGGTTTATGTGAAAGACAATGATTATGTAAAAAAAGGAGATACCTTATTTACAATTGACAAAAGAGACTATCAATTAAAAATCGAAGAAGCAAACGCTGCATTTGTAGCTGCTGAAGGCGGATTTGCAGTAGCTAAAGAAGATATTGGTAGTGCTATGGCAAGTATTGCTGTTTCGGATGCCAATGTACAATCGGCTGGAGGAAATATTGAAACTGCGAAAATCAGATTGGGAAGAGCAAACAGTGATTATGTTCGTTACGAAAACTTATACAAAACTCATTCAATCACAAAACAACAATATGAACAAGCATTGGCAACCAAACAAGAAGCGGAAAGCCAAGTACGTATTTTGCAACAACAAGAAAAAGCAAGTACTTTCCAAAAATCGGTAATTGAAGCAAAATCAAGAGTTTCAAATAAACAAACAGAAGTTGCCGCTGCTAATATCAAAAAAGCAAAAGCATTATTGGAAGTAGCTCAATTGAACTTGACTTACACAGTTGTAACTGCCGCTATTGATGGACAAGTTTCAAAAATTGACATTCAACCAGGACAATTGGTTCAACAAGGACAATCTTTATTTTATATTATCAATAACAATGAAGCTTGGGTTGTGGCTAATTTTAAAGAAACACAATTGAACAAAATGATCATTGGTCAAAAAGTAACAGTAAAAGTAGATGCTTATCCTGATTATGCTTTTGAAGGAACCCTTACTTCATTTTCACCAGCAACTGGATCTCGTTTTTCATTACTTCCGCCAGATAACGCAACAGGAAACTTTGTAAAAACTATCCAAAGATTACCGGTAAAAATAAGCTTGAATTCTTCAAACGATCCTGAAAAAATAAAATTGCTTCGCCCAGGTATGAACGCAGATGTAGATGTTCATTTGAAATAATCTGCGAGTAAAATTTAACACATAGAAACATAGAAATTATACTATTTTGAAAAGAGCTTTATAGCCGTTTCACTTTCCGCATAGCAACTATGTGAAAAATAGAGTTATTTCTATTGTAATTCTTTATCCAAAGTTTTAATCTATGTTTCTATGTGTTTAAAGAAAAATTTTAAAGGAATTTAACCATTATACATTAAAAATTCAAAATGGTACAAAACCAAGACGACGATTTAGTAGAATACGGCATTAACAGGGTCATCATTACGATAACCTGTATCATGTGTGCTTTGCTCGAAATTGTAGATACTACGATTGTAAACGTAGCCCTAAATAATATGAGAGGTAGTCTTGGTGCTACCCTAACCGATATCGCTTGGGTAATTACCGCGTATGCTATTGCAAACGTAATTGTAATCCCAATGACGAGCTGGTTGTCACAACAATTTGGTCGTCGTAATTACTTTGCAACCTCCATTGTCATTTTTACAGTGGCTTCTTTTTTATGCGGAAATGCTACAAATATTTGGGAACTCGTTGCCTTTCGATTCATACAGGGTCTAGGTGGAGGAGCTTTATTAGTGACCGCGCAAACCATTATAACGGAGAGTTATCCTGTCGCCAAAAGAGGAATGGCACAGGCGATTTACGGAATGGGAGTTATCGTTGGGCCAACATTGGGACCACCATTGGGAGGTTATATTGTTGACCATTTTTCATGGCCTTTCATTTTTTACATAAACATTCCAATAGGTATTATCGCTACTTTGCTAACCATAGGTTATGTAAAAAGTCCAAAATATGGAGACAAACTAAAAGCAAACCAAGTCGATTGGTGGGGAATTGGACTCTTGGCAACTTTCATTGGATCCTTGCAATTTGTCTTGGAGCATGGTCAACAAGACGACTGGTTCAATGATAGCATGATTGTGATCTTAAGCGTAATTTCTGTCTTTGGTTTAGTGCTGTTTATATGGCGAGAACTCACCTATAAGCATCCAATTGTAAACTTGAAAGTATTAAAAGACAGTAACCTTAGAATCGGAACCATTATGTCTTTCATTATGGGATTTGGATTGTATGGATCGACATTTATCATTCCAGTATACACACAATCTCTATTAGGATGGACAGCTACCGATGCTGGATTATTGTTAATTCCAAGTTCCATAACAACAGGTATTATGATGCCTTTCATTGGTAAAATGATTCAGCGTGGAGTACCTCAAGCCTATATGGTTGCAGTAGGATTCCTAGTATTTTTTCTTTTCACCTTTTTGATGCGTGGTGTAATGACACCAGATACTGGCGTAGAGCACATGTTTTGGCCATTAATTCTTAGAGGTATTGGTTTAGGATTATTATTTGTGCCAATTACCACTTTATCATTGTCTACTCTTAAAGGGAAACATATTGGTGAAGGTGCGGCCTTTACGGGAATGATGCGTCAATTGGGAGGTTCTTTTGGTATTGCAATTATTACCACTTACCTCACTAGGCTCAATCAGGAACATCGCGTGAATTTAATTTCATACCTTGACCAGTCTTCATATAAAGTACAACAAACGGTTCATCAACTGCAAATGGGGTTTATGTCCAAAGGATATTCTGCCAATGAGTCTTTGTCCAAAGCCTATAAAGTGCTCGAAGGAAAAGTAATGCAGCAAAGTTCTGTACTCTCATTTATGGATATCTTTATGTATCTCGGTGTCTTATTCTTACTGTGCATTCCTTTTATTCTTTTGATCAAAAAAGGAAAAAACAAAATAGATCCAGCCGATGCTATGCACTAGATTACAGAATTGAGTTTGCTAATAATTAGGAGCAGAAACATTAGGCATTTTCAGTCGGCATTGGTCCCGCTATACGTTACAATCTTGTGAGCCGAACCCCGGCTCACAAGGATTTTCACTTCTATCGGGGCTAAAGAGAGAGATTTCGATTTTTAGCCAAGATTAAAAACAACAAATAATGAGCTCCGAATTTCACTAATCAAGAGTGAAATTCGGAGTTTTTTCATTTCTACAATCTGAATTCTGCCTTCTAAAAATCTAAAATCTGCAACCTGAGTTCTGCCACCTGAAATCTGCTATCTGAATTCTCGTAAAAACCCATCCGAAGAAGACAATAACTTGTCCGAAGACTATAATTGGGATTCCGAAGCTTACAACAGGCTATCAGAAGGTCTTTTCAGGAAGTCCGAAGATTGCAACAGGGATTCCGAAGCTTCTATCAAGCACTCCGAAGACCGTATCAGGGAGTCCGAAGCTCGCATCAGGGCATTATTTTTTCTTCGGATGACCTATTTTACTGGGCGGAGCATAAATATGACTGAAATAAACAAAAATCACACTTTGTAAGTTTGTGACTATTATTTTCTATATTTGAAAGAAAGAATAAAACGAAGTAAACCTTCGCCAATCAACCCAAATTTGGGTGTATAAACGCTACTTTGTAGCGAGTATATACAAGTTAGTGGGCATTTTAGCGTAAAAACGGAAATCTATCGCAATTTAAAATCCAAAAATTAAATGAACGAAACGAATATTATTGACTTTGTAGTTGACAAAATAGTTAAGTATCCTAATATTAAATTTAATAAAAAAAGTAATTCTGAACTTGAAATATTTTGTCACGACAAAAACGGTTTTAATATTTATTTGCAAACAAATCATCGTGAGAGCACACTTTATTTTGGAGCATTTCATTGGCATTTTGATTTTACAGAATATGAAACTAACGAAATGCTGAATCAACTTCTTTTCGGCTTAACTGGGATTGCTAGACTTAAAGAATTTTCTAAAAACGGAAAAGCTTATAAGTGGAAATTAGAAGTTCAAGACAAAGATGGAAATTGGCTAGATAACGGAACGATGGGAACTATAAAACTAAACTTTTGGACAAAAGCGAATATAAAGTATTTCCAAAATAACTTTATACCAAAAGATATTTTATATTTGGATAATGAAGAAAAAATAATTCAATAAAATCCTAAATGCCTTTTATTTTAAGTGGAAATATTAATGACAAACTAAATAAAAAAACGCCCACTAACAGCCACTACAACGGATTTGGGCATTTGGCATAATGGAAAGTTGGTCTTGTATCTGAGATGATTTGGCAAATCCGAAGAATGGGCTTAATTTAGTCCCAAACCCGCTGTAGTGCCAAGACGTTAGCAGCAAGCTCGATGCAAAATCAAGAATCTTACGAAATTATTAAATCAATATCAACAAGACCATAAGTATTTCTATATTTAATCAGAATCATAGATTTCAAATAAAATTTAACATTTAAAGAATCAAAAGTATTTAGCATAAAAATTATGAAAAAAATCGTTTTTAATTTTCTATTATTAGTAAGCTTTTCTTCCTATTCACAAAACGATTATATCGTTGCTGGAAGTGACACAATTCATTGTTATAATATAAATTATAAGTTAACATCACAAAGCTATTTATCTAGCATTATTTTTGCTGATGAGGAAATGGTCAATAGAAAGATTGACGATAAAAAATATATGAGAACAATATCAACTTTTTTTAAAAATGGAGTTTTCATAGACAAAATTCCACAAAAAGCTGATAAGCCTGAAAGTTATATTAAATGGGCAGAAAGAGTAGTTGACGGAAAACTCAAAGTAAACTACTATCATAGTGAAATGACAACTTATGGCGACCCCAATTTTCACCACGGTGGTGCGGTTACAAGCGGAATAACAAAATTCTTTATCAAAATGCCAGATGGTACTTTCTATGACATTAGAAAAAACAGCGACATGAAAAACCACATTATCCCATATCTTAAAAACTGTGAGGCTTTTAACAATGCATATACGGGAAAATTTGATGATGATTATAAACTTTTTACTGAAATGATTACGCTTTATAATTCCGTTTGTAAATAGAGCCAGCTGCTAACAGCCACTACAACGGATTTGGGCATCTGGCCTAATGGGAAGTTGATTTTGTATTTGGGGTGATTTGGCAAATCCGAAAATAGGGCATAATTTAGTCCCAAACCCGCTGTAGTGCCAGAACGTTAGGGTGTATAGCTGTTGACGATCAACAGTCGATTTTAATCAGAAACTTTAGTTAGGAAAATACATAACGAAGCAGAAACCGAGCTGACCGAAATCTGAACTCAAATCTAAACTCAAATCTGAACCGAAATTCGAACCGAAATTCGAACCGAAATCTGAAACTTAATTGTTGCGGACAAAGAAACGTGAACTGCTTTATGGAAAACCGAAAGCGGAATTTTTTTGTCGATTTTCTTTGAGATTTAACTCAAGTTTGAAGTTCAAAAACGGAAACTATTTGGAACGGAAATCGGAAATCGGAAAACTTTGGGTAATTGGAATCGATAATTGGAAAGTCTAATCGTTAGTGCTCAGCATCGTCAAGCTACACACCCTAACACACGCTACAAGCAATTTGGGGATTTGGCTTAATTTAAATATGGTTTTGTATTTGGAAGATTTGGCAAATCCGAATAATGGGCTTAATTTAGTCCCAAACTGCTTGTAGCGCGGGGACGTCAGGCTGTGAAAAAACCTCTTTTTTTTCTCAAAATCTTCAAATTTTACAATCCTACAATTCAAATAAAGCCTTCTGAGAAGGCTCTTTTTTTAAGCTACTAATTTTATCGGATAAAAATTGTGCCTTGCATTTAGCTTTAAATAGATCACTTTTATTAAAAACAAGACTTTTGCCTTGTAGGGTGAGTTCCATTTTTGAAGT
>NZ_JBFUBE010000030.1:0-30979 GCF_056405915.1 Flavobacterium sp. P1_E4
TAAAAGTGATCTATTTAAAGCTAATAAAAGTGATCTATTTAAAGCTAAATGCAAGGCACATTTTTTATCCGATAAAATTAGTAGCTTAAAAAAAGAGCCTTCTCAGAAGGCTTTATTTGAATTGTAGGATTGTAAAATTTGAAGATTTTGAGAAAAAAAAGAGGTTTTTTCACAGCCTGACGTCTTGGTACTACAGCGCGTTTGGGACTAAATTAAACTCATTCTTCGGATTTGCCAAATAATCCCAAGTACAAAACCATCTTTCCTTTAAGCCAAATGCCCAAATCCGTTGTAGTGGCTGTTGGTGGCAGTTTATTTATGGAAATATATAAAACTCATTTCACTATTTACATTTATGCCTTTAAATTTAGCAGGAATCCATTTTGTTTTTTCTACAAATTTTAAAGTTTCATTTTTAAAATATTCTGCAAACTTATTGTTTTCAGAATCTGTGAAACTACAATCAGTTTCAATGTTGCTTATTTTTCCGTTTTTATTTAAAATAAAACTTATTTGTGTACTCGAATAATATTTTCCTGATTTAAATTTATAATCTTTTGGATAAGTAAAATGTTTTTCAAAGTCTTCTTTGGGTTTTTTAAAATAATCTGAATAATTTTTTGTGTTCGGATATCTTGAAGTTGTATCACACTCTTCAAATTTGAACACTAAATTTGGATTATTTATTACAAATTGAATTTCGGCTAAATTTMTTAATGTGTTTATAAATTCATTACCATATTTTTTTTCAATAGCAATTYTCATTTTAGAAGCGTAGCAATTTCTTTTAAATCCATTTAGGTCAGGAATACAGGATACTAAAGCAGAATCAATTTCTATATTATAAGCGGAAAGTAACGTTTTCATTTCTTTATTGCTTCTATACATTTTTGTCTTTCCCYGAAAATAGAAATAAACTAATTTTCCACYTTGTATGTCTTTTTCTGCTCGTTTTTCTTCATTTAGACAAACTGTATCTTCTTTTTTAGTATGATTTTGGTTGTAAACATAAATTGAATCATTTGATTTTTCAATATCATTTTGTTCGTGTTTTTTATTRCAAGAAAACAAAAAGCAAATAGTAATTAATAGAAAGACTTTTAAAATTTTCATAGATTCTTGTTTTCGTCCATTTTGCGGTTAAATTGCCACCAACTAGTATATATGTATAACAAAATCACACAAACCCGCCCAAATTTGGGTGGCTATGTCTAACAAACATACCGTTTATTTTTTTAATAGTATGGGTTTGAAATCAATTTCGGTATCATTTATTGCTTATGGATCATTTCCCTAATTGTTGCCAATTGGATTTCCATTTTTTGTATGATGGCATCTTTTTCGGCCAGTTGTACCTTGAGGGCTTTTTCTTGAATGCTCTCAAAACGATAGGGTAAATATTCACCCAATTGGGCAAGAAAGTTATGCTTTAGCACAAGACTCAGCTTCCATAAAATGGCAAATTGCAAGGAGTCTCTCTTGAAATAGTCATTCAGTCCCGTGGGAATTATTCCCAATGCTCTGGACACATCAGCTTTCTTAATTTTATTGTGGTAAATATGGTAATGAATAAAATTACCTACCAAAGGGTACTGTTCTCCGAGATCTTTCTTGTATTTTTTGTCGGTGTTTATCATTTTTTGTGCGTTTTATTCTATAAATATAATTATTTTAACTCAATAAAAGATGTTAATCACTAATATTATTGGTGTTTAGTACCAATAGTACTGGTGAATATTACCACTATTATTGGTGTTAAATACCAGTATTATTGGTGTTTAGTACCTGTATTGTTGGTATTAAATACCAGTGTTATTGGTGTTTAGTACCTGTATTATTCGTGTTAAGTACCAATAATATTGGTGATTTGTACCTCTATTATAGGTATTTAGTACCAATACTGTTGGTGTTTACTATCTTATTTTCGGATTGCAAACAAGGAAAATAATCATATAAGTATGTATTAATGGAATTTTGGATTGATGCCTTATGAAAATTGATGCTCTCGTTTTCCTTATAGCCGTGGTGAATTGCGTGAGGGATAGACGGAAGCTACCGAAGTAGCCCAGATAGCCCGACCGCTGTAAGGAAAGGGGCTGTATACTCGCTGCTATGAGTTAGCCCCTTTTCTTGCAGTGGTCACGCCCAATGTCATTAAGTTAAGGAATTACTATTTTTATTTTCACGCAGATTTCCGCAGAAAAAAGGGTAAAAAAAATCTGCCAAATCTGCGTGCTGTTTTTTTATTTTTCTTAACTTAATGACATTGTGGTCACGCCCAGATGATTTTAGATTGCAGATTTCAGAATGTAGATTTCAGATTTCAGAATTTAAAAGTTGGATTTTTGATTTTCGATTTTTATTATTTCGTACTTTTAATAGAAAATTCATCTCATGAATAATCCTATTGCAATCGATAGAAATGAAATTCTGAAACGCTACAAAACCATTGATAAATACACCCACAAAGGCATACAGGGACACGCTTTGCTCGTTGGCGGGAGCTATGGAAAGATAGGGGCGGTGTGTTTGGCTTCGAAAGCGGCACTGAAAACGGGTTGTGGACTGGTAACTGCTTTTGTTCCGCAATGTGGCTACGAAATTGTGCAAATCTCCATTCCGGAAGCGATGGTGGTGACGGATGATCACGAAAAATATCTTTCGGAGATTGCTTTGAATCTGGATGTCAATGCAATAGGAATAGGCCCCGGAATGGGACAGAAAATGGCAACTCAAAAAGCACTTCATGATTTTTTGTCAAATACAAGTCTTCCGCTGGTTATCGATGCTGATGCTCTAAATATTTTGTCACATAACCCGTCTTGGGTAGCTTTGGTTTCACCCAGAACCGTTTTGACTCCGCATCCAAAAGAATTGGAACGATTGATAGGGAAATGGTATACAGAAGAAGAAAAGTTTGGAAAAACTGTCGTTTTTTCGCTTGTGAACCAAGTGGTGATTGTGATGAAAGGTGCTCCAACTTATATTGTTGACGGTGAATTGATTTATGTAAATACGACCGGAAACGCTGCGCTGGCCACTGCCGGAAGCGGGGATGTTCTGACGGGGATGATTACGAGTCTTTTGGCACAATCCTATAGATCCATCGATGCAGCTATACTGGGCGTCTACCTGCACGGTTTGACTGCCGATATCTCTTTGCCCGAAACGGGTTATCAGTCTTTTATCGCTTCGGATATTATTGCAAATATTGGGAAAGCATATTTGAGTTTGGAGGATAAAATTGTTTAATCGTTTAAGAGTTTAATCGTTAAATTGATTAAATTGTTTATCGGTTTGAGCTGTCTAGTACAATCTTAGTTTCTTAGTAGCTTAGCGTCTTAAAGAAAATAGTTATTTGTAAGTTTGTAGTTCGTAAAATCATACTATGAGAAAACCACTTGAATTAAGAACTGTAAATGTTACGCGCTATATTTCGCCGCTGCGGGAGGGTGGTTCGTTGCCTGCTCTAGCCGAAGCGGATGATGATTTTAAATATGTTTTGAAATTTAGAGGTGCGGGGCATGGCGTAAAAGCCTTGATCGCCGAACTCATAGGCGGAGAAATCGCCCGAGTTTTGAAGCTAAAAATGCCCGAATTGGTGTTTGCCAATCTCGACGAAGCCTTTGGTCGTACCGAAGGAGATGAGGAAATCCAAGATTTATTGCAAGGAAGTCAAGGACTGAATCTAGCCTTGCATTTTTTGTCGGGAGCTATTACTTTTGATCCCGTGGTGACAAAACTGCCTGCGGACTTGGCTTCGCAAATCGTTTGGTTGGATGCCTTTATTACCAATGTTGATCGTACATTCAGGAATACCAATATGCTTATTTGGCACAAAGAATTATGGCTCATTGATCATGGAGCCTCCCTATATTTTCATCATTCTTGGAATACTTGGGAAACACATGCCAAAAGTCCTTTTGCGCTTATTAAAGATCATGTTTTATTGCCTCAAGCAACCGAACTAAAAGAAACAGACCTTGCTTTTAGAAAGTTACTCACCAAAGAAATACTGCAGGATATTGTCGATTATATTCCCGAAGATTGGCTCCATTGGGAAGACACCGAACAAACCCCAGACGAAATTAGAGAAGTGTACTTTCAGTTTTTATGGACGCGATTGAATCATTCAGAAATTTTTATAAATGAAGCCCAAAATGCAAGAGAAAAACTTATATGAATATGCCGTTATTCGCGTTGTGCCAAGGGTAGAACGTGAAGAATTTCTGAATGTAGGCATTATTCTGTTTTGCAAAAAAGCAAAATTCATAAAAATGCTCTATTCAGTTAATGAAGCAAAATTGCTATTGTTCTCGGAAGATTTTGATTTGGAACAACTCGAATTGAATCTAGAATCTTTTCAGAAAATCGCTCACGGTGGCAAATCCGGTGGGCCTATTGGTGAGTTCGATATTCCGTCCCGTTTTCGTTGGTTGACCGCCATCCGAAGTTCGGCGATACAAACTTCCAGACCACATTCGGGTTTATCTACGGATTTGGATAAAACGATTCAATGCTTGTTTGAAGAATTGGTTTTGTAACTCCTACTGTTTTATAATATGGGCTTAACCCCAAAGCAAAAAATTTCGTTTTTGATTTTATTAGTTGTTTTGGGGATTTTTACACGTAATCAAGAAGGTCTCATTAAAGGTCTTTTTTTTCTTTATATAAAAAGAGCAAAGTCTTCATCATATTTGGTCGGGATTACTTCGGTAATGTCATAATCAGCTATTTCATTCTGATAAAAAGGATCTTGCTTAATAATTTCCTGTAGCGTATCTCTATTCACATTACGAACTAATATTATGCCTCCTGTTCTTGGGTTTTTCCTTCCTGAAAAAATGAATTTTTTTTCTGAATAGTATTTGTCTAAAAATTGAGTATGTGATTCGATAAATTTATCTACCTCACGGATGTCTTTTTTATATGATAATGAAATGATAAACATATTGAGTGTTTTATAGTTTGGCTTTATTACTTGACTGCTATTTTACTTTTATAGCCTTAATCAGCATTTTGTTACGTTTATCAGCTCTTGAGTTTTGTAATGAGATAACGGCCCAAATTACTGCCGGAATCCAGCCAATTAAAGTTACTTGTAAAATTAGGCAGAGAATAGACGTGAGTATTCTGCCTCTCAGAAAGAAGGAAACAAACGGAAAAAATATTGCAATTAATGTCATAGGGCTTTTGGATTGCCTGAAAAGCAATAGTTTGTTTTGCGTTCCGTCTTACTATGCTGTTGGGAATTTTGAAATATCCATATAGAAAATTTCCCAAGTGTGTCCGTCAAAATCTTCGATAGTCCGCTGTTGCATAAAACCATAATCTTTCATTTCGCTTGGCTCAATTCCACCAGCCTTCAGTCCATTTTCCATAATGCTGTTTACTTCATCAACACTTTCAGTAGATAATGAAAAAAGTCCAGCTACGCTTGATTTGGTGTCTGCAATTGGTTTGGTGGCAAAGCCTGCAAACTTTTCGTGTGTCAAAAGCATCACAAAAATATTTTCACACCAAACCATGCACTTTCCGCTGTCGTCCGAAAATTGAGGATTGTTTGTAAAGCCTAATGCAGTATAAAAGGCCATAGATTTTTGCAGGTCAGTTACTGCTAAATTGATGAAAATTTGTTTTGCCATTTTTTTAATTTTTTAGTTTTACTAAGTTAAGCATCTGGAATATTTGGTTCTACCAAACGTTTTAATTTATCTAATGATTCCTGCCAGCCTAAATAACACATTTCGGTTGGAATTGCATCAGGTATTCCTTCCTGTGTTGCAAAAAGTTCTGTACCGCATAATACTTTTCGCAGTTCGATTGTTGTAATCATTTGTCCCGGTAAGTTTGGGTCGTCAAACACGTCTGTGTATTTTAATCGTTCATTAGGTATAATTTCTAAATATTCACCACCAAATGAATGACTGTTTCCTGTAGTGAAATTGGTAAACGACATTTTGTATTTTCCACCAATTTGAACATTCATACTATGTACTTTGCAGACAAAACCATAAGGTGGTAACCACGAAGCCATTGCATCCCCATCTGTGAACGCTTTATAAACTTTCTCAGGAGGTGCCGAAAAAACTCTGTGAAGTGTAACTTTATTATTTGCCATGATGTTATTTTTTAGAGAGTTAAATTTAATGTTTTTTTGAACTAAATTTTTCTGTTTGGCTAAATTTTTTATTGGACAGTGAGTTCGTTTTATTATAAACGCTAATGTTTCTTTGTTACAGCAGGATGTTATTTTGATTGTAGATTTGTATTGTTAGCTCTGCGTGTGTGGTGAAATCGGGAGATTTTGCTAAGCATAACAGCGAATACTTAGTTGAGCTGAGATTATTTTTGTATAAAAAGAAAACCATTTAAATTTCACTAATCACTAGCAAAACTTAAATGGTCTTATATTACTTATATGGTTTGAAAACCTTTTTTTGAAAGAATTATTTTGAATTCAAGAACGCTTTCAATTCATCATAAGTTGAAATTTTAACGCTTACTTTTTCTTTGTTCATCACGCTTTCTATTTGAGTAGGAAGAGGTAATGTTACTCCCAAAGCCGGTTCAACAACATCCAAGAATTTGATAGGATGTGCCGTTTCTAAGAAAATACCAATTGCGTTTGGTATGTTTTGCAATTCTTTTTTCAATCCTAAATAACCAACAGCTCCGTGTGGTTCTGCGATATAGCCTCTTTCGTTATGAATGGCCTTCATCGCTACCAAAGTTTCTGCATCGGTAAAGGTATATGATGTAAAATCTTTTTTGAATTGCTCCAAATCATTTTGGTACATCTCTTGAATGCGAATGAAGTTACTTGGATTCCCAACATCCATAGCATTCGAGATCGTTGCGATTGATGGTTTTGGGTCGTAAATTCCGTTGGCAAGGAATCTTGGCACCGTATCATTTACATTGGTAGAAGCTACGAAATGTTCGATAGGTAAGCCTAATTTCTTAGCAATAATACCTGCGCAAATATTACCAAAGTTTCCGCTTGGACAAGAGAATACTAATGGTTTGTTTTGTGCTTTCAGTGCTTTGTAAGCAAAGAAAAAGTAAAACATTTGTGGTAACCAACGCGCAATATTGATTGAATTGGCAGATGTTAATTGCATATGGCTTAAGCTTTCGTCAAGAAATGCTTTTTTGACCATATCTTGGCAATCATCAAAAACACCGTCTACTTCAAGTGCTTTTATATTCTGCCCCAAAGTCGTTAATTGTCTTTCCTGAATGTCACTCACTTTTCCCGAAGGATAAAGAATCACGACGTCAACACCGTTTACACCAAGAAAACCACTAGCAACAGCACCTCCAGTATCTCCAGAAGTGGCCACAAGCACAGTGTTTTTATTGTCTTTACTGTCTTTGTTGAAATAAGCTAGACAACGAGACATAAATCTTGCGCCCACATCTTTGAACGCCATAGTTGGACCGTGAAATAATTCAAGAGAATAGATTCCGTTTTCAACTTCCACCAATGGGAAATCAAAACATAAAGTTTCGGCAATGATTTGTTTTAAAGTTTCGGCAGGGATTTCGTCTCCCACAAATTGTTTAATCGCTTCAAAAGCGATTTCTTCGTGTGATAAACTTTCGATAGCCTCAAAAAAACTTGGTGCTAATGGAGTGATAGTTTCTGGAAAATACAAACCTTTATCTGTTGCTAATCCTTGTATTACTGCTTCTTGAAAAGAAACGTTTGGTGCATTATGGTTTAAACTGTAATATTTCATTGTTGTTATGCTTAGTGATTAGTCTTTAATGATTAGTAAAAAGTATTTATGCTAATTACTTTTTACTAATCATTAATTACTTTTTATTAAATTATTTTCATCCCTTCATCATTCACTTTGGAAACGTGAATTTCATAAGGCAAATTCATCTCTTCGTAAACGGCACTCATGGCTTTGGCAATTTTATCTGCGTTTTCTTTTCCTTTGCTTAAAGCAAAAATAGAAGGGCCAGAACCCGAAATTCCTGAACCCAAAGCTCCATTTTCATAAGCAGTTTGCTTAATTAAATCAAATCCTGGAATCAGCATGCTGCGGATAGGTTCTATGATTTCATCGTGTAAAGAACGTCCGATTAACTCATAATCCTGAGTATAAAGCCCAGCTACCAATCCACCAACATTTCCCCATTGGGTAATGGCACTTTTTAGGGAAACTGTTTGTTTCAATACTGAACGTGCATCCGATGTTTTCAACTCAATTTGTGGGTGTACCACCGTGGCGTATAATTCTGATGGACTTTCAATTTTGATGATATCCAAAGGATTCGATGATCGTACCAATGTGAAACCTCCCAAAAGGGCAGGGGCAACATTGTCTGCGTGGGCGTTACCACTGGCCAATTTTTCGCCTTGCATGGCAAATTTTACCAATTCTTTTCTTGTGAAAGGACGTCCCAATAATTCGTTGATACCAAAAACTGCACCCGCTGAACTGGCAGCACTACTTCCGATACCACTTCCTGCTTTAATATGTTTGTAGATTTCGATCTCAAAACCAAATTCGGTTTCGATTTCTTCCAACATTGCTAAAGCAGCAACGCCAGCAACATTGTTTTCGGTTTCCAATGGTAAATCGGCGCCCACTATTTTAGTAATACGAACTCCTTTCACATCCGATTTCCGAACGATCATTTCGTCACCTGCAGTGGCTAAACAAAGTCCGAGCACATCAAAACCACACGAAAGATTCGCAATGGTGGCGGGGCAAAATATTTTTATTTCAGTCATTGTTTTTAAGATTCTAAGATTCTAAGTTTCTGAGATTCTGAGATGACTTAGCATCTTAGAGTCTTAGCAACTTAGCAACTTTATTTATACATTTCCTATTCTAATTACATCGGCAAAAATTCCAGAAGCTGTTACTGCTGCTCCTGCACCAGCACCTTTTATCAATAACGGTTGATCAACGTAACGATCGGTGTAGAATAAAACGATATTGTCTTTTCCTTCCAAATTGTAAAATGGGTGGTCTTTTGGAATGAATTGTAAACCTACGCTTGCTTTTCCATTTTCAAATTGGGCCACAAATTTTAGTCTACTCTCTTTTTGATTGGCTTCTGCTAAAATTGATTCAAAGTGTTTTGCGTGTTCTTTTAATGAAGCGAAAAAAGCATCATTATTGGTAGTCCCCATACATTCTTTTGGAAGAAAAGATTTGTTTTCAATGTCTTTAATTTCCATTTGGTAACCGCTTTCACGAATCAAAATAAGGATCTTTCTGGCTACGTCAATTCCGCTTAAATCAATTTTTGGGTCTGGCTCTGTAAATCCTTGAACTCCAGCTTCTTTGACAACATCATGAAAAGTATTATTTTCATCAAAATTATTAAAAATAAAGTTCAAACTACCTGACAAAACGGCTTGTATTTTATGCACTTTATCACCAGAAGCGATTAAGTTTTTTACTGTATCTATAATTGGTAATCCAGCTCCAACATTCGTTTCAAAAAGGAAAGGCGCATTGAATTTACGAGATAAACTTTTTAGGTTTTTGTAATTGTCATAGGCCGATGAACAAGCAATTTTGTTGCAAGTTACTACCGCTACGTTTTGTTTTAAATACTGATCGTATGTTTTAGACACATCTTCATTGGCAGTGATATCCACAAAAATACTGTTACGTAAATTCAGTGTTTTTACATTTGCAATAAATTGCTCTCTGTTGGCTGATTCTCCTTTTTCAAGAAGTGATTGCCATTCTTTTAGAGGCATTCCATCTTCATCAAAATACATTTTTCTGGAGTTGGAAACAGCAATAACCCTTACGTTTATTTTTAAATTTTCTCTTAGAAATTTCTTTTGCTGATGAATTTGTTCGATGAATTTCTCACCCACATTTCCAACACCCATTACAAATAGGTTTAATTGCTTAGTGTTTTCTTCAAAGAAATTTTCGTGTAAAGTGTTCAACGCTTTTTTGACGTCTCTTTCATTGATAACCACCGAGATGTTTCTTTCCGAAGCACCTTGTGCAATTGCACGAATATTGACATTGTTTTTTCCTAAAGTACTGAACATTCTTCCACTCAAACCTTGATGGTTTTTCATGTTTTCACCTACCAAAGCGATAATGCAAAGATTTTGTTCTACAATACAAGGATCAATTTTGTTTTGTGCAATTTCTATTTGAAAAGCTTTATTGATAGCAATTTCAGCAGTTTCGGCATCTGAATTTAAAATACCAATACATATAGAATGCTCCGATGAAGCTTGAGTAATAAAAATTACGTTTATACTTTCATTAGATAAAACTTCAAATAGTCTTTTGGAAGAACCAGCAACTCCAATCATACCTGAACCTTCTAGAGTTATCAAAGTAATGTTATCGATGTGACTAATCCCTTTTACTGGATTTGTATGCGCAGAAACAATATTGGAAATCAAAGTCCCTTCGGCTTGTGGCTCGAAAGTATTCTTGATTATAATTGGAATATTTTTTCTTAAAACAGGCTGAATTGTTGGCGGATACAATACTTTGGCACCAAAATGAGACAATTCCATTGCTTCTTGGTAAGATATTGTAGCAATAGGTTGTGCTTGTTTTACAATTTTTGGATTTGCTGTAAACATTCCATTTACATCTGTCCAAATTTCTAAATCTGTAGAATTTAATGCTCCTGCAATAATAGCGGCAGTATAATCCGAACCACCACGACCTAAAGTAGTATTTATACCATCTTCAGTTGTAGCAATAAAACCGGGCATCACAACAACTTGATTTTCATTAGATGCAAAAAAATCTGCAATCAGTTGGTTTGAATGTTCAAAGTTCACCGCTGCTTTTCCAAAATGATTGTTTGTTTTAATCAATTCTCGGCTGTCTTTGTAACGACTGTTTTTTAGCTTTTGTTTTAAAGCCTCGGCAATGATATAAGAAGATAATAATTCTCCAAAACTTAGAATGGTATCTAGAGTTCTTGGGGATAATTCTCCCAAAAGAAAGCAACCGTCAAGCAGTGTTTCCAGGTGATTGATGATTCTTTTGATATGACTTAACAAGCCGCTTTGTTCACTTACGGGAATAAGTTGTTTAAGTGCTTCTAAATGTTTTTTCTCGATTTCGGTAACAATATCTTTAAAGCTTTCATCATTTGCAGCCGCTTTGGATGCAGCCAATTGTAATAAATCAGTTACTTTACTTAAGGCTGATACGACAACAACAAGTTTTTCTTCTTGTGCTTTATTAATGACTATATCTAAAACTAGTTTTATGTTTTCTGCATTGGCTACCGAAGTTCCGCCAAATTTTAATACTTTCATATGGTAGATATTATTATGTATTTGTTTTAATGTAATTTGGTATCGCTATTTTATATGATCATCACTATTTGAAATCTTAACGATATTTATATTGTATTTTGTTATTTTAAATTGCAAAAGGCTTCTATACACCCATGACTATCTTTCTTTAAGAAAAAAGTACAGCAACTGGATTATATGTAAAATGTATACCCCTAAGGGGTAGTAGTTGTAGTAGATGTAGTTGTAACAGCAAGCGCAACCCAGATTTGAGTTGTTATCGAAGGATGATATGTGCTGTTAAATTTTTTCATTTTTGATTTCCCAAAAGTACAGTTTTTCATTAAAAAATAAAGCTTTGTGAGGTATTTTTGCGAATAGTTCAATATTTAAATTTAATATGGATTCAAATTTGATATTGTATAATTTATTTCTTTGTTTGTTGAGATTATCTTTAATTTATACTCTTTTTGGAAGTGATTTTCTATGATGATTTTCTTTTGATTAAGTTACAACTTGTGGTAAAATAGGCTTGTGGATAATGTTGTAATGATGAAAATGTAAATTATAAGTTTTTTAAAACTCGTTATTTTCTGCTTTTTAAGAATTATTTAGGGACATTAATTGTAGTGTGATAATTATTTTTCTTTGGCTATGATTTTTAGATTTAATTAATGAATTTAAGTTTTTATTAATGTAAAGCATTTATTCTTTTTTTTCCTTAAATTGTAAAAATTATACTATTTTGGCTAAAAATAATTCTAAAAATATTATAATGAAAAAACAGATTGCATTATTATGTATTGCTTTTTTTACCCTAGTATCTTGCAGTGGCAATGATGATTCTCCAATTGTTGTACCATCGGCAACTACAGCTCAAGCGGTTTTAGATGGAAATTCAATAAATGTTACTTGGCCAGCTGTAGCAGGTACAGGAATTACATATAATATTTATAGAAATGACAATCCAGTAAAAATTAATTCAACTCCACTTACGGAAGCAAAATTCACAGATGTTTTAACTACTACAGGAGCTTTTACATATACTGTTACAGTAAATTTGTCAGGTCAAGAAAGTCCAAAAGGTATTGCTTCTGAAAAAGTAGTATTGGAAGTCCCTAAAACAAGAACAGCTGAACAATATAGTTATGATGCTATTACTGGAGCAACTATAGTAGATAAAAGTTTTAGTGTTTTTACTTATGACTCAATGAACATAGTTAAGCTAATTAGTATTTCAGGTACCTATTTAAGTTTTGGAAACACAATACCTACAGAAGCAAATACAGATATATATACTTATACTGGGAATTTAATAACAAAATTGGAATCTGTTGATAAAGCGGGTATAGTGCAAAGTTCGACAGTGTATTTGTATAATGATAAAAACAAATTGATTTCGCAGACGAATACCCAAAATAAAGACCAAATTTATAAAATAGTATTTGAGTATAATATTGATGGTACAGTATCAAGTACTCATTATTCAAATTATTCTGGAGTGCTGGAGCCAAGAGGTAATTCTTCTGTTTATACGATTTTGAATGGAAATGTGATAAAAGAGGAATCTATATATGTAGATAATTATGGTGTTGAAGAAAAGAATACTTTAGAATCTATTTTTGACACAAAAAAGAATCCGTTTTTTTATGTTTTAGGATTTTCTACTTGTAGTTTATGGAATGCAAATCAAAGTAATGAAATTAGTTCCGTAAGTACTAGTGATAGATCTTCAATAATATATACAACAAGACATGAGATTACTTATAATTTAAATGGTAGTCTATTAGTAAATAAGTTTTACACAAAAAGTGGAACTAATCCTGAAAAGCTTTATAGCGTAGTTACTTATACTTATTAATAAAAATGAATTTATTTGGTTGTGAAACCTAATCTAATTTGAAATACAATATCACAAAAGCAACTCAAATAGAGTTGCTTTTGTGATTACATTATATCGTACTCTTCTTGTTTTATTTTTTATTTCATCTTAAAATTTAAATTATTATCAAAAAACATTGCTTTTTAATATTGATTTGTGGAATTTTGAACACTTAAATTCAAACAAAATGGAGAATACACATTATATAAGTACCGAATTACTTTCTTTTGAGGTTTTACAGGAAATTATTTCTCATAATAAATCAATTGCTCTTTCAGAGGCTGCAAAAACGAATATCCTTAAGTGTAGAAAATACTTGGATAGTAAAATGGCTTCTCATTCGGAACCAATTTACGGAATCAATACTGGTTTTGGATCACTTTGTAATGTAAAAATTTCAAATGAAAACCTTTCTAAACTTCAAGAAAATCTCGTAAAGTCACATTCTTGTGGGACAGGAGAGGAAGTGCCAAACGATATTGTAAAATTGATGCTGTTGCTAAAAATTCAATCTTTAAGTTATGGGCATTCTGGAGTGCAATTGCAAACAGTGGATCGATTGGTTGATTTTTATAATAATGATATATTGCCAGTTATTTACACTCAAGGTTCACTTGGGGCTTCTGGAGATTTAGCACCTTTGGCACATTTATCATTGCCTTTATTAGGTGAAGGAGAAGTTTTGTTTGAAGGTAAAAAAGTACATTCTAGCGAAGTGTTGAAGCATTTTGGTTGGGAACCTATCGTTTTAAAGTCAAAAGAAGGCTTGGCATTATTAAACGGAACTCAATTCATGAGTGCTTACGGTGCTCATATCTCAATGAAAGCAAACAAATTTTCATTTTTAGCCGATTTAATTGGGACAATATCATTGGAAGGTTTTGATGGTAGAATTGAACCTTTTAATGAGTTGATTCATTATATACGTCCTCATAACGGTCAAATTGCTACAGCCAAAAGAGTAAAAGAGTTTTTGGAGGGAAGTGAAATTATTGAACAGCCTAAAACGCATGTTCAGGATCCATATTCTTTCCGTTGTATTCCACAAGTGCATGGCGCTTCAAAAGATGCATTTGATTATGTGAAAAAAGTTTTTAAAACAGAGATAAATTCGGTAACCGATAACCCAAATATATTTATAGAAAGCGACCAGATTATTTCGGGTGGAAATTTTCATGGGCAGCCTTTGGCTTTGGCTTTAGATTTTATGGCTATTGCTTTGGCAGAATTAGGTAGTATTTCTGAGCGCAGAACATATCAATTGATTTCTGGATTGCGTAATCTTCCTGCGTTCTTGGTTGATAATCCAGGATTGAATTCCGGATTTATGATTCCGCAGTATACTGCCGCAAGTATTGCAAGTCAAAACAAACAATTGGCAACTCCTTCGAGCGTAGATAGTATAGTTTCAAGCAATGGTCAGGAAGATCATGTAAGCATGGGAGCTAATGGTGCGACCAAATGTTTACGTGTGATGGAAAATTTGGAGCGTATTTTGGCCATAGAATTGATGAATGCTTCACAAGCAATAGAATATCGCAGACCTTTAAAGTCAAGTGATTTTATAGAAATGTTTTTAAAATCTTACAGGAGTGAAGTTCCTTTGGTAAAAGAAGACAGAATTCTTCATTATGATATTGAGAAAACAGTGACTTTCCTGAATAGTTTTCAAATCGAAGAGGATTTGTTAACATTAGCTTAACATTAGCTTTAAATAATGAAGTAATTTTGCACTACTAAAACATAAACAAATGTCATTAAATAGTATTTTTCAATTTTTAGTTCCAAAAGACAAAAAATTCTTTCCTCTTTTCGAAGAAGCATCAAGTAATTTAATCGAATTGGCTTCAATTTTGCACGAAGCCGTAAATCTTCCATTGAAAGAAAGAGAAGTTCTTTTTCTTAAAATAGATGAATTAGAACAAAAAGGCGAAGACATTACACGTCAAACCAATTTAGAATTGAGTAGAAATTTCATTACTCCTTTTGACAGGGAAGATATTCACTCCCTAATCACTTCAATTGATTATGTAGCCGATTATCTTCATGGTGCTGCTTCAAGAATGCGTTTATATCAGGTGGATAAAATC
Source organism: Flavobacterium sp. P1_E4 (assembly GCF_056405915.1). Lineage (NCBI taxonomy): Bacteria > Pseudomonadati > Bacteroidota > Flavobacteriia > Flavobacteriales > Flavobacteriaceae > Flavobacterium > Flavobacterium sp. P1_E4. The sequence goes on from NZ_JBFUBE010000030.1 coordinate 15,236, forward strand.
ACGAAATCAATTCGTAAAATGACAGAAATCAATTTAGAGGCTTGTCAAAATATTGATGTTGCGGTAAAAGAGTTGAAAAACTTGAGCAATATGAAGACGATTACTAACGCTTGTGCCAAAATTAATAAGTTGGAAAACAAGTCGGATATGGTATATAACAAAGCTGTTTTTGAAATTTTCGAAAACGAAACCGATGCCAAAAATATCATTAAATATAAAGAAGTATTGTCAGTTTTAGAATCAGCAACTGATAAATGTAAGAGTGTTGCTAGTGTTTTAGAATCTATTACGGTAAAACATTCTTAATTTAATTCTATTCATTTGAAGATATTGATATGACTTTACTCATAATTATTATAGTTCTAGCATTAATTTTTGATTACATCAATGGTTTCCATGATGCTGCCAATGCTATTGCTACTGTTGTTGCAACCAAGGTTTTATCGCCATTTCAAGCGGTACTTTGGGCAGCTTTTTTTAACTTTTTGGCCTATTGGGTTTTTGGCTTGGGTGTTGCAAATACCGTTGCAAAAACGGCCGATTCAAGTCAAATTGATTTAGTAGTTATCCTTGCAGGTGTTGTAGCGGCAATTATTTGGAATTTAATTACTTGGTGGCAAGGAATTCCTTCCAGTTCTTCACATACTTTGATTGGTGGTTTTGCTGGTGCTGCGGTTGCTCATGCAATTACAATGCACGGTTTTTCAGATTATATTTTAATAGAAGATGGAGTACAGCACACTAGGCATTGGTATGATATTGTAAGTTGGTACAAAGCAGGAAAAGATGGAGGCATGCCTTCTGGTGTAGTAATTATCATTGCATTTATAGTTCTTGCCCCTTTGTTAGGAGCTTTAATGTCATATTTGATTTCTATTTGGTTGTTAAATGCCTCTAGGAAAAGTATTGTGCCTAAATTGTTTACAGTTGCATTAATGATATTGTCAATTTGGTTTGTTTATAGCCAAATGGTTCCATTCGAAAAAATAGAAAAGCCTCGTTTTGAATCTTCTGTTTTTTGGAGTGTCGTATTTGAATCACATAATATCAAGTGGTTTTTGGTAGCTTTTATAATACTATCGATTTCAACATTTGCTTTAGTATTTAGTAGTTTAAATTTACACAAAGCCGATGCAGTTTTGAAAAAAATGCAATTGCTTTCTTCTGCTGCTTTTAGTTTAGGTCACGGTGGAAATGATTCTCAAAAAGTAATGGGGATTATTGCTGCGGCCGTGGCGGTTTATATTAAAACTAGCGGTGTTGATATTATGCATCTACCAGAATGGTTGCAAGTAGTTCTTCCAGATGATGATAAAGGAATAAAAGGAGCAATGCCTGAATGGATTCCTTTGGCTTGTTATACTGCTATTGCTGTTGGAACATTAAGTGGTGGTTGGAAAATTGTGAAAACAATGGGTTCTAAAATTACCAAAGTAACTTCTTTTGAAGGAGTAGCTGCTGAAACTGCAGGAGCTTTAACGCTTTATTTCACTGAACATTTTAAAGTACCGGTAAGTACAACACATACTATTACAGGATCTATTATTGGAGTTGGATTAACGAAACGTATTTCGGCTGTTCGTTGGGGTGTAACGGTAAGTTTACTCTGGGCTTGGGTACTAACGATTCCAGTTTCTGCATTACTGGCTGCGTTAGTATATTGGTTTCTAAATATATTTTTATAAAATAATTACACATTATAAAAAAAACCATTCGCATTTCGAATGGTTTTTTTTATGGCTTAAATTTTGTGTTTTTTTTTTGGGGGGAAGCAAGATATGTTCAGTAATAATCAACAGGTCTCCAGCTGTCCACTATATTCCCGATTTAGAAAAATTACGGCAAAAAAGCCTTGTTTTTCTAAATCGGGAGATGCCGTTTCCATCTGGGCTAAAGATAAGTTTAGTGGTTTTAACAACTTTTCAAAAAAAAGGAATTCAATATTATGTCAACAGTTGTGGTTTTGGAAGAAAATAAATTTTTAGAAGTTTTTATGGTAGACTCTAATTTCCTTGAATTAAGTTTTTATGATTCTTTCTGCGTTTGTAGTGGGTTTGTTTTAGATTATTTTCACCTGTAATGATGCTTATATTTCCATCAATTTCAAGCATAGCCAGTTTTACATCCTTGAAAGATTCTACACCGTGTTCTCTCATGGCCTCTTTTAATTCATCCGAAGTAATGTCTAATTTACTCAAGTTTTTGAAATCTAAAGTTCCGTTATGAATTAGGATTTCAGGTTTCTCAAGCATGAATTCACTGAATTTTTTATACCTAAATATTAATTTCTTTAATATGAAATTAATAGTAAAAAGTATTGTAGCTGCAGCCAGACCTCCCCAAAGAGTTGTATTGTTTCCAACCATTGCATTTTGTACGGAGTTGCTTATTAGTAAAATCAAAATCACATCAGCAGTGTTGAGTTGAGATAATTCTTTTTTACCAAAAATACGCAATGCAATAACCATGAATAAATAAACAGCTGCACTACGAATAACAATATCTAAGTAGGGATTCATAATGTAGATTTTTTTTTATAAATGTATTTTTATTCTTTTAAGAAAATCTACTTAATTTTAAAATTCTTCTCAATTGCTTTAATCATTTCTCCAGCAATATCTTTATTTGTGGCACCTTCAATTCCTTCAAGTCCAGGAGAAGAGTTTACTTCAAGCAATAAAGGCCCTTTAGCAGAGCGAATAATATCTACGCCGGCAACTTTTAAATCCATTGCTTTAGCAGCTTTTATTGCAATCCTTTTTTCTTCTGCCGTAACTTTAATTACAGATGCTGTTCCGCCCAAATGGATATTGGCTCTAAATTCCCCAGGCATAGCTTCTCTTTGGATTGCAGCGACAACTTTGCCGTCTATTACAAAGCAACGAATATCTTTTCCGTTGGCTTCTTTAATGAATTCTTGTACTAATATATTGGCATTAAGGCTTTTGAATGCGTTAATTACACTTTCTGCGGCTTTTTTGGTTTCTGCCAAGACAACACCTTTTCCTTGAGTTCCTTCCAGTAATTTTACAATAAGAGGAGAACCTCCAACCATTTTGATTAAATTATCAGTATCCAAAGGTGAATTGGCAAATCCAGTTGTTGGGATATCTACACCGTGATTTAATAATAATTGTAAAGAAAATAATTTGTCCCTGGATTGTGTAATTGCGGTCGATGAGTTCAAGCAGTACACTTTTAAGGCTTCAAATTGACGAGTTAAGGCACAGCCGTAAAAGGTGATGCTCGGCCTAATTCTAGGGATAATAGCGTCAAATTGGTTTAATATTTTTCCACCGCGATAATGAATTTCTGGAGTTTTTGCATCCAGTTTCATGTAACATTCTTTAATATTCAAAAAATGCATTTCGTGACCACGCATTTCTCCAGCTTCCATAATTCTTTTGTTACTGTACAATTCAGGATTACTGGCTAAAAGTCCTATTCTTAAACCAGAGCTGGCTTTTTCTGAATTCTTATATAATTCAACAAGGCTTTCTGTAGTAGGCTGTCCTAAAAGATATTTTTGTTCTGGGTCAACCAATATTCTTCCGCTCATGGCTTCACGCCCCAAAAGCATTCTAAAACCCATTGAATCACGATTTGTAAGGGTCATTTCAATTGGCCATTTCGAATCTCCAATGGCAATTTGAGTTTGAATAACATATCGGTGTTCTCTAAAACCACTGGAACTTTTTACTATTCTTTTGTCAACCATTGGAGCTTCACAATGGATAACGGTTTTTGTGTTGTTCTGAATGGGATTAATGTCAAACTTTACCCAGTTGGCGTCATTCTTTATAAATGGAGCAATATTGATGGCATGCAAAGCAGATGTTTTTGCGCCGGAATCAACACGAGCTTTAATTGTAGGGATTCCTAATTCTGGAAAAGAGCACCATTCTTCGCTACCCAGTATGACTTTATTTTGAAACATAAATTAATTTTGTTGATCTTTTTTATAACTATCAAATGTAGATATTTGTTTTTAAAAAAATACGATAATATCCTATAAAAAATAAACCCGTTATGTTATTAAAACGTAACGGGTTTGTTATGTAGCATTTTATTTTAAATTATTGGTTAGTAGGCTCTTCAGTTTGATTTGTTGGTTCTTCTGCTTTGTGAATATTTACGGTTAATTCTTGTGAACCATCTACAATATCCATAAAGATTTCATCACCAGATGCAATTTTTGAAGTGATAATTTCTTCAGCTAATGTGTCTTCAACATATTTCTGAATTGCTCTTTTTAATGGTCTTGCACCAAATTGTTTGTCAAAACCTTTATCGGCGATAAATGCTTTAGCTTTATCAGATAATTTTAACTGATAACCTAGTTCTTTAATGCGATCATATAGTTTTTTTAACTCGATTTCAATGATTAAATTGATGTCCTCTTTTTCCAAAGTGTTAAATACAATTACATCATCAATTCTGTTTAAAAATTCTGGAGCAAAAGTTTTCTTTAAAGCATTTTCAATAACGCTTTTAGAGTTATCATCGGCTTGTGCAATTTTGGCAGCCGTGCCAAATCCAACTCCTTGTCCGAAATCTTTCAATTGACGAGCACCAACATTAGATGTCATAATGATAATCGTGTTCTTGAAATCGATTTTACGACCTAAACTATCGGTTAAATAACCATCGTCAAGTACTTGAAGCATCATGTTGAAAACATCAGGATGAGCTTTTTCAATTTCATCAAGCAATACCACACAATATGGTTTTCTACGAACTTTTTCAGTCAATTGACCACCTTCTTCGTATCCTACATATCCTGGAGGCGCTCCAACTAATCTTGAAATAGCAAATTTCTCCATGTATTCGCTCATGTCAATTCGAACCAATGCATCCTCAGAATCAAATAATTCTTTAGCAAGAACTTTGGCTAATTGAGTTTTTCCAACACCAGTTTGACCTAAGAAAATAAAAGAACCAATCGGTTTGTTTGGGTCTTTCAATCCAGCACGATTTCTTTGAATAGAACGAGCAATTTTTAAAACTGCTTCGTTTTGTCCAATTACTTTATTTTGAATAAGCTCAGGTAATTTGGCTAATTTGTTACTTTCTGTTTGTGCAATACGGTTTACCGGAATTCCAGTCATCATAGACACAACATCTGCTACATTATCTTCAGTTACCAATATTCTGTTGGTTTTAGAATCTTCTTCCCATTGCTCTTGAGCTATGGCTAAATCTTTTTCTATCTTTTTCTCATCATCACGAAGTTTGGCAGCCTCTTCATATTTTTGTTTCTTAACAACCAAGTTTTTTAACTCGCGAACTTCTTCCAATTGTCGTTCCAAATCTAATATTTGTTTTGGAACATCAATATTGGTGATATGAACTCTAGATCCAGCTTCATCCAATGCATCAATTGCTTTGTCTGGCAAGAATCGTTCAGACATGTATCTATTTGTTAATTTAACGCAAGCTTCAATAGCTTCAGGTGTATAAATTACATTGTGATGATCTTCGTATTTGTTTTTAATGTTGTTCAAAATAGCAATCGTTTCTTCAACAGAAGTTGGTTCTACAATTACCTTTTGGAAACGTCTTTCAAGTGCACCATCTTTTTCTATGTATTGACGGTACTCGTCTAATGTTGTTGCACCAATACATTGAATTTCACCTCTTGATAATGCAGGTTTGAACATATTGGAAGCGTCTAGTGAACCTGTTGCTCCGCCAGCACCAACAATTGTATGAATTTCATCGATGAAAAGAATGATGTCATCATTTTTTTCCAATTCATTCATTACAGCTTTCATTCTTTCTTCAAACTGGCCTCTATATTTGGTTCCGGCAACAAGGCTTGCCAAATCTAGGGTTACGACACGTTTGTTAAATAATATACGGGAAACTTTCTTTTGAATTATTCTTAGAGCAAGGCCTTCTGCAATAGCCGATTTACCAACACCTGGTTCACCTATTAATAAGGGATTGTTCTTTTTACGACGACTCAAAATTTGTGAAACACGTTCTATTTCTTTTTCACGTCCTACTACAGGGTCTAATTTACCCTCTTCTGCCATCTCTGTTAAATCTCTCCCAAAATTGTCAAGTACGGGAGTTTTAGATTTTTTATTTGATTTATTGGCGGGATTATTGAAATTGCCTTCTTTTAGGCTGTCATCTTGTCCTGAATCGTCATTATAAGATTCGTTTTTTGGCAAGTTTTCTAAAAAATCGTCTTCGTTTGGAGTCATATTGATGTATTGTTCTTTAGCTACGTCATAATCAATTTTAAGTTTATTCAATAGCTTGGTTGTAGGATCATTTTCGTTTCTCAAGATGCACAACAGTAAGTGTGCAGTGCTGATTGATGAACTTTGGAAAACTTTTGCTTCTAAAAAAGTTGTCTTCAAAGCACGTTCTGCTTGACGTGTTAGATGTAAGTTTTTCTTTTCTACACTTACATCAATACTAGGGCTGGCGGGGCTTAGGATTTCAACCTTCCTTCTGAGATGGTCAAGATCTACAGACAGGTTGTTAAGGATGTGAATAGCTTTACCATTTCCATCCCTCAGAATGCCAAGCATTAAATGTTCAGTACCTATAAAATCATGTCCAAGGCGCAGTGCCTCTTCTTTGCTATAAGTAATAACGTCTTTTACTCTAGGTGAAAAATTATCATCCATGATTGTTAGGTATTGTTATTGTAAATTTAGTAAATAAGATAGTCAAAAGCAAAAATCATACCTTTTAAAAACTCTTACTGCTAATTGACAAAAAAAATAGAGAACATATAGTTAAAGCCAGTTTAATTTATTAACCAAATAGGAATAAAAATTTGTTAATAAATCGAATAAATTTCTGTCCATTTATGGGTGAAAACATATTGAGAAAGGTTATATTAGCGGGATTTTTTAAAACAAAATAATTTTAATTTAAGAATATATTATGTCTGAAGGAGAAAAGTTAATTCCTATTAACATTGAGGATGAAATGAAAACTGCCTATATCGATTATTCGATGTCGGTAATTGTATCAAGAGCACTTCCAGATGTTAGAGATGGCTTGAAACCAGTACATCGAAGAGTATTATTTGGTATGCATGATTTAGGAGTAAATTCTAGATCTGCCCATAAAAAGTCCGCAAGAATTGTCGGGGAAGTTCTTGGAAAATATCACCCTCATGGTGATACTTCAGTTTATGATGCTATGGTTCGTATGGCACAAGAGTGGAGTATGCGTTATTTATTGATAGATGGTCAAGGTAACTTTGGATCTGTTGATGGTGATAGTCCTGCAGCGATGCGTTATACAGAGGCTAGAATGCGCAAGATTTCTGAAGAAATTCTTGCAGATATAGATAAAGAAACAGTTGATTTTAAACTAAATTTTGATGATACATTAGAAGAGCCAACTGTTATGCCGACTAGGGTTCCTACACTATTAGTAAATGGTGCGACTGGAATTGCAGTAGGTATGGCAACAAATATGCCTCCTCACAATTTAACAGAAGTAATCAATGGTACGTTAGCTTATATTGATAACAATGATATAGAAGTTGACGAATTGATGACACATATTAAAGCTCCTGATTTTCCAACTGGAGGTATAATATATGGTTATGAAGGGGTTCGTGAAGCTTTCAAGACAGGTAGAGGTAGAGTAGTGATGCGTGCCAAAGTAGGTTTTGAAGAAGTGGATGGACGTGAGTCTATTATTGTTACCGAAATCCCATACCAAGTTAACAAAGCAGATATGATTAAACGTACTGCTGACTTAGTAAACGAAAAGAAAATTGATGGTATTGCCAATATTCGTGATGAATCGGATAGAAATGGTATGCGTATCGTTTATATATTGAAACGTGATGCCACACCAAATGTGGTTTTGAATACACTTTATAAGTTTACACAATTACAATCTTCTTTCAGTGTAAACAATATTGCAATTGTAAAAGGTCGTCCACAAATGTTGAATCTTAAAGACTTGATTCATTATTTTGTAGAACATCGTCATGATGTAGTAACTCGTAGAACTCAATTCGAATTAAAGAAAGCTGAAGCAAGGGCTCATATTTTGGAAGGTTTGATTATTGCTTCCGATAATATTGATGAAGTTATTGCGTTAATTAAAGCATCCAAGAACACTGAAGAGGCGAGAGATAAATTAATCGAAAGATTCAAATTGTCCGATATTCAATCTCGTGCGATTGTCGAAATGCGTTTGCGTCAATTAACAGGTCTTGAACAAGACAAGTTGAGAGCAGAGTATGATGAGATCATGAAATTGATTGAGTATTTGAAATCTTTATTAGCTGATGTTAATTTAAGAACTGCATTGATAAAAGAAGAACTAACGGAAATTCGCGACAAATATGGGGATGAGCGTCGTTCACAAATTGAATATTCTGGTGGTGATGTTAGTATAGAAGATTTGATTGCAGATGAGAATGTGGTAATTACGATATCTCATGCAGGTTATATTAAACGTACAAACTTATCAGAATATAAAACACAAAATAGAGGAGGAGTTGGGCAAAAAAGTGCTGGTACAAGAGATCAGGATTTCTTAGAACATATGTTTGTCGCAACAAACCATCAATATATGATGTTCTTTACTCAAAAAGGTAAATGTTTCTGGATGCGTGTTTACGAAATTCCTGAAGGAAGTAAAACGGCAAAAGGTAGAGCTATACAGAATTTAGTAAATATTGAAAGTGATGATAAAGTCAAAGCTTTTATATGTACTCAAGATTTAAAAGATAAAGAGTATATCAATAGTCATAATCTTGTAATGGTAACTAAACAAGGTCAGGTTAAGAAAACTTCATTGGAGAAATATTCTAAACCAAGGGTTAATGGTGTTGCTGCAATTACAATTAAAGAAGGTGATGAATTGTTGGAAGCTAAGTTGACTAATGGTGAAAGCCAAATCATTTTAGCTGTTAAATCGGGTAAATTGGTTCGTTTTGAAGAAACTAAAACTCGTCCAATGGGAAGAACTGCTTCTGGAGTTCGTGGTATTACTTTAAAAGATGAAACTGACGAAGTGATTGGAATGGTAACCGTTAATGATATGAGTAGTGAAATTCTTGTAGTTGCTGAAAATGGTTACGGAAAACGTTCTAGTCTTGACGAATATAGAATAACAAATCGTGGAGGTAAAGGAGTTAAAACCCTTAATATCACTGAAAAAACGGGTAAGTTAATTTCTATAAACGCGGTGACTGATGCAGATGATTTGATGATTATCAATAAATCTGGTTTGACCATTAGAATGGCTGTAGAAGATTTAAGAGTTATGGGAAGAGCTACTCAAGGTGTTAAGTTGATTAATATAAAAGGTAATGATTCGATAGCAGCTGTTACTAAAGTAATGAAAGATGACGCGGAAGAAGTTGTTGTTGATGAAGATGGAAACGTTATTGAAGATGCTGTAATTGAAAGAGTGAAACCTGTTTTGGAAGTACTTGAAGAGGATGGGGTAACTGAAGAGGATGAAGAAGAGGATGAAGAAGAAGTTGAAGAAGATGACTCTGAAGAAGAGGATGCTGATGATGAGGCATAATTAAACAGTAATAGAATAAATAAATATAAAATAGATTAATATGAAAAGTAGATATGTGATAATAGCGTCAGCATTATTTTTATCAGTAGCAAGTATTGCTCAAAAAAATGAAATTAAAGCTGCTGAAAAAGCATTAAAAGCTGGTAAGGCTGATGAGGCTATTACAATTTTAACAGGAGCAGAATACTTGTCTGTGAATGCCCCTGATGCTGAAAAAGCACAATTCTTATTTGTGAAAGGAAATGCATATTTGGATTTAGCTAATAAAAATGTTGAGGCAGATAAAAATTTAAGCCTTGCTGCAAAAGCGTATCAAGAATTATTGGAGGCTGAAAAAACTTCAGGAAAGGTAAAATATTCTACACAAGCTGCTACATCAATAGCTGAAATTAAAGGGAAATTAATTAATTCTGCAATTGAAGACACAAAAGCTAATAAGGATGCAGAAGGTGCTAAAAAGTTATATGAAGCTTATTTGTTAGAGAAAAAAGACACTATTAATCTTTATTATGCGGCATCTACTTATGTAAATGCAAAGGATTATGATACTGCTCTTAAACTTTACGAAGAATTAAAAGTTTTAAATTATTCTGGAAAAGCGACTTATTATTATGCTGTTAATAAAGTAAATAATCAAGAAGATTTTTTTAATAATGCTGCGGACAGAGATCGTATGGTGAAAATGGGAACACATGAGAAACCAAGAACTGAAAATGTACCTTCTAAAAGGGGTGAAATCTATAAAAACGTTGCTTTAATTTATGTTCAGCAAGGGAAAATGGATTTAGCGAAAAAAGCTGTTTCTGATGCTAGAAAAGCAAATCCAGATGACACTTCTTTAATATTGACTGAAGCAAATTTGTATCTTGAATCAAAAGATATGGATACTTACAAGAAGTTAATTTCCGAAGCATTGGAAAAAAATCCAAATGATGTAGATTTGATTTTTAATTTAGGAGTTGTTAGTGCTGGTGCTAAAAACTATAGTGAGGCTGAGAAATTTTATAATAAAGTTATAGAATTGGATCCAAAATATATTAATGCTTATATTAATATGGCTGCCTTGAAGTTAGATGATGAAAAAGTTATCATTGATGAAATGAATAAACTTGGTACTTCAGCTGATGATATGAAACGTTATAATGTATTAAAGAAAAAACGTGAGGACTTGTTTAGAAGTACAATTCCATACCTGGAGAAAGCGGTAGCATTGGACCCTAAAAATGTTGATGTTGCAAAGACATTATTGAATGTTTATAGCGCATTAGAAATGACTACAGAATATAAAGCTTTGAAGGCAAAAATGTAATTTTAATAAACTAGTTAAATTAATCCTGCTCGAGTTATTCGATGCAGGATTTTTTATTTTATGGTATTATGATTTTTATGCACAAACAATTTTCTAGTAGGTTTTGGATTAAAATAATATAGATTGGTTTTAATAAGATATCTCTATTGGTTTTGTGTTCTAAAATTGGTGTAAAGGAAATTGAGTATTTTGTATTATGAAGAATAAAGTAGTGATAATGCAATAATACTTTGAAATTGCATGATTTACTTTTCAAATAAAACAAAATAGCAATAGTGATTACCTTATTTTAAGAAATCGTTATTTTATTGTTAAAATTTATCGATATTTTATTTGTACAATCAAAAAATAATTTTATTTTAGAGCAAAATTATGAATAATGAAATCGATATAGTTGGCAGAAAAATATGTAAACTTAGTATTGTTAATTGTGTATGAATATAATTTGTAATTTAAATAAATGCATTTACTTAAATTGTTTAATCAAAAAAAAAAATATGTAAAAAAAAACTACTTTCTTTTAAAATGTTTTGAAAAATCGTTTTCTGGAGTAGAAAATCTATTTTGAAACTCTAATCAAAAAAATCATTTTTACATTTAATATTTTATTTCTTTTTTATTTATTAGGCAGTATAGTCTTTATGAATTTTGGACGGAGTAAATATTAATTTTTGCATTAATTTTTTTTATGCAAAATAATCAACCCCTAATATTAACAATTAAACTTAACCTTATGAAAAGAAAATTTGTAATGCTATCAATAGTGTTATTGATAAATGTTGGTGTGTACGCACAAAAGGATCAAATTAAAACTGCTCAGTCAGTTTTTGAAAGTGGAAAAGCTCAAGATGCATTGGGTATTTTAAAAAAAACGGAATATTTGATTTATAATTCTACAGATGAAGAGAAGTCGGATTTTTACTTTTTGAAAGGCAATATTTTAAAAGACTTGGCTTCAAAAAATATTGACATGGCTAATAATCTTTCTTTAGCATCCGAAGCTTATCAAGAATTGATTAAATTTGAAAATGAAGCTGGCAAATATAAATATTCTTTACAAGCAAATGTAGCATTGAGAGAGATGAAATCTAAACTTGTCAATGGTTCAGTGGATGATTATAAAGCTGGTAGATATACAGAGAGTGCTGAAAAAAGTTATAAGGTATACTTGTTTGATAAAAAAGATACTTTAAATTTATTTAATGCTGCTTCTTCGTCAATGACGGCAAAAGATTTTGATTCAGCAGTTAAATATTATGAAGAATTAAAGAAAATTAATTATTCAGGAAAAGGGGTAGTTTACTATGCTACAAATAAAAAGACAAAAACTGAGGAAAGTTTTGCTTCTGCAGCAGTAAGAACAGCAAGTATTACTGCAGGGTTTCATGAAAAACCTAGAGACGAGTTTTCACCATCTAAAAAGTTAGAAATTAATAAAAATTTAGCTTATATATATCTTGAAAAAAATGATGTTGCTAAAGCGGAAATTTGCTATAATAAAGTTTTAGAGTTAGATCCAAATTATATTGATGCTTATATTAATTTAGCTTATGTTAAATTGGAATCTAAAAAGGCTTTAATTGATGAGATGGCTGCTTTGGGTAATACTCCAAAAGAAATGGAGCTTTATGATAAGTTGAAAGCAAAAAAGGATGATTTGGTGAGAAGTGTAATCCCTTATCTTAAAAAGGCATTAGTTATTGAACCTAAAAACCAAGATGTTCTGAAGTCTCTTTTGGGGGTTTATAGATCATTGGATATGACTAATGAATATAATTCATTAAAAGCAAGCATGTAGTTTTAGTACAGTAAAAAAAGGCTAGAAATTATTTTCTAGCCTTTTTTTTATATGATTTTTTTAATTACTCTTAGTTTGTGAGTATGTTTGTTGGTTTCTGCGTTGTAGATTCCTAAATGGTCTAATCTGTCAATCCTGACCTTTCCACTTGCGTGAATAATATAGTTGTTTTCCATTATTATTCCCACGTGTATTATGTTTCCTTCGTCATTGTCAAAAAAAGCTAAATCACCAGGTTCGCTTTCTTCAATAAAACTTAATGCCTCGCCTTGTGTTGCTTGTTGCGATGCATCCCTTAATAATTTATAACCATTTAATTTGTATACCATTTGTGTAAAGCCCGAGCAATCTATTCCAAAAGGTGTTTTTCCGCCCCATAAATAAGGTGCATTCAAATACATAAAAGAAGAGTTTATAATTTTGTTTTTTGGTTTTACGCCGCTTATTTTTTCTCCTTCGAAATTAAAATTACTTGAATTAATTTCTGGATAGTTTAAGAAGGATAATGAGGCTCCAAGTGGAATTGGAATCAATATATTTGATGGGGCTACAATATATTCTATCAAATCTGCATTAAGGATGATTGCATCTGATGAAAGTTGGTTGTAGCTAGACTCTGTAATAGATTGAAATTGTTTGGTGTCTACCCAGCCTTGGTATTGGTCAAAGTGCATTTTTATATGAGACCACTGTTTATATTGTTCTAAAACTTCAAAATGTTCTCCAAATAAAACTTGAGAAACAATTTCACTTTTATCACTAGCTTCGGCACGAAGTGGAATAATGGCTAAATTACAAATCCCAAACATTTATATAAATTAGAAATTAAAATAATACGAATCAAAAACAGTTGTAAAAATAGTAATTTTCAATTCGTATTATTTAATAATTGTATTTTTATTTAAAGTGATATTTATGAAATATTTCTTTCTATAACAAAGGCTGAAGCACCACCACCACCATTACAGATTGCAGCAGCTCCATATTTTGCATTGTTTTGTTCCAAAACATTTAATAATGTAACAATTATTCTAACGCCGGAACAGCCAAGAGGATGTCCTAGGGATACAGCTCCGCCATTAATATTTACTTTTTGATTATCTAGTCCAAGTATTTTGGAATTGGCTAATCCAACTACTGAAAAAGCTTCATTGAATTCAAAATATTCAATTTCATCTAGAGTTAGGTTTGCTTTCGCTAATGCTTTCGCTAATGCTTTTGCAGGACTCGTTGTAAACCATTTTGGTTCTTGGGCGGCATCTGCATATCCTTTTATATATGCTAATGGTTTTAAACCTAAAGAGATTGCTTTTTCTTCACTCATCAAAATAACTGCCGCCGCACCATCATTAATGGTTGATGCATTTGCTGCGGTAACTGTTCCGTCTTTTGTAAATACAGGGTTTAGTGTAGGTATTTTTTCTAGCGAAACATTRGTGAATTCTTCATCTTTTGAAATAATRATYGGWTCGCCTTTTCTTTGRGGAACKGCTACAGGGACTATTTCGTTATCAAATTTTCCTTCATTCCAAGCTTTAGCTGAACGTTCGTATGATTGAATTGCAAATTTATCTTGTTCTTCTCTTGAGATCTTATATTCAGTTGCGCATAGATCAGCAGAAACACCCATGGCATTGTTATCATATGCGTCTGTTAATCCATCTTTTTGCATTCCGTCAATCATTGTACTAGGTCCGAATTTGGTACCGTTTCTTAAATTCATATAATGCGGAATCAAACTCATGTTCTCCATTCCTCCGGCAACTACAATTTCGGCATCTCCACATTGGATGGCTTGTGATCCTAACATTAGAGCTTTCATTCCAGAAGCACATACTTTATTGACAGTAGTACAGGCAACAGTATTAGAAAGACCTGCATAAATTGCAGCTTGACGTGCTGGAGCTTGACCTACGCCAGCTTGCACGACATTACCCATAAAAACTTCGTCAACTAAATTTGGGTCTAATTGTATTTTTTCTAATGCACCTTTGATGGCTATTGCGCCTAATTTTGGTGCGGTAATTGTAGATAATCCTCCCATAAAACTGCCGATTGGTGTTCTAACGGCAGAAACGATAACAACTCTTTTGCTCATGTTTATTATATGTTGATTTATTATAGCAAATTTAAACTTATTTTGTAAAATTCAAATTTTTAATGGATTTAAATTGGGATATATTTAACGAATCTCTGTTTTTGGGTTTGTTTTCATCTAATTCACTAATGAATGTAGGTTTTTTACTTTTGAGATGTTATATTGTTTAATAAAAGAAGTAGATAATAAAAGAGTTAGTGAAGAGTGGTTTGAATTAGTATTTAAAAAGCATTTATTCTCTCTCATTAATGATAATAGTCTGCTTCAAGTTTTTTATTGGAATAAAAAGTTTTTTTTGATGATAGTTATATCTTTGATAGTGAAGTCATTTGAATAAATAGTCGAAAAATATGAAAAAAAAGTGCTGAAATAGTTGTGAGAAACGTAAACATGTCTTAAGTTTGCAACCGCAAAACAGGACACGTTCCTTGAGCTTGGAGAGTTGCCTGAGTGGCCGAAAGGACTTGTTTGCTAAACAAGCGTATGGGTAACTGTACCAAGGGTTCGAATCCCTTACTCTCCGCAATTTATTCTTGATTAAGAATCATAGCAAGATTCGATATTTTATTATATTTTCATAAAATAAATTAATAGATTGTTTTCGGGGTGTAGCGTAGCTCGGTTATCGCGCCTGCTTTGGGAGCAGGAGGCCGCAGGTTCGAATCCTGCCACCCCGACAAATAAAAATAATGGACGCATAGCTCAGCTGGATAGAGCACCTGCCTTCTAAGCAGGCGGTCGAAGGTTCGAATCCTTCTGCGTTCACTTGGAAACCCACTGATTTCAGTGGGTTTTTTTGTTTCTATACTTTTCGTGTTTTTTATTTTCCTACATTTAGGGGATCAGGGATCAGGTGCAAAAGTTGGATCAGGTGCAAAAGTTGGGGATTATGCAAAAAGATTAGATAATCTGAACAAGAAAAAATCTATATTTCTCACTCCTCTAAATTGACTTCTAAAAGCTTTTATTTTTGCATTGAAAGATTCGGCAGAAGCATTTGTACTTCTGTTATGA
>NZ_JBFUBE010000031.1:0-30775 GCF_056405915.1 Flavobacterium sp. P1_E4
GTGATAAATAAGTCCTCTTGTGATTTTCTAACTTTTTTGTAAAATTGGGTAGCATCTTCTTCGTGACGGTATCCAACAGTTGCAATAAGTGAAGCATTAAGATTTAGTTTGTCCAATCCTAATATTTCGTTTACTTGTGCAGGAACAAATCCTTCCATAGGCGTTACATCTATTTTAAGCTCTGCAGCGGCATTTAATAAATTTCCTAAAGCTAAATACGTTTGTTTTGATGTCCAAACATTTTTGATTGCTGGTTCCAAAGTCGAAATTTTTGATTTCATGAAATCTCCATAACCGGCTAATGATTCCAAAGGAGTTTCTCTTGTAATACTTATGGTATTTAAAAATTGATCGATTTCTTCATCTCCAATATTAGTGTCATTAGCAAAAATAAATAAATGTGATGCATCTACTATTTGTGATTGTCCCCAAGCAGCTTGTTGTAATTGTGCTCTTAGTTCTGGATTTTCAACGATAATAACTTTGTAAGGTTGTAAACCATATGAAGATGAACTCATACGGATAGCTTCTTTTAAAGTATTTAAATCTTCTGCTGAAACTTTTTTTGTGGCATCAAATTTCTTTGTTGCGTATCTCCAATTTTGATTATTCAAAAAATTGCTCATAATATTAATGTTTATTTAGTTCGGTATTTTTCTAGTAAGGTATTCAATTGTATTAATTCTTCTTCATTAAGATTTTTAGAAAAAATTTCTTCATGATCTTTTACTTTTGGATCCAGTTCTGTTAATAAATCTAAACCCTTTTGTGTAATTAAAACTTCGATTTTTCTTCTGTTTTCTGGACAAACATTACGTGTGACCAAATCTTTTAATAATAATTTATCAACCAGTCTTGTTGTATTACTTGTTCTGGCAAGCATCCTTTCCTGTATGATGCACATATTTGCAGGATGTCCTTTTTGCCCTCTTAATATGCGTAATACATTATACTGTTCCCCTGAAATATCATAAGGTTTTATGATTTCATTAAAACTGTCAGTGATTACGTTCTGTGTGTACATCAAATTCAAAACCACTCTTGTTGATTTAGTATAATCAACCGTACTTTTTAATACATCTTCAATCTTCATATTTGTAGGTGTCTTATTTGTTGATACAAATGTAGTTATATTTATATTTGTATATACAAGTGTTGTGTTATTTTTTTGTTAAAAAAATAATTGACATTAAATATTGGTATTTTAAATAGAGGTTCTATTTGTTGTAAACGCTTTGTGAATAGAATTATTTTATTGAAAGAAAACAATATCTAGTTTATTTTGAAATGACTTGTAGATAGTAGGGGAGTTCAAAAATGTATATAAAAAATAAACTTTTTTGTCGAATTTATTGATTTAATTTTCGTCTTTTTTAAGCAGGTGTTTTTTTTTCTGAAAGACTGTGCTATATTTATAAAAATTTTCGAGTAGCAAACATTTAATTATTTAATTTCTAATAATGGAAAAGACGAAAAAGGAGTTTACATACGATGAATTACTCCAAAAAGTTGAGGCACAAGAATTGCTAATTAAAGAGTTAAATGATGAAAAGCTTGCTATAACCAATTTTGAATATTTTGTAAAAGAGTCTCCAGATTTAGTTTGCATCGCGGATACTAATACCTATTACAAAGTAGTAAATGATGGATTTGCCAAAGTTTTGGGTTATTCTAAGGAAGAGATATTATCAAGACCATTTCTTGAGTTTATTCATCCTGATGATTTAGAAAAAACCTTAGAAGAAGTCAAAAACTTGTCACAAAACAATCCTACAATCGATTTCGAGAATAGATACATTAAAAAAAATGGAGAACAGATTTTTTTACAATGGAAAGCCAATCTGCATACTGCCAATAATTTAATCTACGCTATAGCTCGAGATGTTACAGAGATTAGAAAAACACAGGAAAAACTTTTGTCCAGTGAAAAATCACTTAATGAAGCTCAGAAAATTGCAAAAATAGGGAGCTGGGATTTTAATTTAATGACTCAAGACTTAAATTGGTCCAACGAATTATATGAAATATTTGAAATTGAAAATACCCCTAATGATTTGCAATTATATGCAAAGTATTTATCCTGTTTTTTACCCGAAGACGCAGAGGATTTAAATAAAAATGTATATAACACCATTACCAATAAGATTCCATATGAAATGGAACATCGAATTGTTTTGGCAGATCAAAAAACTAAATGGGTTTTTTGTACTGGAGTTCCCATAATGGATAAAAATAATAATGTTGTGGCATTAAAAGGTGTAGTTCAAGATATAACTCAAAAAAAACAAATTGATGACACTATCAAAGCCAAAGAGAAAGCTGAAGCTGCCAATAAAGCAAAATCTGATTTCTTGGCCAATATGAGTCATGAAATACGGACGCCACTAAATGGAATTGTAGGTTTTACGGACTTGTTATTGAAAACAAAATTCGATAATGACCAATTGGAATATCTTAAAACGGTTAATGAATCGGCCAATACTTTGATGGAAATTATCAATAACATTCTGGATTTTTCAAAAATTGAATCTGGAAAACTGGAATTGAATTGTGAGGAAATTGATATCATTCAATTGTCAAATCAAATCATAAATTTATTCAAATACGAAGCCAATTATAAAAAAATTGAATTATTACTTGATATTGACCCCAATGTGCCAAAATATATCAATGGAGATTCATTTCGATTAAAGCAGATATTGGTGAACTTGTTAAGTAATGCGATGAAATTTACTTTTTCGGGTCATATCAAATTACAAGTGGTTCAAGTCGACGAGGGAGAAAAGTTCTCGAAAATTAAGTTTTCGGTAATAGATACCGGAATTGGAATTAAGGATTATAATCAAAAGAAAATTTTTCAATCATTTGTTCAAGCTGATAATACCACTACCAGAAAATACGGAGGAACAGGACTCGGATTGGCAATTTCAAGCCAGCTTTTAGCATTAAAAAACAGTGAATTAAAATTAACGAGTAATCACGGAATGGGAAGCAAATTCTTTTTTACTGTTGCATACGATAAAATGCCGTGTAAGCCCAATAATTTGGAAGTTAAAAGAGATTTGGTTCAAGATCCGCCTTCCCATTTATCAAATTCAATAAGTAGTTTTAAGGTATTAATTGCAGAGGACAATAAAATAAACATGCTTTTGGCGAAAACATTGGTCAATAAAATTATAAAAAATTGTGATCTGATAGAAGCGACCAATGGTCAGGACGCAGTGACTTTGGCAGAAGAAAATTTGCCAGATTTAATTTTGATGGATATTCAAATGCCAATTCAAAATGGTTATGATGCTACTTTAGAAATCAGAAAATTAGAAAAAACAAAACATATACCGGTTATTGCGTTAACGGCTGGAGTTTTGAATGGAGAAAGAGAAAAGTGTATAGAACACGGAATGTCTGATTATGTTACAAAGCCTATTATTCAATCTGATTTGGAAAAAGTATTATCAAAATGGTTGAAGAATTAATACTAACGATTCATAATTTTTTTTCATTTAAAGACATTTTACAAATAATAAAAAAATCTTCCTTTATCATAGTAAAGGAAGATTTTTTTTTGATCTAAATGTAGTTGCTGTGGAGATTCTAATTATTTATACCTTAGTGTATTATGTGATATAAATTTCATATCTTTAGTTACCTACTTTTTTTGTTATTTGGTTTTGTCTATTAATTCAATTTTGTTTTGTGATTATGAAAGAAACTATACCATCAGTTGAAGAATTATTGCAAAAAATAAAAAAACAGGAGCATAAGATTTCGTTACTACAAAGGAAAATAGATTCTATTCCTAATTTTGAATTTTTTACCAGAGAAACTTCTGATTTTATTTGCGTTTCGGATTTAAATAGTTTTTTCAAAGAATTCAATCTTGTATTCATTAAAAAATTAGGTTATTCAAAAAGGGAATTACTACTGAATAGCTATATCAAATACATCTACCCAGAAGATGTTGCCAAAACAAGGAATGTTTTACAAGAACTTTTAAAAGGAAAGACTTCAGTAATTTTTGAAAATAGAATCCTTACTAAAAAGGGAGAGCTTTTATCAGTGCAATGGACATCCATTATAAATCCTTCAAAAAATCTTGTATATTCTATTGGGAGAGATATCACCGAAATTAGGACTGTACAAGAACAATTGGTAGCTAGCGAAAATTTATTAAACGATGCCCAAAAAATTGCCAAAATTGGTAGTTGGGAATTTAATTTGAATACACAGGAATTGATTTGGTCCAAAGAATTATATCGTATTTTCGAGATTCCCAATGATGCTAGTGAAAACTTATATGAACTTTATCTGAATCATTTTTCAGAAGAAGATAAGGAGATTCTCAACAATAAGATAAGTGAATCCGTCAAAAGTAAATTACCTTATGAAATTACCCATAAACTGAACTTTCCCAATAATCGCTTCAAATGGATTTACGGCACTGGAGTTCCTATTGTAAATGATAGAGGAGAAATTGTAGTTTTGAGGGGAGTGGCTCAAGACATAACCGAAAAAAAGCGAATTGAAAGCGAAATTTTGGCAAAAGAAAAAGAAGTTGCTGTTATCAAAGAGAAAGAAAGAGAGCGACAAAGTAATGCCAAATTTAGGGGCTATGTGGAGAATGCACCAGATGGTGTAATAGTGGTAAATAAAGACGGATATTTTTTGGAAGTAAATCCAGCAGCGACAAAAATTACGGGCTATTCTAAAGATAAGTTGTTAAAAATAACGCTTAAGGATTTGACTCCGTCAGATTCCTTGATTAAAATTGAAAAGATATTTGAAACTCTTTCAATGAAAAGAACTTCCAATGATGTAGTACAATTTATCCATAAAAAAGGAACTTTACGATATTGGTCTATTGATGCCGTTAAACTATCAGAAAAGCAGATTTTATTGTTTGTTAAGGACATTACCGATCGGATTCAAACAATTGATACCTTAAAAGAAAAAGAAGAGTTTTTGAAAGAAACCCAAATCATAGCACAATTAGGGACTTATAGTATAAATATGCATACAGGAATATGGACCAGAACCGATTTGCTGAATACTATTTTGGGAATAGATGCTGATTATGATTTGAATCAAGAATCTTGGGGGGCTTTGGTACATCCTGCTTGGAGGGAAAGTTTGGAAGTGTATTTTCAAGAGGAAGTCGTAAATAAAAGAAAACCATTTAACAAAGAATACAAAATCATAAGGGTAAATGATAATGCCGAACGCTGGTTACATGGAATAGGAACTTTAAAATGGGATGAAGATAATAATCCTTCTGTTGTTGTGGGGACTATTCGGGATATAACTGATCATAAATTGTTGGAATTGGAATTGATACGTGCCAAAGAAAAAGCGGAAGAAAACGAAAAGGATTTGTATATAAAATATACTGAGTACGAAGAGATAAATGAACAATTAAAACAAACCAATAGAGAACTAAAAAAAGCCAAAATTCTGGCAGAGGAAGCCAATAAAGCCAAATCAGATTTTTTATCCAATATGAGTCATGAGATCAGGACTCCATTAAATGGTATTGTTGGTTTTACTGATTTATTGATGAAAACAGATCTTGAAAAGAATCAGTTGGAATATATGTCAACAGTCAATGTTTCGGCTAATTCTTTAATGGAAATTATTAATGACATACTTGATTTTTCAAAAATTGAATCTGGTAAATTAGATTTGCATATTGAGGATATTGATCTTTTCAGGCTGTTGCACCAAGTTATAGATTTGTTTAAGCATCAGGCTAATATAAAAAATATAGCTTTGGCACTGACTATTGAAGAAAATGTACCACAATACATATGTGCAGATTCGATTCGGTTGAAACAAATATTAGTAAACTTAATTAGTAATGCCTTGAAATTTACTTCTTTTGGACATATTCATTTGGATGTTGAACAAGTAAAAGGAGGCAAAAAAAATGCAACCATAAAATTTTCAATTAAAGATACTGGTATCGGTATCAAACAATACAACCAAAAGAAAATTTTCAATTCCTTCGTACAGGAAGATAGCGCTACTTCAAGAAAATTTGGAGGGACAGGTTTAGGGTTGGCTATTTCCAATTTACTTCTTGAATTAATGAGCAGTAATTTGCAACTGAAAAGTAAGTATGGAGATGGTAGTGATTTTTTCTTTTTTGTTAAATTTAAAAAAGCAGAACCTCTTAAAGATACTTTTGTCGAATTGATGCCGCATAAGGCAATTCCTAGAATACCAAGCACCAATAATTTGGATGCATTGCGTATTTTGATCGTGGAAGACAATAAAATTAATATGTTTTTGGCCAAAACATTAGTTAAAAGAATTATTCCGAATGCTATTATTTTGGAAGCCATGGACGGGCAGGAAGGTCTGGAGCAATTTGAAATCAATAATCCCGATTTAATTTTGATGGATATTCAAATGCCAATAAAAAATGGATATGATGCCACGATTGAAATTAGAAGCCATAAAAAAGGAGACAAAATACCCATTATCGCTTTAACTGCCGGAATTATGGTAGGCGAAAAAGATAAATGTCTAGAATTTGGCATGAATGATTATGTTTCCAAACCAATAATCGAAGATGATCTGGATGCTATACTTCATAAATGGTTGCCCCAAAAACAATTGTCATAGATTGTCTAAATTTTAAACAACTCCCGGTAATTTGGATTTTTAGAATCCAATTATTTCAATATCCAAGAATTTTAGCCATTTTAAGAAAACTAATTTTTTGAGCATGAAGAATAAATTTCCTCAAAAATATAGAATTATAAAATAGAAGCAAAGGGATTTTTAGTAATACATCACCTGTAAGTAAGTTTTTTTTGCATAAAAAAAAGAGTGTTTGAAGGTTACAAACACTCTTTTTAGGATTATTATGAATTAATTACATTACGCTTTCTTTTCAGATTTTGCTGTGCAGCAAGTTTTTTTGGATTTGTCACATGCCTTTTTTTCTTTGGCAGTACATTCTTTTTTAGGAGCTTCTTTTGGTTTAGTCTCTTGAGCGCTTGCATTCATACCTGCTGAAAAAATGGCTACTGCCAAAACTGTGATTAGGTTTTTCATGTTTTTTTGGTTTTTTGATTTTAATGATGAGCCAAAATTATTGTTTTTTTTGAATCACGGATATTAATTAACTTTTTTATAACTCAATGTAAGCAATGGGTTTAAAACAATGGTATAAAATGATAGAAAAGAGACATATAATATCTTTAAACGAGGCTTCTTTAGGTGTCATCATTCTAATGATTTTATCTAATATTCCAATTCGAAAAATTCGTATATTCGTTTAGTGGAGTTAAGAAAATGACGACCAAAAAAATCAAAGCTGCAGAGATTAAAATTTTAAAATTAAATGAAAGAACTCTTATTATCTTTTCTGCTTTTCGGATTATGTGCCGCAAATGGACAAGTAACCATCGATGGCTGTCAGGAAAAAGCGAAAGCAAATTATCCGTTAATCAAGCAGTACGATTTGATTTCGAAATCATCTGACTATACCATTTCTAACGCCAACAAAGCCTATCTTCCACAGGTAAGCGTAACGGGAATTGGTGGATACATTTTTGCTGGGCTGCCTGAATTTTCGGCGCCAGGTTCCACTTCTGGAGAACAAAATAAAGCCCAGTTTATTGGCATTGCCCAAATTAACCAAACCATTTGGGACGGAGGTGCGACACGTACTCAAAAAGATATTGCAAAATCGGTTGCCGAGGTAGAAAAATCAAGTGTTGATGTTTCGTTGTATTCTATTCGAGAACGCGTTAATCAGCTGTTTTTTGGAATCTTGTTAATCGATGAACAAAACAAACAATTGGATATTTTGTACGATGAATTAAAACTTGGACTGAACAAAGTTCGACTTTCCAAAGAAAACGGATTGGCTTATGCCTCAGATGTAGATGAGGTCAAGGCCGAAATGCTGAATTTGGAACAGAAGAAAATCGAATTCAATTATACCCGAAAAGGCTATGTTCAAATGTTGTCTTATCTGACAGGAGAGAAATTAGAAGAAAATGCAAAACTCGAAAAACCAGTACTAATTGAATCTGTTGATAATATCAGTAATCATAGACCCGAATTGAGTTTGTATGCCAATCAATTAAAACTCGCTGAATCCCGTTCAGAAATCAATACCGTTTCTTTGATGCCTAAAATCGGTTTATTAGGAGCGGGCGTTTTGATAGAGCCCGGAATTAATTTCGGTCAATCAAAGTTCAACGGATTGGCACTTGCGGGAATCAGTATGTCTTGGAGTACCGCTGGGCTCTATAAAAACAGCAACAATAAGGATTTGGATAAAATCGAAATGGACAAAATCAACAATCAGCAGGAAACTTTTTTGTTCAACAATAAATTGCAGTTGACTCAAGCCAATAACGACATCGAAAAGCAAAAAGCAATTATAGCGAAAGATGAAGAAATCATCAAACTGAAAGGCAATATCAAAAAATCATATCAATTAATGTATGAAAATGGAGTTGTTGCTATGAACGATTTACTGTCCGCGATGAACAAAGAGAGTGAAGCTATTGGGAATCAGGCATTACACAATGTCCAATTACTTATGAGTATTTATAACTACAAAACGATAAGCGGTAACTAATTTAATTTTGCAAAAAATGAAATTCAATTTATATAAAATAAGCCTTATAGTTTTTTGCATCCCCTTTTTTTCCTGTGGTAAAGGAGAAAAGGACAATGATGCTTCAGGAACTTTTGAAGCTACGGAAACAATTGTATCGGCGGAAGCCAATGGAAAAATTTTGGCATTGAACATTAATGAAGGAGACCAATTGGTAAAAGGACAAAAAGTGGGCGTTATAGACAGCACACAATTGTACCTATCCAAAATGCAACTAAAACAAAGCGGAAAGGCAATTTTATCGGGCCGTCCCGATAGCAAAATCCAAATTGAGGCTTTGCAAAAAGAACTTGAAAATGCAGTTAAAGACAAAAAAAGAATCGAAAATTTGGTAAAAGGAAATGTGGCTTCCCAAAAACAGCTTGATGATGCCAATTATAGGATTGCTATTATACAATCCAAAATCGATGCTTTGAGTAGTCAATTAGCGACCACAACCAATAATCTTAATGAACAAAGCGGTACGGTTGGGATTCAATTGGCGCAGATTGAAGACCAAATCAAAAAATGCAACATTACCAATCCTGTTTCGGGAACGGTATTGGCTAAATATGCTAATGTGTATGAAATGGCTACCATCGGTAAACCAATTTATAAAATAGCCGATTTGTCCGTTATCAAACTGAGAGCTTACATCACAGCCTCACAATTTGCCAAAATTAAAATTGGAGATACTGTAAAAATAAATGTGGATACCGAAGAAGGCAAATCCAAAACCTATACCGGAACTATAGAATGGATTAACAGCAAAGCGGAGTTTACGCCTAAAACCATTCAAACCAAAGATGAAAGAGCGAACTTAGTTTATGCCATAAAAATTCGAGTTAAAAATGACGGAGCTTTAAAAATAGGGATGTACGGCGATGTCGTCTTTTGATAAAAAAACATTCCAATGAGTAATAGCGACACTAATTTTCCCATCAACGTAAACCATATTAACAAATCGTATGGCAACGGAAAAATAACGGCTGTACGTGATGTGTCTTTTCAGGTCAATAAAGGTGAGATTTTCGGGTTGATTGGCCCCGATGGCGCAGGTAAAACCACTATTTTTCGCATTCTAACCACACTTTTAAAACCCGATTCGGGAAACGCATCTGTAGATGGTTTTGATGTGGTCAAAGATTTTAAGGCAATCAGGCAAAGGGTCGGTTATATGCCTGGAAAATTTTCGCTCTATCAGGATTTGACCGTTGAAGAAAACCTCACTTTTTTTGCCACCGTTTTTAACACCACTATCGAAGAAAATTACGATCTCATAAAAGATATTTATCAACAAATCGAACCTTTTAAAACCCGTAAAGCAGGTGCTCTTTCGGGAGGAATGAAACAAAAATTAGCCTTGTCTTGCGCTTTGATTCATAAGCCGTCGGTATTATTTCTTGATGAACCCACAACGGGCGTCGATCCCGTTTCCCGAAAAGAGTTTTGGGAAATGCTCAAAAAATTAAAAGAACAGGGCATCACGATTTTGGTTTCCACGCCTTATATGGACGAAGCTACTTTGTGCGACCGCATTGCCTTGATTGCCGAGGGTAAAATACTCAAAATTGACACGCCCCAAAATATGGTCAGCCAGTTCGGAGCATCTCTTTGGTCGGTGCAGAGCAATGATATGTACAAATTATTGAAAGATATCAGACAGTTCCCGAATGTAAAATCCTGTTTTGCGTTTGGCGATTCCCATCACGTTACTTTCAAAAACGAACCAATTTCAACAAACGAACTAGAATCTTTCTTAATAAAAAGTGGTCATACAAATATTACTATCCATCAAACCGAACCCAAAATTGAAGATTGCTATATGAGTTTAGATTTTGAAAAACATTAAAAGAGAATTCGATTATTGATTTGGAGCAGAAAGATTAGGCGTTTTTAGGATATATTGTCCCGCTTTTCGTTACAATCTTTTGTGCCGAACCCCGGCACAAAAGGATTTCCACTGCAATCGGGGCTAAAGGGGAAGATTTAGCTTTTTTGCTATTATTTTAAAAAGAAAAAAATAGAACTATGAATGCTATTACGGTCAATAATCTTGTGAAACGCTTCGGTAATTTTACTGCTGTTGACGACGTTACATTTGAAGTAAATCAAGGAGAGATTTTTGGTTTTCTCGGTGCTAATGGAGCCGGCAAAACCACTGCCATCCGTATGCTTTGCGGTTTAAGTAAACCGACATCGGGCAAAGGAACTGTGGCTGGTTTTGATATTCATAAAAATCCCGAACAAATTAAAAAAAACATAGGTTATATGAGTCAGAAGTTTTCCCTCTATAATGACCTCAAAGTTTGGGAAAACATTCGGCTGTTTGCTGGGATTTATGGAATGCCCGAAAAAGAAATAGCGCTAAAAACAGATGAGTTGCTGAAGACGTTACATTTTGAAGCAGAACGAAATACTTTGGTCAAAGATTTGCCATTAGGTTGGAAACAGAAATTAGCTTTTTCAGTTTCGATTTTTCACAACCCAAAAATTGTATTTCTTGACGAACCTACAGGTGGTGTCGATCCTATGACCCGAAGACAATTTTGGGAACTCATTTATGAAGCTTCTGCTCGTGGTATAACCGTTTTTGTCACTACGCACTATATGGACGAGGCCGAATACTGTAATCGCGTTTCGATTATGGTCGATGGAAAAATAAGTGCTTTGGACACACCAAAGAATCTCAAACTCCAATATGGCGCCAATGACATGGATGGAGTATTTCAACAATTAGCCAGAAAAGCAATGCGTAAAGCAGATTAGAATGAAATCGCACAAAAAACAAGTAACGATGAGGTGTGGATTCCTGCAAGGTTTTTTTCAAACCTTGTAGGTATTGCTCCTTGTACATTCGAATACCTACAAGGTTTGAAAAAAACCTTGCAGGAAAAAAGTAATTGATTTAAAAAACATGAAGCAATTTAGAGCATTTGTAAAAAAGGAATTTCTGCATATTTTTCGCGATCTGCGAACAATGATGCTCCTTTTGCTAATGCCTATTTGCCAAATCCTTCTTTTTGGATTTGCCATTACAACCGAAGTTAAAAATTCTAAGGTAGCAGTTTACGATCCTTCAAAAAGCAGTACTTCCAGAAAAATAATCGAACGGATAAATTCGAGTAACTATTTTGATGTTGCGGAATATCTTAGTGATCCTTCTCAAATCGAACACGAATTTCGAGAAGGCAAAATAGGATTGGTAATTGTTTTCGACGAAAATTTCGAGTCCAACCTATTGCATTCGGGCAATGCCCATATTCAGTTAATAGCTGATGCGACCGACCCAAATACAGCAACTGCAGTAACCAATTACGCCAGAGCCATCATAATGGATTATCAGCAGGATTTAATGCAAGGAATGAAAGTCCCTTTTCAGATTTTGCCAGAAGTAAAAATGCTCTACAATCCCCAAATGAAAGATGCTTATAATTTTGTTCCCGGAGTTTTGGGACTTATTATGATGCTGATTTGCGCGATGATGACGTCCATAGCCATCGTTCGCGAAAAAGAGATGGGTACTATGGAAATATTGCTTGTTTCACCTCTAAAGCCTATTTATATAATACTTGCCAAAGCGGTTCCTTACTTTTTATTGTCTTGTGTCAATACAGTATCGGTGTTGTTGTTGGCAGTCTTTGTTTTGGGGGTTCCTGTTGCCGGAAGTCTGTTTTGGCTCGTAATCCTTTCGATGCTTTTTATTTTTGTAGCGCTTTCATTGGGATTGTTGATTTCTACCATTACAGAAACCCAAATTGCGGCCATGTTGATAGCGGGGATGATTTTTATGATGCCTATAATGCTGCTATCAGGAATGATTTTTCCTGTCGAAAATATGCCTTTGCCATTGCAGTTACTGTCTAATATTATTCCGGCAAAATGGTACATCATAGCTGTTAAAGATATTATGATTAAAGGAACCGGAGTTTCTACCATTTATAAGGAATTGCTAATACTCGGATTTATGGTTGTGGTAATTGTTGGAGTAAGTTTAAGAAATTTTAAAAATCGTTTGGAGTAGCTATGATAAAGTTTTTATTAGAAAAGGAATTCAAACAGATTGTACGCAATAAGTTTATGCCTAGGATGATTTTATTATTCCCGGTTATGGTCTTGTTGGTATTTCCGCTTGCGGCTAATTTTGAGATTAAAAACATAAATCTGTGCGTGGTTGATAATGATCACAGTGGTTATTCAAATCAATTGGTTCAAAAGGTAATATCTTCCGGTTATTATAAATTGACTTCCGTTGTTGATGATTCTAAAAAAGCCCTTCATCAAATTGAACTAGACAAGGCGGACATTATTTTGGAAATTCCTGCCAATTTTGAAAAAGATTTAGTTCGTGAACAAACAGCGCATCTTCTGATTTCTGCTAATTCTGTCAATGGCACAAAAGGAGGATTGGGTAGTGCATATCTTTCAGGCATCGTAACTGATTTTTCTGCAGAAATACGTGAGAAATGGATTCAATCTGCAACTAAGACAAAGTTTCCGTCTATAGAAATTGTTTCCCAAAACCGATTTAATCCTCATTTGAGCTACAAAATTTATATGATTCCCGCTTTGATGGTAATGGTGCTCACAATGCTTTGCGGTTTTCTCCCGGCTCTGAATATAGTAGGAGAGAAGGAGGCAGGAACGATGGAACAGCTTAATGTGACTCCGATCCCAAAGTTTATTTTTATAATTTCAAAATTACTGCCGTATTGGATAATCGGATTTACGGTAATTACGATCGCTTTTGGTTTGGCTTATGTCGTTTACGGATTGTCTCCAGCAGGCAGTTTGGGTACCATCTATTTTTTTGCAGCACTCTATATTTTGGGAATTTCGGGCTTTGGACTTGTTATCTCCAATTATTCCAATACGATGCAACAGGCCATGTTTGTGATGTATTTTTTTATGCTGATTTTGATATTGATGAGTGGTTTATTCACTCCAATCAACAGTATGGCTGAATGGGCTCAGTACATAACCATTTTTAATCCATTGAAATATTTTATGGAGGTCATGCGCATGGTTTATCTGAAAGGAAGCGTCATTTCAGAACTTGGAACACAATTTTTGGCATTATCCTGTTTCGCCGTATTTTTTAATCTTTGGGCGATTTTAAATTATAGGAAGACGGTTTGATAGTAACTTCTAGGTTTCTACGTTATTTTTTTTCAAATAATTCGGATTGCTATTAAATTCTAAGTCAATCACTAATTACTTTTCACTAATCACTTTATTTCTTTTTCTCTTCTTTTACAAACATATTAAACAACAATCCACCTAGTAAACTACCATAAAGAGTAGAGTTTACGGGTTTTGAGGTTATTGCACAACTACCCGAAGCACACCCCACAAAGTGATAGTACAAATAGCCTAAGATAGCTCCTATGACAATTCCGATGCCAGTGATTATAATGGCTTTTCGTGTCATGAATTGCTTTTTTCTACAATTACTTTAATCAAATCAGTTGAGCTTAAAACTCCGGATTGTCTCCACAACTGTTTTCCTTTTTGGAAAAGGATCATGGTGGGAACGCCACGAACTTGGTATTGAGCAGCGATTTGTTGGTTTTTGTCCACATCAATTTTGATGATTGAAATTCGGTCACCCAGATTGTCTTTGACTTGTTTCAGAATAGGAGCCAATGTTTGGCAAGGGCCACACCAAGTAGCAAAAAAATCAACCAAAATTGGTTTTTCGGATTGAATGATATCATTGAAAGTACTCATTTTTTGGCGTATTTATTTTTAGGAATTGCACAGCCATTGGGTTCACAACCTGTATTAAAAATAGCCTGAACAAAGAAAAATAATCCAAAGGCGATGAAGAACCATTCGTTTGTATAATAAGCTTGTGCAAATAAAAACATAGCAAAAGCAAAGCGAAAAATCCGCATAACATGCCAGTTGGTGAATAGTAAATCTTTCATTTTTTGGGTTTAAGAAAGTTTATTTTGAATTGCCTGCTGCTTTAGCTCAAGGCAATTTTTATAGTTTATTTCCAATTTTATATTTGGTATCGTAAGCGATTTCTTTTTGCAATGCTTCCAATGCAATTTCATTTTTACTGACGATTAATACTTCAGAAAAATTGGCGCTCATACTTACGTTTAAAACATTTTCAAGTGCTGCGAATTTCTCAGAAACGGTATTTTTACAACCACTACAGGTAATACCTTCATATGGGTATAAATTGACCAACACTTCGCTATTTTTTTGTAATTCAATAAATAATTCGGAACCAGCTCTTGGTGTGGCAGAATCTTGACAAACTTCCATCTTTAGAAAATCAAAAGACTGTTGAAAAAGCAAATTATATTCTTCTTGGCTTCCGCCAAAAGGTGGGCCACTTTCAAATGTTCGGTTGAATAATAATCCCGCAATTTTTCCTTTGTGAGCCAAAAGTTGATGCATTTTCCAAACGTATTTTTGTCGCATCGTTGGTGGCAAGGCACAAAAGAATGTCTGTTCGAGAATTACGTCATACTCGCCTTGATGTTCAAAAAAGTCCCCTAATACAATGTTTATATTGGGATTGTCTTTGAACTTGGTTTTTAGATTTTCGACCAAAGTCGGAGCTATGTCAATTACGGTAACGTTTGTAAAACCTTGTTCCAAAAGATAATCGGCTTCATAGGTATTTCCACAACCTGGAATCAAAACTCGAATGTTTTTATCTTTTAATGTGTCAATATAACTTTTTAAAGGAGGAGATACTTCACCTAAATCCCAACCTATAGTATTGGATTGATATTGGTTGTCCCAATAAACTTTGTCCAAAGGTTTCTCACAGGAAACTACACAGCATTGAATTTCGTCCATAATTTATTTTTTTTTGTTGGTGTTTATTCCTAAAAGTCTATAAAATGGGCAAAAATTAATGAAACTGGTTAGTAATAATATAAATGCTAAAGCTAATAAAATAATGGCTAGAATACCATTTATGATTCCTGAGTAATATAATATCGTTATGTTAATTCCGATTGCAGTCCGAATCAATTTGTCTGTAGCACCCATGTTTTTTTTCATGTTAAAAGTATTTATAGGTTAATGAATTGTTTGGGCTATTTTGAATATTTTTTATTTCAATACTTTACTTTGACACACAAAATCAGTTCTTGGAATATCGGTTTTGGCAATGGCATTAAATCCGCCTTCTATCTCGCTGAAATTTCTAAAACCACGGGCTTGCAAAATGGATGCTGCAATCATACTGCGATAGCCACCCGCACAATGCATAAAGAAATGCTCTTTAGGGTCAATGTCTTTTATCCAGTCGTTGATGTTCGACAGCGGTTTGCTGAAAGCTTCTTCGATATGTTCAGCGCTATATTCAGTTTGTTTACGGATGTCAATGATTTTGCTTTCGCCAATTTTCACTTGTGCTTTGAATTGTTCTGCAGTGATTCGGTTTACGGTGTCAATTTCTTTGCCCGCTTTTTTCCAAGTATCAAAACCACCTTCTAAATGTCCCACTAAATTGTCAAAACCCACGCGACTCAAACGAGTTACAGTTTCTTTTTCTCGTCCTAATTCGGTTACTAATATAATGGGTTGTTTTACATCGGCAATCAAAGCACCTACCCAAGGGGCGAAATCGCCATTGATTCCTATGTTTATGGATTGCGGAATAAAACCTTTGGTGAAATCTCCGTTGTTTCTCGTGTCCAAAATTAGGGCACCCGTATCTTCGGTTATAGTTTCAAATTCGGTTACAGATAAGGCGTGCATGCCGTTTTGTAAAACCTCCTGAAAACTATCGTATCCTTTTTTGTTCATAGCCACATTCATTCCAAAATAGGCTGGAGGAGGTAGCAGTCCATCAGTCACTTCGGTGATGAATTCGGCTTCGGTCATATTGGCTCTCAAAGCATAATTGGTTGCTTTTTGGTTTCCAATGGTCGAAACGGTTTCTTTACTCATGTTTTTACCACAAGCACTACCGGCGCCATGAGCAGGATAAACAATGACATCATCTTCAAGAGTCATCACTTTGTCTCTTAACGAATGATATAATAATCCAGCCAATTGTTCCTGTGTCATCGAAGCTGCTTTTTGGGCAAGATCAGGTCTTCCTACATCACCAATAAACAAGGTGTCTCCAGAGAAAATTGCATGATCTTTTCCTTCTTCGTCGATTAGTAAATACGTAGAACTTTCCATGGTGTGACCAGGAGTGTGCAATACTTTTATTTTGATATTCCCTATTTCAAATAGTTGGTTGTCTGTTGCAACAGTGGCTTTAAATTCGGGTTGTGCTGTTGGTCCATAAACGATTGCAGCGCCCGTTTCTTTGCTTAAATCCAAATGTCCCGAAACAAAATCGGCATGAAAATGAGTTTCAAAAATATACTTCAGCTTGACTCCGTCACGTTCGATTCTGTCCAAATAAGGTTGTGTTTCCCTTAGTGGGTCAATTATAGCTGCTTCACCATTGGAAGTGATATAATAAGCACCTTGTGCCAGACATCCTGTATATATTTGTTCTATTTGCATGATTTTAATTTTAATGTGATACAAAGTTAATTCTGTTTTATGATACTATCTGTGACAAAAATTACTTTAACGTAAGTTTAATTTAATGAGTGACTGAGATTCTAAGTCTCTAAGTTTCTAAGATTTTGATGAATATTTTTTTTATAATCACTTTTTAATTTCAGCGACATAGAATCTCAGTGTCTTAGCAGCTTTGAATATTCTAAATAGCGAAAAATTCCTTGACAAAAATATAGATTCCCATGACCAAAATGAACCAGCCAAAAATTGGTTTTAGTTTGTTACCGTCTATTTTTTTAGACAATTGAGTGCCAATAATCATTCCTATAAAAGCTATGACAGAAATAATTATTAATAAAGTATAATTGATTGGGGTTCCAATATATAAATCACCCACAAATCCAATGGAAGAGTTAATAAAGATGATTAATAATGAAGTCCCAACGGCTTGTTTCATTGGTAAATTTGCAAAAAATAAAAGAGCGGGAATGATTAAAAATCCACCGCCTGCGCCTAGAAAACCAGTAACAATTCCAACAACAGAGCCTATTATTGCTAATTGAAGATAATTGGTACGATGAGATTGAATTTGAGAATTGGTTTTGAGAATCATCGAAAATGAAGCAGCCATCATCAAGACTGCAAAAATGATCATGATTAAAAAGTTTTTGGTAACCTGAAAATCATTTATCGTAAAAATAACATTGGGAATTTTTAAAATGATTACTTCCCTGATAACCAATATTGAAAATACTGAAGGAACTGCAAAATACATTGCCGATTTGATTTTGAGATTCCCCATTCGGTAATGAGTGTAACATCCTGATAAAGCAGTAATACCAACTATAAATAAAGAATAACTAGTGGCCAATTTTGGATCTATTTTGAATAAATAAACCAATATGGGAATAGTCAAAATAGAACCTCCACCACCTATTAATCCTAATGAGAGGCCTATTATGATAGATGCCAAATAACCGAAGTATTCCATGTTTTATATTTTGTTTGAGGCAAAGATGCAAAGACTATTTTTGGCGAACTGTAACTTTTGTCACTTTTGAAGAAGTTATGATTTGGAATTTAAAAATTACATCAAAATCTCAATCTGATTGCGATGCAAAACCACCAAGCCTCTT
Organism: Flavobacterium sp. P1_E4; assembly: GCF_056405915.1. Taxonomy (NCBI): domain Bacteria; kingdom Pseudomonadati; phylum Bacteroidota; class Flavobacteriia; order Flavobacteriales; family Flavobacteriaceae; genus Flavobacterium; species Flavobacterium sp. P1_E4. The sequence continues at coordinate 18,250 of NZ_JBFUBE010000031.1, forward strand.
TGTTCCATTTTTTTGAGTAGTCTCGAAATAACTTCTCTGGAAGTATTCAAATCAGATCCAATTTCTTGATGGGAAAGTTTAAGTTCTTTGCAGCCACAAGCTTCAACTTGGCGTTTTAGGTAAAATTCCAGGCGCTCATCCATAGCTCTAAATGCAATACTGTCTATAACTTCCAGTACTTCTTCAAAGCGATTTCGGTAACTGCCAATCACAAATTCATACCAAGTTCGATGTTGCATCATCCATTTGTCCATCAATGGGAGAGGAACCATAATGAGTTCGGCATCCTCATCCACTTTTGCCATAATTTGGCTTTTTTCATTATTAATGGCACATACCATAGATAACGCACATGCTTGTCCAGGTTGTAAATAGTACATGAAAAATTCACCACCATCAACGTCTTCACGATAGACTTTAATGCTTCCCTTGGTTATTAAAACAGTATTTTTAATGTATTGTCCAGTGCGCATAATAACTTCGCCCGAACTAAAGTTTTTAATGACTTGGTTTGCTATTATATCTTGAATCAGTTCTTTTGAAAAGGATGGAAATATTTTTTTTAACTGTTCTGGCATTTTGATTTTTGATTTTGAAATGAGTTGGATTTCCAACACTGTAAAAGTAATAAAAAAGGAGAAGTCTTCGATAAATGAAGAGGGAAGTACCTGTAATAAATTATGAAATACAGAAAAGAATCGGATAATTAAGTCCTGATTTTAAACTATAAATAACAGATGTTTGCATTTGTTGAATATTGATTTTTACGAAAACGTTTTCTTTAGTTTATTGATTAATTCACAAAAAAGAGGTGTATTGTTTGAGGAAAATCTCGTATTTTTACGAAAAAATAAATATTATGAATTTGACACAAGATGAATGGGTTTCCCAATTTGAAGCAGATGAAAATGCAGTAATATTAGATGTAAGAACTGAAGATGAATGTGATCAAGGCATAATTGAAGGTTCTATAAATATCGATATTCATAAGGGGCAGGAATTTATAGATGCTATTTCAGCATTGGATAAAAGTAAAAATTATTATGTATACTGCCGCTCAGGTATGAGAAGTGCAAAAGCATGTGAAATCATGAACGAGTTAGGGATAGAAAATGCCTATAATTTAGTTGGTGGTATCATAGAATGGAATGGTGATATAGTATAATATCATGAACAATAAAAAGAGAGGCTTTTTTGGTCTCTTTTTTAAATCTAAAAACAACCAAAATAACCACGGAATGAATACAATACCTCAAGAATTTCAAATTACAACACCTCTTATTCAAGATACTTATTTGGTAAATGGTGAATTGAAAAAATGGACTGGAAAAACAACACCTGTATATTCTACAATTTCTTCAACCGAAAAATATGAGCCAACTTTATTAGGTTCTATTCCTTTTATGGGTGAAGCAGAAGCACTAGAAGTGGCTGAGTCTGCAAAAACAGCTTTTAATAATGGACAAGGTTTGTGGCCAACGATGAAAGTTGTTGATCGTATTAAGTGCATGGAGAAGTTTGTAGTCAAAATGAAAGAAACCCGTACTGAAGTAGTTAAGCTTTTGATGTGGGAAATTGGAAAAACACTTGGTGATTCCGAAAAAGAATTTGACAGAACGGTAGAATATATTAACGATACTATTGAAAGCTATAAAGAATTGAACAGTCGTTCAGCTCATTTTTCTAAAGTGCAAGGTATAAATGCCATGGTGCGTAGAGGACCTATTGGAGTGGTATTGTGTCTTGGACCTTACAATTATCCATTGAACGAAACCTTTACATTACTTATTCCTGCTTTGATTATGGGTAACCCTGTAATTTTCAAACCAGCAAAACATGGAGTTCTATTAATTTCTCCATTATTGGAAGCTTTTAGAAGCAGTTTCCCAAAAGGAGTAATCAGTATTGTTTATGGTAGAGGACGTGAAATCGCTTCGCCAATAATGAAATCTGGGAAAGTGGATATTTTGGCTTTGATTGGAAACAGTAAATCAGCTATCGCTTTGCAAGACCAACATCCAAACAAAAACAGATTACGTTTGGTATTAGGTTTAGAAGCGAAGAATCCAGCAATAATTTTACCGGATGCCGATTTAGATTTGGCTATCCAAGAATGTATCATGGGAACTTTGTCTTTTAATGGACAACGTTGTACGGCATTGAAACTTTTATACGTTCATGAATCGATTGCAGATGAGTTTAACAAACGTTTTGCTGCCAAAGTTGATTCATTGCAATTTGGAAATCCTTGGGAAAAAGGAGTTGCTTTGACACCACTTCCTGAAACCGAAAAACCAGCTTATATTCAAGAATTGATTGATGATGCTACCAGTAAAGGAGCAAAAGTAATCAATGCAAAAGGAGGGGAACGCTCTGATAATTTTATATTTCCAGCGGTTTTGTTTCCAGTAAACAAAGAAATGCGTGTATATCAAGAAGAACAATTTGGTCCAGTAGTACCAGTTTTGACATTCAAAGATATTCAAGAACCTTTGAATGATATGGCTGAGTCAAACTACGGTCAACAAGTAAGTTTGTTCGGAAAAGATATTAAAACCATTGCGCCGCTTATCGATACTTTGGTGAATTTGGTTTGTAGAGTAAACTTGAATAGTTCTTGCCAAAGAGGACCGGATGTTTTCCCATTTACTGGAAGAAAAGATTCAGCTTTCGGGACATTGAGTATTCATGATGCTTTACGTTCTTTCTCTATCAGAACTTTCGTTGCTTCAAAAGACAATGCTTATAATAATGAAATATTGCAAGAATTGCTAAACAGCAAAGAATCTAATTTTATCAATACTGATTATATTTTATAGTCGTTTCAAAATTTTTTAAGAGCCGTCACGTTTCAAAAATGTGACGGCTTTTTTTATTCATAAAAAAAATAGAATTACAAATTTTGTAAGATTGACTGTTTTTATTAGTGATTATAAGATGTTGTTTTTTAAATGATTATATTTGTTGTGGTAATCATTTAGCTGTTTTTAGTATTAGCTATTGGATTTGTATGATTTCCTATTGATAAATAGATTTCTAAATTCTAGAGACATCAAAAAGAAGATAAAAATAGCTGCCAAAACTATGCACGAGCATTTGCATCGTGAACCTTTTTATGTGCATCCCAGACTGAGTTTTATTCCTAATATCGTATTAAATATTATTACTTTCATTATTGCATTAGCTTTAATTGTTGCTATCCTGTATTTACTGATTAACTTTCTAATTAAAGCGTTTTATCATTTGTAAATTACTTCCGTAATCCAAAAGAGTTTAGCTTAATCATAAATATAAAACAGTTCGATTTTGAATCAATAATCGTTAAAAAAAATATTTTTTTTAATTTATATTGATATATCAATTATATTTGTATCAAATAAAATTATTATGAATATTAAAAACCCAACAGGAACAGTACTTTATTCAATTGAGCAAGCAATTAAAGAGTATAGAAAATTAGCGCAGAAAAATATTGCGAAAATTGTAAAAGATATTACAGTAGATCAATGTTTAGTCTTGATAATCTTTAACAAGGATGCAGAAATTTCGCAAAATGAATTGGCAAATCTTATATTTAAAGACAATGCATCCGTCACGAGAATGATAGAATTAATGGTAAAAAAAGATTATCTAAACAGAACTATTCATACAGAAGATAGAAGAAAATTTAATATCAAATTAACCGAAAAAGGAAAAAAAACTATAGAATTAATAAGCCCAATTATCCAAATAAACAGGGAAACAGCACTTGATGGTTTGTCATTGGAAGAAATTGATTTGCTAGATAAAACTTTAAAAAAAATAATTACTAATTGTAAACTTTAAAAAAATGAGAATATTATTTAATCTATTATTAGCCTGCATTCCTATCTGCTTCAACTCAAATGCAAATGCCCAGGATTTGACTGAACGAAATAAACAAATAACTGAAATAGCAGATAGAATTAATGAATATTACATTTTTGAGGATGTGGCAAATCAACTTTCTGAAAAATTAAAATCAGAAATAGAGCTTAAAACTTTTGATAATCTTACTGATGCAGCATTTGCAAAATCTCTTTCTTCTTATTTAACTAAAAATGGAAATGATTTACATTTCAATGTGTTATATCGCCCAAGTCAAGAAAATGAAGAAAAAACTGTTAATGAAAAAGAATTGTTGAAAGAATATGATGCTATTAATAAACAATGGAATTATGGTTTTGAAAAAGTTACAAGATTAGACGGGAATATAGGTTATATCGTGTATACTGGATTTCCCGAAGGAAACAAATCTGCTCAATATATTCTTGATGCGACAATGAATTTTGTTTCAAATACTAATGCATTAATTATAGATTTAAGAAACAATCAAGGTGGAGATGGTAAAATGGTCGAACTATTTTTAAGTTACTTTTTTGATAAAAAAATAAAATTAAATGAAACTTACACTAGGTACGATCATAAAACTACAAAATCTTACACAACACAAAAAGTGAATGGAAAAAAGTATTTAGATAAACCAGTATATATTCTTGTAAACAATAAAACTATTTCTGCCGCTGAGGCATTTGCATATAATTTGCAACAAAATAAAATTGCAAAGGTAATTGGAGATAAAACTTATGGAGCAGCAAATCCAGTTAAAGCATTTTTTATTGGCAACAAATATCATTTATTTATTCCAATTTCAATTGAAAAAAATTCAATCACAAATACCAATTGGGAACATAAAGGAATTGATGCTGATATAAAAATAAGTTCAGAAAAAGCGTTAATAAAAGCGCAAGGTATAATACTTGAAAATTTATTAAAATCAAATACTAAAACGGAATTGACTGAAAATGAAATTAAAGAAAAGATTTTGAAATTAGAAGAACAATTATAGTATAGGCAAATTTAGTCTACTTACCGCAAACACAAATGCCTATCCATCCATCTGCAAATTTAATGAAAAGACTATTTTTAATCGTATTTTCTTTTAGTAGAAAATACGCATTTTCATAATCTGCAAACAACCAGAGGCACTAGGATATTAGATTTCATTATTTCATAGCTTTTGGTGCTATCCTGTATTTGCTGATTAACTTTCTAATTAAAGAGGTTTATAATTTGTAATGACAAATTGGGTAAAAAAAACTTAAAATTTTGTTACAAAAATCTTCATTTTCAGACTTACTGATTATTATTTATAACAATCATCAAAACTGATAATCTAAAAATGAGAAAACCAGCCCTGTTAAAATTATTATTAGCATTTCTATTTCTTGCTCAAAGTGGTTTTGCACAAGATCTCTATATGCCCAGAAACATTAAAGATGCTTACGCAAAAGGAACCCGATCTATGGATGGTTTGCCAGGTAAAAAGTATTGGCAGAATCATGGTAAATACACTATGGATATTACCGTAAACACCACCACAAAAATAGTAAGCGGAATCGAAACTATTGTGTATGAAAATAACAGTAGCGATACTTTGAATAATATGGCAATTCGCTTTGTAAATAATTTGCATAAACCTTCTTCTCCCAGAAGTGGTAATGTAAGTGATGATTTTTTGTCAGATGGACTAACTATTACTTTTTTAAAGATAAATGGAGAAGTTTACAAAGAAGATGCCAGAAAATGGGGAACAGTTGGCAATGTAAAGATGAAAAAGCCTATACTTCCACAGTCTAAAGCAACACTTGAAATTGAATGGAATTACCCATTGTCTAAAGAAAGCGGAAGAGAAGGGCAAATAGACGAAACTACTTTTTATGTTGCTTATAGCTATCCTAGAGTGTCGGTTTTTGACGATTATAATAAATGGGATAGATTGCCTCATACTGATCGCCAAGAGTTTTATAATGACTTTAATGATTATACCTATACAGTAAAGGCACCCAAAAATTATGTTGTCTACGGAACAGGTGATTTTTTGAACCCAGACGAAGTTTTGCAACCTGAGTTTGCTGCCCGTTTAAAAAAATCATACACCACAGATGAGGTAATGCAAATAGCCAATGACAAAGAAATGAGCGAAGGGCGCGTAACCCAACAGAATGATTGGAACAGTTGGAAATTTCAGGCTAACAACATTACCGATGTTTGTTTTGCCTTAAGCAATCATTATGTATGGGATGCAGGAAGTGTCATCGTAGATGCCAAAACCAATCGCCGAACCAGTACTCAAGCCGCTTATGATCTAGTAAAAGGAACTGATTTTAGAAACTCTGTTAAAAATAACAATTATGCGTTGTCTTGGTTTTCCAATAATTGGCCGGGTGTACCTTATCCATACTCTAAGATGACAGCTTTTCAGGGATTTGCAGATATGGAATATCCTATGATGGTTAATGATTCTCAAATGGGGGATCCAGTTTTTGCACAATTGGTGCAGGATCATGAAATAGCACATACTTATTTCCCTTTTTATATGGGAATAAATGAAACCCGATATGCTTTTATGGATGAAGGTTGGGCTACTACTTTTGAATATTTGATTGGTATAGCAGAACATGGCAAAGAGGCAGCCGATAAATTTTATAAGGAGTTCAGAGTCAATCAATACATTAATGACCCGTCGACAGAGGAAGATCAAGCTATAATTTCGATGTCAACTCAAGTTTCGGATGCGGGTTATGGTAATAATTCATATGGAAAAGCTTCTCTTTCTTATCTTGCCCTGAAAGATATGCTTGGAGACGAGCAATTTAAAAAAGCACTGCATTTTTATATGGATACATGGAATGGGAAACATCCAATTCCTTGGGACTTTTTCAACTGTATAAATACTAGTTCAGGTAAAAATTTAAATTGGTTTTTCAACAATTGGTTTTTTACCAATAACTACATTGATTTAATGATTGAAAAAGTGGAAAATGGTAATTCAAAAAATACAATTTGGGTTAAAAATGTAGGTGGTTTTGCCATTCCTTTTGATGTTGTTGTTGTGTATAAGGATGATACAAAAGAGGTTTTACATCAAAACCCTGCCATTTGGCAAGCGAATCAAAAAAACACAGTAATTTCTTTAAAATCAAATAAAACAATAAAATCAATTTCTATTGATAATGGTATATTTATGGATGCTACACCGTTAAATAATTTATGGAATAATCAGTAAATTTTGATTATATCTGATATTTATTAATTTTTTCTAATTATTTTGCTTTTTACTTAAAAAAGTGCTGATTTCATGATAAATGTCAGCTTTATTGCTACAACGTTTTCTTAAATTTGATCTATAATTTAATAGCACAAAGCCATGAAAGTAGCATTCAAAATTTTCGTAGTACTAGCTTTACTAATTGTGTCGGGAACAAAAAGTATCGCGCAAGAAATAAGCTGGGTTGCACCAGAATATTCTAATTCATTGAAAAATCCGTTTGTAGGAAATCAGAAGGCAACAGAGGATGGAAAGGAAGTATTTAATCAGATGTGTGTGTTGTGTCACGGTGTAAAAGGACAGGGAAATGGAGAAGCAGGTCTTACCTTGCAACCACATCCTGCCAATTTTTTGGCTTTGAATGTAAAAAGTCAAACCGATGGCGCTATTTTTTGGAAGATAACCAACGGGAAAGCTCCAATGGCTACCTATTTTGAACTTTTAACAGACGACCAAAGATGGAAATTGGTCAACTATATACGAGAATTAGAAAAAAAATAGTTTTGAATTAGTAAAGAAATAAATTTTTTTTTAAGGGAAACCGCCGCCAATTATGCTTAAGAGGTGACGGTTTTTTTGTGGATTAAATGGAAATTATTTACCTCCATTATTTTAATTTTTTGAATTGTATTAAAATTGCGCCTTATAAATACGGGGCGAATGAATGAGTTTTTTTACCGCTGATTAGCAGATTTTAATTTAAATTTCTATACCGAATTAACCGTTTTTAGTGGAATTAGCGCTAATTAATTTCTTTAAAATAAATAAATCAGCTTTCCAATAAATAAATCTGCGAATCTGCGGCCATTATTTAAATTCATGTGTTTGCCCTACTTATAAAGTGTTTGTATTTAAATTGAAAATGGAGTAATAAGTTTGTTAATTTTTATGTAATTTTAATATGTGTAATCTATTGATATAGATTTAGTTATATTTTTTATTTTTTGCTACCCAATCTACTCTACAAGTTATCGGTTTTCGAATGTTTTAGGCTTACTTCATTATAAATAAGAAGATGATAGCTGAAAAAAAGGACCTAAGAAGATTTAGTAAGTGAGATTGTTCTCAAACAAATTAATAAAAATAGCTGGATTATGAAAAAGTACTTTTTTGTTATCTTATTAGTCGGTTTTCAGGTATTTTATTCCTCTGTTTTCGCACAACTTAATTCCAGTAATTTTACCGTTTATCCTGATTTGGGAGGCACTTTTATCACCGATATTATCACTGACAAGCAAGGTATAGTCTGGATAACAACCAGTAATGGACTTGTGCAATATGATGGGTATGAATTTAAACATTATGATGTAGATCCCAAAGATCCCAAAAAAATGGGCAGCATTTTAACCAAAAAACTTTTTGAAGCTCAGGATGGCCATATTTGGATTGGCTGCACAGAGCTACTCAGTGAATATAATCCCGTTACAAAAACATTCAAGAACTATGATTTTTTAAAGCTAACGGATTTTCCTTTGGGATCACAACCCTCGATAATCACTATAAATGGGGATTCGAGAGGGCGGATTTATTTTGGAGTGGATTCTTTTGTTGGTTTAAAATCAACTCATGCTCTTTTCTATAAAGATGAAAAAAGTAATGCACTCAAACGTTTTGATTCACCCAATAATCAAGAAATAAAAAATGTTTATAAAGCTGCTACAGACCATTTGGATAATATCTGGGTATTTGCCGCTAATGGTTTTTTTAGGATTGACAAAAATAAAAATATTCATAAAGCGAAGTGGCCAATAGCCGAATATCTGAGTAATCAATACTATAGCACAATTAATTGCGATGGTAAAGGCAATGTCTGGATGAGTTCAAGTAGTGAAGTCTATTCAATTCTAAGTGTCTGGAATCCCAATACAGGTAAAGTGAAGTCCTATCCTTTAAAAGAACCATTCATTAAGAGTAATGATTTTTTTATTACTGAAATAGAGTTTGATTCAAAAGGGAATATTTGGTTAGGTACTACTTATGGTTTAATGTATTTTGATCTGAAAAAGGAACAATTTGAAGTGTTGAATGAAGGTCAAAATCAAAGATTGACAAAAAATGTTCTTACTTGTCTCCATTTGGATTCTTTCGATAATCTTTGGATCGGAACAGAAGCTCAGGGATTACTTAGATATACAAATCGGGTTGTGTTGAAATCCTATGTCTATAAAAAAGATGAAAAAAATTCCATTACTCAAGGCTGGGTTAATAAAATATTTGAAAGTGGGGATGGTAAAATTTGGATGACTAACGATGGGGGTTTTAATGTTTTTGATCCTGTTACCAATTCTGTAATACCTTATCCGATTTCGAAAATACAATCTGGGGTAATTTGGTTTTTTGGTATTGGTTTAAATTCTTCCGATGAAATTCTTTTCCAAACGAACCTTGGTTTTTTTCTTTTTAATACAAATACAAAGACTTGTAAAAAAGCTATTCTGGATCCTAGAATGGATAAACTTCATATTTACAGTCTATTTAATGATAGTAGGGGTAATCAATGGTATTGCACGGTTAATGGTGTTTTTTTTAAAGCTAAAAATAGTCAAACATTTCGTCGTTTTGATTTGTCAGAGACTTTTGGATCAGGTAATAACAGCAATGATGTAGCCAATATTTATGAGAGCACTGAACAAGGAATATGGCTACTTTCCAATAATGGATTATTTCTATATAATTATGATACCGATAAAATAGTAAGACATGCATTTGATAAGAAAAAAGGTGATGTTTTAAAATCGCAAGACATCAATTCGCTCTACGTTGATAAAGAAGGAATAGTTTGGGTTGGGACTTGGGGTGGTGGTCTTAGCAGATACAATATCAAAACAGGAAAAATTATAACATATACTACAAAAGATGGTTTACCTTCTATGGGTGTCCAAGGTATTTTGTCAGACGAAAAAAACAAAGCACTTTGGCTTAGTACTTTTGATGGAATCAGCAGATTCAGTATTGAAGAAAAACAATTTAATAACTTTTCGATGGAAGAAGGTATACAAGGGCGTCTTTTTGCCGATGGATCATGCCTTAAAACATCTGAAGGCCTTATGTTTTTTGGTGGTAGTAACGGTATCACTGTTTTTAATCCAAATAATGTATCTAAAAATTCAACCCCACCGAAAGTATATATTACCGATTTTAAAATTGGTGATATTTCAATGTATTACGGCATTGATTCTATTCAAAAATATAGAAAGTCTGTACCTAAAGATTTTATTCTAAAGTACAACCAAAACAGTATTTCCATCAATTATACCGGAATACACTATGCTAACCCCGAAAGAAATAAATTTGCCTATAAACTGGAGAATTATGATAACAACTGGCGTGAAGTAGGAAATATTCGCACTGCATATTATTATGATCTGCCTCCGGGGGATTATATTTTTAGGGTAAAAGCGGCCAATAGCAATGGTGTTTGGAATAAAATAGGAGCTTCGGTTGCATTTAGTATCACTCCACCGTGGTGGCGCACTTGGTGGGCGTATACGCTATATGGTGTCTTCTTTATGTTAGTTGTATTTTTGATAGACCGCTTCCAACGAAAAAGAATTCTTGAAAAGGAGCATGCTTTGGCTAAAGAAAAGGAACTTGTCCATGCTCGTGAAATTGAGAAAGCCTTCAATAAACTCAAAACCACCCAACTTCAGCTTATTCAATCCGAAAAAATGGCTTCGCTGGGGGAGCTTACTGCCGGGATTGCCCATGAGATTCAGAATCCATTGAACTTTGTAAATAATTTTTCGGAAGTTAGTTTAGAACTGATTGATGAAATGCATGATGAAATGGATAAAGGCGAAACGGAAGAAGCCAAAACTATTGCAATAGACATCAAACAAAATTTAGAAAAAATAATCTTTCACGGAAAACGTGCTGATGGGATTGTAAAGGGTATGTTACAGCATTCCCGTATTAGCTCAGGACAAAAAGAACCAACAGATATTAATGCCCTTGCCGATGAATATTTGAGACTGGCTTATCATGGTTTACGAGCCAAAGACAAAAGCTTCAATGCCGAACTGGAAACTCATTTTGATCCAAAACTTCCAAAGATTGATGTAATTCCACAAGATATAGGTCGAGTTTTACTCAATTTGTTTACCAATGCTTTTTATTCCACACACCAAAAACAAAAAACAGCAACCCAAGAATACAACCCAGTTTTATGTGTGACAACTGAACAAAAAGGAAATCTTGTCGAAATTATGGTGAAAGATAATGGTACAGGAATTCCAAATGCAATTAAAGATAAAATAATGCAGCCTTTTTTTACCACAAAACCTACAGGAGAAGGAACCGGTTTGGGATTGTCTCTGAGTTACGATATTGTGGTGAAAGGACATGGAGGCACTATTAACGTTGAAACAGAAGAAGGCAATGGTGCCACCTTTATTATAATGCTACCGATATAATTTATTACTATTTAAATTATTAAATATGAACTTTGATTATATTCTATTAATAGTCGTTTTTAGTCATTTGCGAAGAACATTGCAAAGCAAAATTTTATTGCCTCAAATAGATAAGTATTTGTTTATAGGATTCTGGCTTTCTATAACGTTTATGATTACGCAACTTATTCTAGATTCCAAGAAAGGCATAACTGCTTGGATAGCAAATTTGATGTTATTTGGCTTAGTATATTTTTGCCTTACTCTTAAAGAATTTAAACCTGTAAAATCCTTTATTTATTCCTTATTGCCCTTTATCGTCGTGAATTTTATAGAAGATTTTACGGAACTTATTAATTCCTCTTTTCATAAAGAATGGAATAATTATTTTCACGCTGCAATTTCTTTTTCAATCATTTGGATTTTTGCCATGTTTTTCATTACTAGAAAACAACGTAAAGAGATGGAAAAAGAACAGTTAAAGGCCATTGAGCTAGAAAAAGAGTTCCAACAGTCAGAAATTTTAAAAGCAAAATTAGAAATTCAGGTAGCAGAACGAACAGCAGAAATCCTTGGTCAAAAAGAGGAGTTACAAAAAGCACTTGAAGAACTCAAAACAACACAAGTACAATTAATTCAATCCGAAAAAATGGCTTCTCTTGGTGAACTCACCGCAGGGATTGCCCATGAAATTCAGAATCCATTAAATTTTGTGAATAATTTCAGTGAAGTGAGTAGTGAATTGTTAGAAGAGATGAATGAAGAAATTGAAAAAGGAGATTTTGAAGAAGTTAAAAATATAGCAGTTGATATAAAACAAAATCTGGAAAAAATAAACTTTCATGGCAAACGTGCAGATAGTATCGTAAAAGACATGCTGCAGCATTCCCGTGCCAGTTCTGGACAAATGGAACCCACGGATATCAATAAACTAGCCGATGAATATTTGCGATTAGCTTATCACGGACTTCGGGCCAAAGACAAATCATTTAATGCAACTATTAAA